>CAKSXW010000020.1 GCA_934518555.1 uncultured Faecalibacterium sp. | reverse complement strand
AACCTGCTGGAGAAGGTGGACACCCTGATCATCGGCGGCGGCATGGCTTACACCTTCGTCAAGGCTCAGGGCTACGAGGTTGGCAAGAGCCTGTGCGACGACACCAAGCTGGACTACTGCAAGGAAATGATGGCTAAGGCACAGGAGAAGGGCGTGAAGCTGCTGCTGCCTGTGGACGCTGCCTGCATCAAGGACTTCCCCGATCCCATCGACGCTCCTGTGGACGTCACCGTGGTGCCTGTCACTGCCATCCCTGCTGACATGGAGGGCTGCGACATCGGCCCCGAGACCATGAAGCTGTTTGCGGATGCTGTCAAGGCATCCAAGACCGTGGTGTGGAACGGACCCATGGGCGTGTTCGAGAACCCCACCCTGGCAGCCGGCACCCTGGCTGTGGCTAAGGCTATGGCTGAGAGCGATGCTACCACCGTCATCGGCGGCGGCGACAGCGCAGCAGCTGTGCAGCAGATGGGCCTGGGCGACAAGATGACCCACATCTCCACCGGCGGCGGCGCATCTCTGGAGTACCTGGAGGGCAAGGAGCTGCCCGGCATCGCCGTCATCCAGAACGCATAATTTTTTCCGGCATCACAATGGGTGCGGCGGCATTTGCGCCGCCGCACCTTTTTTATTGAGAAGGTAAATGTAAAGGAGATAGACATCATGGATAAGGCAAAGCGTAAGGCAATCATTGCAGGCAACTGGAAGATGAACAAGACCGCCTCTGAGGCAGCAGTGCTGGTGGACGAGCTGATCCCTGCCGTGAAGGACGCTACCTGTGAGGTGGTCATCTGCACTCCGTTTACCGATCTGGTCACCGCTGTGGCTAAGACCAAGGGCACCAACATCCACGTAGGTGCCGAGAACGTCCACTTTGAAAAGTCCGGCGCATTCACCGGCGAGATCAGCGCCGATATGCTGGTGGACCTGGGCGTGGAGTACGTCATCGTGGGCCACTCCGAGCGTCGTCAGTACTTTGCAGAGACCGACCAGACCGTGAACAAGCGCACCCTGGCTGCCCTGAACGCCGGCCTGAAGGTGATCCTGTGCGTGGGCGAGAGCCTGCAGCAGCGTGAGGAGGGCGTTACCGAGGAGCTGGTGCGGATGCAGACCAAGATCGCTCTCCGGGACGTGACCGCTGAGCAGATGGCCAACGTTGTCATCGCCTACGAGCCTGTGTGGGCCATCGGCACCGGCAAGACCGCTACCTCCGACCAGGCCCAGGAAGTCTGCGCTCAGATCCGCAAGGTGGTGGGCGAGCTGTACGGCGAGGCTGTGGCTGAGGCTACCACCGTCCAGTACGGCGGCAGCATGAACGCCAAGAACTGCGAAGAGCTGCTGAGCAAGAAGGACGTGGACGGCGGCCTCATTGGCGGCGCCTCCCTGAAGGCCCCCGACTTTGCAGTCATCGTCAACGCAGCCACCAAGGGCTAAGCGCTGACGCAAAACCGTTTTCCCAGCGCCCGGCTGCGCCGCATTTCCAGCGCTGTGCCGGGCGCTATTTGTTCAAACCAAAAGGAGATCTACTTTTATGGCAAAGAAACCTGTTCTTCTGTGCATCATGGATGGCTTTGGCTGGGTGCCCAATGAGACCTACGGCAACGCTGTGGTGGCCGCCAAGACCCCCCATCTGGATGCTCTGATGGAAAAGTACCCCATGACCACCATCGAGGCCTCCGGCATGGCTGTGGGCCTGCCCGACGGCCAGATGGGCAACTCTGAGGTGGGCCACACCAATATGGGTGCAGGCCGCATCGTGTACCAGCAGCTCACCCTCATCACCAAGTCCATCAAGGACGGCGAGATGCTCAAGAACCCTGTTCTGGTCAAGAACATGCAGGCTGCCATTGACGCCGGCAAGGCCATCCATCTGATGGGCCTGGTGGGCACCGGCGGCGTCCACAGCCATGCGGACCACTGGTTCGGTGTGCTGGAGATGGCCAAGCACATGGGTGCTAAGGACGTGTTCCTCCACTGCATCACCGACGGCCGTGACACCGACCCCCACTCCGGCAAGGGCTTCCTGGCAGACCTGCAGGCCAAGCTGGACGAGCTGGGCGTGGGCAAGATCGCCAGCGTTTCCGGCCGTTACTACGCCATGGACCGTGACAACAACTGGGACCGTGAAGAAAAGGCCTATGCTGCCTTTGTTTACGGCGAGGGCCAGCACGCTGCCAACGCTGCTGAGGCCATGGAGGCTTCTTACGCAGCCGACACCACCGACGAGTTCGTGCTGCCTTGCGTCACCTGTGAGGGCGGCCGTGTGGAGGATGGCGACACCGTTATCTTCATGAACTTCCGCCCGGACCGTGCCCGTCAGATGACCCGGATCTTCTGTGACGATGCCTTTACCGGCTTTGAGCGTCGGGGCGGCCGCAAGCAGGTGCACTACGTCTGCATGGCCGAGTACGACGCCACCATGCCCAACTGCGAAGTGGCTTACCCCCCGGTGGAGCTGAAGAACGTTCTGGGTGAGTATCTGTCTGCCCACGGCAAGACCCAGCTGCGGATCGCCGAGACCGAGAAGTACGCCCACGTCACCTTCTTCTTCAACGGCGGCGTGGAGGCCCCCTACGAGGGAGAGGACCGCTGCGTGATCCCCAGCCCCAAGGTGGCTACCTACGACCTGCAGCCGGAGATGAGCGCACCTGCCGTGGCTGCCGAGTGCGTCAAGCGCATCGAGAGCGGCAAGTATGATGTGGTGATCCTGAACTTCGCCAACTGCGATATGGTGGGCCACACCGGCGTGTTCGACGCAGCTGTCAAGGCTGTGGAGGCTGTGGATACCTGCGTGGATCAGGTGGTGTCTGCTGTGCTGAAGGCCGGCGGCTGCGCCTTTATCACCGCTGACCACGGCAACGCCGAAAAGATGATGAACCCGGACGGCACCCCCTTTACTGCCCACACCACCAATGTGGTGCCCTTTGTGGCAGTGGGCTGCGGCAACGTGAAGCTCCGGGAGGGCGGCTGCCTGGCCGACATCGCTCCCACCATGCTGCCCTATATCGGTCTGCCTGTCCCGGCAGAGATGACCGGCAAGAGCATCATTCTGGAGTAACCTTTTCTGCTGAAAAAAAGGCGGAGGAACTGCGAACAGCGGTGCCTCCGCTTTTCTTTTTTCCACTTCCGTGCTACAATAAAAGGGATATTTTGATGGTAGGAGAAGCGGATGGAAACAACACGCAAACAGATCGTGCTGGGCATTCTGGCCCATGTAGACTCCGGCAAGACCACCCTGTCGGAGGCTCTGCTGTACCGTTCCGGTGCCATCCGGAAGCTGGGCCGGGTGGACCACAAGGACGCCTTTTTGGACACCGATACCCTGGAACGGGCCCGGGGCATCACCATTTTTTCCAAGCAGGCCCTGCTGACGGCAGGCAATACAGACTTTACCCTGCTGGACACCCCGGGCCACGTGGATTTTTCCACCGAGACCGAGCGGACCCTCCAGGTGCTGGATTACGCCGTGCTGGTGGTCAGCGGCACCGACGGGGTGCAGAGCCACACCGAGACCCTCTGGCGGCTGCTGCGGCGGTACCGTGTGCCTACCTTTGTGTTCGTCAACAAGATGGACCTGCCCGGCATGGAGCGGCAGGCCCTTCTGGACCAGCTGAACCGCCGTCTGGGGGAGGGCTTTGTGGATTTTGGGGCTCCCCAGGCTGCCCGGGACGAGGCTGCGGCCCTGTGCGACGAGAACCTGATGAATCAGCTGCTGGACGCCGGGACCCTGACAGAGGCCCAGCTGGTGCCGGCCATTGCCCGGCGGCACCTGTTCCCCTGCTGGTTCGGCTCGGCCCTGAAGCTGGAAGGGGTGGATCAGCTGCTGGAGGGGCTGGACCGGTACACCCGGCCTGCCCCGGCACTGGAGGCCTTTGGAGCCAAGGTGTTCAAGGTCTCCCAGGACGACCAAGGCAGCCGCCTCACCTGGCTGCGCGTTACCGGCGGCCAGCTGAAGGTCAAGGCCCAGCTTACAGGCACCGCCGAAGGGGAGCCCTGGGCGGAAAAGGCCAACCAGCTGCGGCTGTATTCCGGAGCAAAGTATACCCTGGCGGAGGCCGTGGGCCCCGGGCAGGTGTGTGCCGTTACAGGCCTGACCCACCCGAAGCCCGGCACCGGGCTGGGGGCAGAACGGGACAGTGATGTGCCGGTGCTGGAGCCGGTGCTGAGCTATCAGGTGCTGCTGCCGGAGGGCACCGATGTCCATGGGGCCCTGGGCAAGCTCCACCGCCTGGAGGAGGAAGAACCCCAGCTCCATGTGGTGTGGAACGAGACCCTAGGGGAGATCCATGTGCAGCTGATGGGCGAGGTGCAGCTGGAAGTGCTGCGGAGCCTGCTGGCAGAGCGGTTTGGCCTGACAGTGGAGTTTGGCCCCGGGGGCATCCTGTACAAGGAGACCATCACCGAACCCATGGAGGGGGTGGGCCACTACGAGCCTTTGCGCCACTACGCCGAGGTGCATTTGCTGCTGGAGCCTTTGCCCCGGGGCAGCGGCCTGCAGTTTGCCGCCGACTGCCGGGAAGAAGTGCTGGATAAAAACTGGCAGCGGCTGGTGCTGACCCACCTGGAAGAAAAGCAGCACCGGGGGGTGCTGACCGGCTCCCCCCTGACGGATGTAAAGATCACCCTGCTGGCTGGCAAGGCCCACCTGAAGCACACGGAAGGGGGCGATTTCCGGCAGGCCACCTACCGGGCAGTGCGGCAGGGGCTGATGCTGGCCAAAAGCCAGCTGCTGGAGCCCTGGTACACCTTCCGGCTGGAGGTGCCCCTGGAGAACCTGGGCCGGGCCATCAGTGACATCCAGCGGATGGAGGGCACCTTTGACCCACCCACCAGTGGGGAGGAAACGGCCGTGCTGACGGGCACCGCCCCGGTGGCTACCATGCAGGGCTACCCCATGGAGGTGGTAAGCTACAGCCGGGGTCGGGGCCGCCTGAGCCTGACATTGGAGGGCTACCGCCCCTGCCACAACGCCCAGCAGGTGATAGAACAAAAGGGCTACCAGCCGGAGCACGACCTGGAGGACCCGGCGGATTCCGTATTCTGCGCCCACGGGGCCGGGTTCGTGGTGCCCTGGAGCCAGGTGCGGAGCTATATGCACGTGGACAGCGGCTGGGGCCGGCCCAAGGCTGCCCGGCCGGAGCCGGACAACACCGGGCCCCGGCGCCGGGCCATGGCCTACCGGGCCACCCTGGAGGAGGATGCCGAGCTGTTGAAGATCTTTGAGCGCACCTACGGCCCCATCAAACGGGACCCCCTGGCCGCCTTCCAGCCGGTACAAAAGGCTCACCGCCCGGATTTTGCCGCAGAGCAGTGGGAGATCGCCCCGGAGTATCTGCTGGTGGACGGCTACAACATCATCTTTGCCTGGGAGGAGCTGAACGCCCTGGCCCGGGACAGCCTGGATGCCGCCCGGCACAAGCTGATGGATATTCTGTGCAACTACCAGGGCTACCAGAAGTGTGTGCTGATTTTGGTGTTCGACGCCTACCGGGTGCCCGGCAGCCCCGGCTCCATCCAGCAGTACCACAACATCCATGTGGTGTACACCAAGGAGGCCGAAACGGCGGATATGTTCATTGAGCGTGTGACCCACGAGATCGGCAAAAACCGCCGGGTCCGGGTGGCCACCTCCGATGGCATGGAGCAGATCATCATCCTGGGCCACGGGGCCCTGCGGGTGTCGGCCCGGATGTTCCAGGAAGAAGTCCGGACCGTGGAAAAACAGATCCGGGAGCTGGTGCAGGGCCAGGCGTGAGCCGCAAAAACAGTGGACGCCTGCCGCTGCATCAGCAAATAAAATAACGAACGATCGTTCTCTGGAGGTGCACCATGGCTGTGGAAATTACCAATGAATTTGTCTGGCAGAACATCCCACCCCGGAGCCGGGACAGCCATAAGGGCACCTTTGGCAGTGTGCTGGCTGTGGCTGGCAGTGGCTTTTACCGGGGGGCCGCCCTGCTGGCTGCCGAGGGTGCCTTGCGTACCGGGGCAGGCATCGTGACCCTGGCCAGTGTGGAGCCGGTGGTGGCGGCTGCGGCAGTGCGGCTGCCGGAATGCTGCCTGTGCCCCTGTACCCCGGGGGCCAAAGGGGGCATCGCCCCGGAAAACGTGCCCCTGCTCCAGGGCCAAAAGGCTACGGTGCTGCTGCTGGGCCCCGGGCTGGGGGGCACTGCCCAAGGCCCGGCCCGGGCCGCTGAGACCCGGACCCTGGTGCAAAAGCTGCTGCCGGGCTTTGCCGGGGCGGCAGTGCTGGACGCCGACGGCCTCAACGCCGCTGCCCAGCTGCTGGGGGAGGGCAGGGCCTTCCCCCACCCAGCAGGGGAACTGGTGGTGACCCCTCACCCCGGAGAGATGGCCCGGCTCACCGGGCTTTCAGCGACAGAGATCGCCGCTGACCGGCAAGGCACGGCGGTGGAGTATGCCCGGGCCTGGAACGCCGTGGTGGTGCTGAAGGGGGCCCACACGGTGGTGGCGGCCCCGGACGGCCGCTGCGGCGTGAACCCCACCGGGAACCCGGGCCTTGCCCGGGGCGGCAGCGGCGATGTGCTGTCCGGCATGGTGGCGGCCCTGCTGGCCTGCGGTCTGCCGGCCTACCAGGCTGCCGCCTGCGCCGTGTATCTCCATGGTGCCGCCGCCGACCGGGCTGCCGCAAAGCATGGGGAATATGGGATGCTGCCCCATGAGCTGCTGCCGGAGCTGGGGGCCCTGTTTGCAGAAAATCACAGATAAAAAAGGACGGCTGCACAAAACGCTGTGCAGCCGTCCTTTTTGCTTGGGCTTACCCTTGCTCCAGTTCCAGCAGATACTGCTTGATGTCCAGCCCATAGGCGTAGCCGGTCAGGCTGCCGTGGGCCCCCACGACCCGGTGGCAGGGCACCAGGATGCACAGGGGGTTGCAGTGGCAGGCCCGGCCCACCGCCCGGGCGGCCTGGGGTTTGCCCAGGGCAGCGGCCAGCTGGCCGTAGGTCCGCACCTCTCCGTAGGGGATCTGCTGCAGCTGGTCCCACACTGCCTGCTGGAAGGGGGTGCCCTGGGGGGCCAGGGGCAGGTCAAAGCTCCGCCGGGCCCCGGCAAAGTATTCGTTCAGCTGCTCCTCTGCCTCTTGCAGTAGAGGGGTCTCCACCACCTTCCGGGGCAGAGGCTCCAGGTCCGGCACCCCCTCGGGGCAAAAATGCAGGCCCCAGAGGGCCTGGTCCTGCTCCTCCAGGCACAGGGGGCCCAGGATGCTGTTGATGTACCAGATGTTCAAGAACCGACGCTTCCTTTCCGGCCAGAATGTGTTATACTGGTAGTATCTTAGCACAAAACCTGTCATGGGGAAAGGGGCGTTTTGTTTTATGGTACAGGCATTGGAGCAGATCCTTGCAAAAAGCAGCCGTATCGTCTTTTTTGGGGGAGCCGGTGTGTCCACAGAAAGCGGCATCCCGGATTTTCGCAGTGTGGACGGGCTCTATCACCAAAAATACGACTACCCACCGGAGACCATCCTGAGCCACAGCTTCTGGCAGCAGAACCCGGAGGAGTTCTACCGCTTTTACCGGGACAAGCTCCTGGTAAAGGGGGCCAAGCCCAATGCCGCCCACCTGCGCCTGGCCCAGCTGGAGCAGCAGGGCAAGCTGAAGGCTGTGGTCACCCAGAACATCGACGGCCTCCACCAGGCCGCCGGCAGCAAGACGGTGTATGAGCTCCACGGCAGCACCCTGCGGAACTACTGCACCGGCTGCGGAGCCTTTTATGATGTGGACTTTATGGCCAACAGCACCGGGGTGCCCCGGTGCCCGGTCTGCGGCGGCATCGTAAAACCGGACGTGGTGCTCTACGAGGAGGGCTTGGACGAGCAGGTGCTGTCCGGTTCCATCAGTGCCATCCGGCAGGCCGACACTCTCATCATCGGCGGCACCAGCCTGGTGGTGTACCCGGCGGCAGGGCTGATCCGGTACTTCCGGGGAGATCACCTGGTGGTCATCAATATGCAGCCCACCGCCGCCGACGCCCAGGCAGACCTGTGCATTGCAAAGCCCATTGGCCAGGTGCTGAGCCCGGAGATAAAACTGGACTGAGGCCCCAGGCTTCGAGGGCTTTTGCGCCCCCTCTTTCGTATGCTGAAAGCATACTGAACAGAATGGGGGATTTACCAAATGATCCAGGTTTGTGAACCGCCGCGGCAGCGGCAGGTCCGGCGGCTTTCCGCCGAGGAATTCTGCACCCGGCTGGGTGGGGAGACCAGCAGCGTCTACCGGCCCCGGGCCCAGGTGCTGCGGATGCTGGCAGTGGGGGAGGCCTGGGGCTGCGGCAGGGCGGCCCTGCTGCTGCAGCCCCTGAACGGGGACACCGCCCTGGCCCAGGCCCTGCGGTGCTGCCTGGGCTGGCGTGGGGTGGAGGCCGGGTGCTTTCTGACCCCGGCAGTGGGGCCCCCGGAGGCGGTGCTGCCCTTGCTGGCGGCGGCTGCCCCCCGGGCCCGGACCCTGGCCCGGGGCGGCCGGGTGCTGGCGGTGCTGGAATGCACGGCCCGGGCCGGGGCACTGCTGCCCTTGTACATCCGGCAGGGGCTGGCCTTGCGGGCCCTGCGCCCCCTGGACAGCCTGGCCCCCTGCTTTGTGCTGGAGGCAGGCTGCCGCCCCCAGGCAGCAGAGCCGGTGTGGGTGCCCTTGGAGGACCGGGTGCACCTGGCCATGCTGCTGGCCCGGGGCTATGGGGCCCTGGAGGCCCGGCCCTGCCAAAAGGGCCAGGAACTGGTGCTGGGGATGTACCCGGTAACGGCGTGGAAACAAAACAGAGAGGATGTTGAACATGAAAGCTGTGATCCTGGAAAGCTATGTGATGCAGGAGGGGGACCTGGACTGGTCCGGTGTGAAGGCCCTGGTGCCGGACACCGTAAGCTATGTGCGAACTGCCTATGAGGAGGTGGCCCCTCGCATTGGGGACGCCGATATGGTGCTGCTGAACAAGTGCCGTATCGACGAGGCGGTGCTGCGGCAGTGCCCCAACCTGAAATGGGTGGGCATCATTGCCACCGGCACCGACAACCTGGACCTGGAGGCCTGCCGCCGCCATGGGGTGGCAGTGGCCAACGTGCCGGGGTACTCCACCTACAGCGTGGCCCAGATGACCTTCAGCCTGCTGCTGGCCATCTGCCAGTGCGCCCAGCGGTACGACCGTGCCATGAAGGCCGGTCACTGGCAGCTGAACGTGCCGGAGGAATACGGCCTGCTGCCCCAGGTGGAGCTGCTGGGCAAGACCTTTGGCATCTACGGCTACGGCAGCATCGGCCAGCAGACGGCACGCATTGCCAAGGCCTTTGGGATGCGTGTGCTGGTGTGCACCCGGACCGTCCGGCCGGAGTACGCAGACCATGGGGTGGAGTTTGTGGACCTGGATACCCTGCTGGCTTCCAGCGATGTGCTGAGCCTCCATTGCCCGGCCACCCCGGCCACCCGGGGCCTCATCAACGGCCAGGCCCTGGCCAAGGCAAAGCCCGGCATGATCCTGCTGAACACCGCCCGGGGAGCCCTGGTGGACGAGGCGGCAGTGGCCCAGGCTTTGCAGAACGGTCAGCTGGCCTTTTATGGGGCCGACGCCTTTGCCACCGAGCCCCTGCCCCTGGACAGCCCCCTGCGGCAGCTGCCCAACGCCATCCTGACCCCTCATGTGGCCTGGACCACCCGGGAGGCCTTGCAGCGGCTGATGGAGATCACCACCAACAACCTGCGGACCTGGCTGGAGGGCCAGGGGGACCACATCGTGAACGGCTGAGGGAAGCCTATCCTATCACAAAAAACGCATCTGCGGCCTGGGCGGCTGCAGATGCGTTTTGCTTTGCCTGGGTCAGTCGATGGCAGTTTTGGTGCGGCCGATGCCCAGAACGGCGGTGGAGATCTTTTTCCAGCTGTCACAGCCGCAGACCCCGTCCACACGGAGGCTGGTGCGCCGCTGGTAGCCTCGGAGGGCCTCCTCGGTGCGGGCCCCGAACACCCCATCGATGCGGCTGCCGGTCTGGTAGCCCAGGGCCGAAAGGGCGTCTTGCAGCACCATCACATAGCAGCCCCGGCTGCCACGCCGGAGGGTGGGGTACCCGGCGGTGGTGCCCTTGCAGGCAGGGGTGCCGTAGCGGCGGTCAAAGTGCACCCAGGTGGGGGTCTGGCTGAGGGGCTCCACATAGCCCCAGGCCCCGGTGCCCCGGGCGGCCTGGTACAGGGCATTGCGCTGCTGCTGGGAAAAGGTCTGCCCTGCATCAAAGGATACCCCAACGTAGTGCTGGCTCCGGGTGCCGTGGCCCCCTTCCCAGATGCGGCGGAAGGCGTACCCCACCGGGATGCCCCGGCCGTATTTGCGCCGGGTCAGGTTCCAGGCCTCCATGGCCGCAATGGTGGTCCACAGGGTGGGGCTGGCGGACTTGCCCCGGAACTCCCGGACCCGCAGGGTGGTGCCGGTGCTGTAGGGCATGGGGTCGTTCTCGTTCAGGTCGGCGTAGGTGTACACCTTGTTCTCGTAGGCGTCGTAGATTAGGATCCGGGCCATGGCTCACTCCTCCTTTTTCTCCGGGCAGCCGCAGCTCTGGGGCCGCAGGGCAGCCCAGGTCCGGCGGTCTACGGTGCCGGTGGGCTCCAGCCCTGCTTGCTGCTGGGTCTGCCGGACAGCATCGGTGTCTGCCGGGCCAAAACAGCAGGTCTCCGGCAGATAGTCCTCTCCGCACTGGCCCTTGGCCCGGTGGTTCAGCCAGCCTTGGATCTGGCCCACCGCAGGCCCGGCACTGCCCTGCCGGAACCCTCGCCCCGGGTAAGCCGGGTCCTGCCGGGGGCTGCCGGGGCCCAGGGCTGCCAATTCCAGGCTCAGGGCCTCTACAGCGGCCCAGGTGTCGGCGTCGGCCACGCCGGTCTCCGGCAGACCCAGCAAAGCCTGGGCACTCCGGGTGGCGGCAGCGGTGGCGTCGGTGTAGTCCGGGGCCAAAGGGGCAGGCTCCACACTGTCAAAGTAGTAGGCGATCCGCTGCAGCAGCAGGCTGTAGTACAGCACCGCTTCGCCGCTGCTGCCGGGGGCCAGGGCGGTGCCGGGGTAGGGCAGCCGCTTCAGGACCACCACCGGACCGGAGGATCGGAGGGCCGAGGCCTTGCCGTACAGGGAGGCCCAGGTCTCCCGGCCCACCACCCCGTCCACCGGGAGCCCGGCAAACCGCTGGTAGGCCTTTACCGCCGCCTGTGTGCCGGGGCCGAACCGCCCGTCCAGGGCCGGGGCCGGGATGCTGCTCTCATAGGCACTCAGCAGGTACAGGTAGAATTGCAGCTCCCGTACCGCCGTGCCGGTGCTGCCCAGCTGCAGCCGCCCAGGGTATTCCCCCGGCCGCAGGGAGGGGGACAGCAGCTGGTTGGCAATGTCGTTGTACACCTCGTACAGCTTGTTCCAGGTGCGCCGCCCCACTACGCCGTCGCTGGCAAGACCAAAATAGGCCTGGAACCGCCGGACCGCCGCCGTGGTGGCTGGGCCAAAGCTGCCGTCCACCGTGATGGAGGCAAGGCTTGGGTAGAGGCTCCGGGCGATCTTCAGCCAGAACTGCACCAGCCGCACGTTCTGGCCCCGGCTGCCCTGCCGCAGGGCGGTGCCGGGGTAGGCGTTGGGGGTGCCGTTGTCGGTCTGGATGCTGCGGAACTGGTCGTAGAGCCGGGTCCAGGTGTCCCGGCCTGTGATGCCGTCCACCGTCAGGCCGTATTTGCGCTGAAAAGCCTTGACGGCGGCGGTGGTGCCGGAGCCGTAGACCCCGTCCACCTGCACCGATGGAATGGCGGCGTCGTACTGTGCCAGGGTGTTCAGCCAGAATTGCAGCTGCTCCACGGCACGGCCGGTGGAGCCGGACCTTAAAACGGTGCCGCCCCAGGTGCCGTCAGAAAGGGTGCCGCTGGCCACTTCCCCCTCGCTGGTCAGCTCTGCCAGGTCCTTGACCGACACATAGATATAGCTGATCTTGTACCAGGTCTGCCGCCCCACCACCCCGTCGGGGGTCAGGTTGAACTGCCGCTGGAACCGCTGGACCGTGGCGGTCATCTGGGGGCCAAAAACCCCGTCCACCGTCAGTTTGCCCAGAAAGGGGTAGTCCTTGGTAATGCGGTTCAGCTGCCGCTGAAGGGTGAACACCGCCGTGCCCCGGGCCCCCTGCCGCAGAGCCGTGCCGGGGTAGCTCTGGGGGATGGCCTGGAGGTTTTGGCACCGGAGGATCTGGATGTCCTTGCCGTAGTAGTATTGCAGGATCTGCAGGGCGTTGCGGCCCTGGTTGGCCAGGGTCACGGTGCCCCACTGTTTGAGCCCCGGGCAGGTCACCGACTTGCCGTCGCAGTACTCGGCGTAGTAGGGGTTCACGGTACCGGCCTTCCGCAGGTAGGTGTTGAAGATATCGTCGGTGATCCGCACCATCACGTCAAACACCGTCCGGCCGTGGACGTAGTATTGGTCGTAGCTGGTGGAGTTGGTGATGTTGAAACTGTAGCCCTTGCTGGGGTACCACTCGGTGTAGATGCGGTTCAGGGCCAGGGAGATCTGGCAGTGGATGTTGGCCCGTAAAGCCTGCTCCGGCCAGGTAGGGTACACCTCACTGGAGGCCACGTTGGCGATATAATCCCGGAAGGACACGGTGACGTTCCGGGCGGCGGCAGCAGGCTTGCCCAGGTGCACGGTGATGGTCTTGGGGATGATGACCTGGCTCAGCACCCGGGCCGGGCAGTGGACCCTTGGCTCCGGGCCGCTGCCGCTGGCCCCGGCGTAGAGGGGGTGAGGTGGGATGACCACCGGCTGCTCCGGGATGTCCCGGCCCGCCTGGGTGTCCGGCAGCATTTCCGGCTGGGCCAGGGTCACCTGGCCGGGGAACACCTGGATCCCTTGGATGCGTACGGTGCGGTACCCGGGCTTGGCAGCCGTAAGGCTGCACAGGGCGTAGGGCCGGGTGGTGCTGCCGGGCTCCAGGGAGAGGGCACAGGCAGGGGTCTCCAGGCGCAGATCCCCGGCGTTTCCGGCGGCGTCGGTGATGCGCTGGACCTGGAAGCCGTCACCGCTGACAGTAAACACCACCCCTTCCACGGGGCTGGACTGCCGGGGGGCAAAGGCCTGCAGGCGTAAGATTCCGGTCATAAGCAGATCGCTCCTTTGCTGTAAGAAATCACGGTTCTCCCACAGCCTATTCCGGCGGCGGCCTGGGTGTGAATGGGGGCTTTCTTTTTGCAGGCCGGGGGAGTATACTGGAGGCAGAAGGACCCAGAAAATCAGAAGGACAAAGGAGAAACGATCATGCAGGCAACCATTCACAACGAATTTTTGACCCTGACGGTGGACACCTACGGCGCCGAGGCCGTCAGCCTGAAAAACGCAGCAGGGGAGGAGATGCTCTGGCAGGCAGACCCGGCGGTCTGGAAGCGTCACGCCCCCATCCTGTTCCCCTGGACCGGCAAGCTGGTGGGCGGCACCTTTGAGGCCAAGGGCAAGACCTGGCAGGGGGGCCAGCACGGCTTTGCCCGGGACCTGGAGCACACCCTGCTCCGGGCGGAAGGGGACACCATCCAGCTGGAGCTGCGGTCCGACGAGGCCATCAAGGCCCAGCGGTTCCCCTATGATTTTGTGCTTACCAGCACCTTCCGGCTGGAGGGCAAGACGGTGCACCACACCCTGCAGGTGACAAACCCAGGCGCAGAGGAGCTGCGGTTTGGCATCGGCTACCACCCGGCCTTCAACATCCCTTTTGACTCCCACCATACCACCACCGATTACGAGTTCCGCTTTGACCAGCCGGAAAGCCCCATGGTCATGGACGCCAGTGCAGGGGGCCTGCTGAGCGGCAAGTGCTTCTACCAGTGCAAGAACCAGTCTGCCATCCAGCTGACGGATGAGCTGTTTGCAGTGGACAGCATCTGCATGACGGGGCTGCATTCCAAGACCCTCAGCATCTGCGAAAAAGACACCGGCCGTGCCATCCGCTGCAACATCCAGGACTTCCCCTACACCCTGATCTGGTCCGCCAGCGTAAAGCCGGTGCGGTTCGTGTGCATCGAGCCCTGGCAGAGCCTGCCTGCAGCCGCCACCGACCCCCAGGGTTGGGACCAGCGTGCCGCCGCCGCCACCCTGGCCCCCGGCCAGAGCTGGCAGACCACCCTCAGCACCACCTTTGAGCGGTAAGAAAAAAGCACGCAGAAACGAAGCTGCGTGCTCTTGACAGAAACCTTAAAAGTGGGTATACTGTGAATAGAAAAGGCACTGCGACAAGCGGTCAGCCCTTTTGATGAACCGTCTTAGAAACTAAGAACCGTCACCGGCCAGGGTGGCGGTTCTCGCTTTTTACCTTGATGGTAAATACCAATCCGAAGATATGGAACGTCAAAGTAATAGGCATGAGCTTCACCTCCTTTCGGAAGTGGGGCCGAACCGCCTGCCGTTATGTGCAGTGCCTTGCTGCCGAAGCAGCAATCTTATAATAGCATATAATTCGACAAATAACAAGTAAGACCCCCAGAGCGTTTTCGCACTCCGGGGGTCTTATCTTATCATAGGGTCAAAAATGCAGAAGCTTAGTAGGCAACGCCCCAGTAGACCATGGCCTTGGCAGGCTTGCCGCAGCAGGGGCACACATCGCTGAGATGCTCCTGCTCAAAGGGCATACAGCGGCTGGACAGGCCAGCTTCTTCCTTCATCTTCATCTCGCAGGCCAGGTCGCCGCACCACATGGTCTTGATATAACCGGTGTTAGCCTTTGCCAGCTCCTTGACCTGGTCCATGGTGGTGGCAGACCAGGTGCGCTTTTCCCGGTTTTCCAGGGCACGCTGGTACAGGTCCTTCCGCAGGGCCTCCAGCTGGGCCGGGATGGCGGTCTCCAGCTCGTCCAGGCTCACAAAGACCTTTTCACGGGTGTCACGGCGCACCAGCACGCACTGGTTCTTTTCCAGGTCCTTGGGGCCGATCTCCAGGCGCAGGGGCACACCCTTCATCTCCCACTGGGCAAACTTCCAGCCGGGGGCGTTGTCGCTGTCGTCCAGCTTCACACGGGCGTACTTGCTGATCTTTTCGGCCAGCTCCGCAGCCTTTTCGCTGACGCCGGGTTTGTGGGCAGCGATGGGCACCACCACCACCTGGATGGGGGCAATGGCCGGGGGCAGGATCAGGCCGTCGTCGTCGCCGTGGGTCATGATGATGGCACCCACCAGACGGGTGGAAACGCCCCAGCTGGTCTGGAACGGATGATGCAGCTGGTTGTCGCGGCCGGTAAAGGTGACGTCGTAAGCCTTGCTGAACTTGTCGCCAAAGTAGTGGCTGGTGCCGCTCTGCAGGGCCTTGCCGTCCTTCATCATGGCCTCGATGGTGTAGGTGGCCTCGGCACCGGCAAACTTTTCCTTGTCGGTCTTGCGGCCCTTTACCACGGGGATAGCCAGGTCCTGCTCGCAGGTGTCAGCGTAGCAGTTCAGCTGCTGCTGGGTCTCAGCCTCGGCCTCGGCAGCGGTCTCGTGGATGGTGTGGCCTTCCTGCCACCAGAACTCACGGCTCCGCAGGAAGGGCCGGGTGGTCTTTTCCCACCGGACCACGCTGCACCACTGGTTGTACTTCATGGGAAGCTCGCGGTAGCTGTGCAGCACACGGGACCAGTGATCGCAGAACATGGTCTCACTGGTGGGGCGGACGGCCAGGCGCTCTTCCAGCTTGTCAGAGCCGCCCATGGTGACCCACGCCACCTCCGGTGCGAAGCCATTGACCAGTTCGCCTTCCTTCTGCAGCAGGCTTTCCGGGATCAGCACCGGCATGGCCACGTTTTCGTGGCCGGTGGCCTTGAACCGGGTGTCCAGGTCCTTCTGGATCAGCTCCCAGATGGCCTGGCCGTAGGGGCGCAGGATGATAAAGCCCTTCACACTGGAGTACTCCACCAGCTCTGCCTTCACGCAGATGTCGGTGTACCACTGTGCAAAGTTCTCTTCCTGGCTGGTGATCGCCTGCACGAGCTTCTTGTTGTCTTTTGCCATTTTGTTTTTTCCTCCCAAGGCCGTGCGCCAAACGCTGTGCGTTCCGCACGAACCATATTAAAAAGCCCCGCCAGCCTGTGCAGCCCTGTGCCGCACTGCCATGGCGGGGCCTTTGCCTAAATCAGTTGTTCTGGGTGTGGCTGTCCACAAAGTTGACGACGTCACCCACAGTACGCAGGGATTCAATGGAATCATCGGGCACCTCAATGCCAAACTCGTCCTCCAGCGTCATCACCATATCCACGATGTCCAGGCTGTCGGCCTCAAAATCACTCATGATATCGCTCTCCAGGGTGATCTTCTGGGGGTCGATGTCCAGCTGCTCTGCCAGCAAGGCGCGGATTTTTTCAAAAGTATCCATTTCTGCGGTCTCCTTTTTGCAGTTGTTTTGCTTGCGCTTTCCGCTGTGCCGCCCCGGGGGCCACAGCCCGGGCACCCCTGCAGTGCCGGCGGCATCCTCCGCTGTACAAAAGCGCTCTCTTTTTTTATATCCCATGGGCAGAGTAATGTCAAGCCCTGAATTGCATTCCGCCCTGCTCTGGGGGAAAATTAGGCCCAAAACCCACTTTTTTGCTTGACAGACAGGCCCCGGGTTCTTATCATTATAAGCAGAACAGCTTTGGGGACGGACTGCCAGCCCCCTGAAAAGGAGTTTTGACCATGGAACTTTCGTTTACAAAAATGCAGGGCTGCGCCAACGACTATATCTATCTGGATTGTCGTGCCAAGGGCGTGCCCCAGGATATCGCTGCCCTGGCAGAAAAGCTGTCCCGGCGGCATTTTTCCATCGGGGCCGACGGCATCATCTGCATCTGTGCACCGGTCAGTGCCGGGGCAGACGCCATGATGCGGATCTTCAACGCCGACGGCAGCGAGGGCAGGATGTGCGGCAACGGCATCCGGTGCGTGGCCCAGTGGCTGTACACCCATGGGGTGGAAAAGGAGATCCTTTTCATTGACACCCTCAGCGGCTGCAAGCGCATTACCCACAAGGGCCCGGGGCTGTGGCAGGTGGAAATGGGGGCCTACAGCACCCTGGCTGCCGCCCTGCCTGCGGTGAACATGGGGGAGGGCCCCCTGGTGGATGTGCCCCTGACGGTGGAGGGCAAGACCTGGCAGGTCACCTGCATCAACGTGGGCAACCCCCACTGCGTGACGGTGGTGCCGGAGGTGGACAGCCTGGCTCTGGACCAGATGGGCCCGGCCTTTGAGCACCACCAAAACTTCCCGGAGCGCATCAACACCGAGTTTGTGCAGGTGGTGGACCCCACCCACCTGAAGATGCGTGTGTGGGAACGGGGCAGCGGCGAGACCTGGGCCTGCGGCACCGGCACCTGTGCCACCGTGGCGGCCCTGACGGAGCTGGGCATCTGCCCTGCCGGGGAGGATGTCCATGTGGAGCTGCGGGGCGGTGTGCTGACCATCCGGGTGCTGCCCGGTAAGCAGCTGCTGATGACCGGCGCCGCCGAGGCCGTGTGCGAAGGCACCACGGAAGTGTAAATAAGAACCCTCTCAGTCGCCTGACGGCGACAGCTCTCCCGAAGGGCGAGCTTTTCTGCATCAAGAGGAAAAGTTTCCCTTCAAAGCGAAAAAGCTCCCCCCTCGGGGGAGCTGGCATTGAGCGAATGCGAAATGACTGAGAGGGTTGCAACCTATAAAGCAAAGAGAGGGAAAGTACTATGAAAATGAACAAGCACTACAACGAGCTGAAGGCCAGCTACCTGTTTGTGGACATTGCCCACAAGGTGGCTGCCTACCAGCAGGCCCACCCGGAAAAGGAGATCATCCGTCTGGGCATCGGTGACGTGACCCAGCCCCTGGCCCAGTGCGTGGTAAAGGCCATGCACGAGGCTGCCGACGAGATGGGCACCAAGGCAGGCTTCCACGGCTACGGCCCGGAGCAGGGCTACCCCTTCCTGAAGCAGGCCATCCAGGGCTACTATGGCAGCCGGGGCACCCGCATCGAGGAGGACGAGATCTTTATCTCCGATGGTGCCAAGAGCGACCTGGCCAATGTGCTGGGCCTGTTTGACGTGGACAACACGGTGCTGGTGCCGGACCCGGTGTACCCCACCTATGTGGATGACAACGTCACCGACGGCCGCAAGATCATCCTGGGCCGCACCAGCCAGGAAAACGGCTTCCTGGGGATGCCCGATGACAGCGTAAAGGCTGACATCATCTACATCTGCAGCCCCAACAACCCCACCGGTGCCGCCTATACCCGGGAGCAGCTGAAGACCTGGGTGGACTACGCTCGCAAGAACGATGCCATTATCCTGTACGATGCTGCCTACGAGTGCTTTGTCTCGGAGGAGGGCCTGGCCCGCAGCATCTTTGAGATCGAGGGGGCCCGTCAGTGCGCCATCGAGATCTGCTCCTTCTCCAAGATCGCAGGCTTTACCGGCACTCGCTGCGGCTATACCGTGGTGCCCCGGGAGCTGGAGCGTGAGGGTATGAACCTCAACAAGCTGTGGCTCCGCCGCCAGACCACCAAGTTCAACGGGGTGCCCTATGTGGTGCAGCGTGCTGCTGCTGCGGTGTTTACGGAGAGCGGCATGGCGGAGATCCAGGCAAACCTGGACTACTACCGCCGCAACGCCAAGGTGATCGCCGATGCTCTGGACGAGTGCGGTGTGTGGTACTGCGGCGGCAAGAACAGCCCCTATATCTGGCTGCGGTGCCCCGGCAACATGAAGAGCTGGGAGTTCTTTGACTGGCTGCTGGAGAACTGCGGCGTGGTGGGCACCCCCGGCGTAGGCTTTGGCGCATGCGGCGAGGGCTACTTCCGCCTGACTGCCTTTGGCGATGCCGAAAAGACCAAGCTGGCTGCCCAGCGCATCAAGGACGCCATTAAGGCTCTGTAACAAGCACCAAAACAGCACCCACTGTCCCTTCGGGATGGTGGGTGCATTTTTTTGCCCTTCCCCCTTGACAAAGCTGTATCTACTGTATATACTGTGCATATACAGATGAACGCAAACCCAAAGGAGCATCCCATGGAACTATATATCGACAACAAAAGCGGTGCGCCCATCTATGACCAGATCTACAGCCAGATCAAGCAGCAGATCATCAGCGGAGCGCTGCGATCAGACGAGGCCCTGCCCTCCATCCGGGGGCTGGCCCGGGATCTGCGGATCAGCGTCATTACCACCAAGCGTGCCTATGATGAGCTGGAAAAAGAAGGGTTTTTGTATGCAGTGCCGGGCAAGGGCTTTTATGTGGCCCCCAAAAACACCCAGCTGCTGCAGGAGGAGACCCTGAAAAAGATCGAGGAGCACCTGACCCAGGCTATCCGCCTGTCCGCATCCTGCGGCCTGGGCAAAAAGGAATTGCAGGAAATGCTGGACCTGTTATGGGAGGAATGACTATGAATGCACTGGAACTACGGGGACTTACAAAGTACTATAAGGACTTTACCCTGGGGCCTCTGGACCTGACCCTGCCCGGGGGCACCATCTGCGGCCTCATTGGGGAGAACGGGGCAGGCAAAAGCACCACCCTCAAGCTGATCCTGGACATGGTGCAGCGAGACGGCGGCAGCGTGACCCTCCTGGGCAGGGAAAGCCCCACGGTTTCCGTCCGCACCAAGGAGGAGATCGGCGTGGTGCTGGGCAGTGAGGGCATCCCCCTGTGCCTGAATGCGGTGCAGGTGGGCAAGGTGATGGCAGGCATTTACCGCAGCTGGGACGCTGCCGCCTATGGGGAGCTGTGCCGGAAGTTTGACCTGCCGGACAAAAAGCAGTATAAGGACTACTCCACCGGCATGAAGATGAAGCTGTGCATGGCAGTGGCATTGTCCCACCACCCCAAGCTGCTGCTGTTGGACGAGGCCACCAACGGCCTGGACCCGGTGATCCGGGACGAGATCACCGACCTGCTGTTGGATTTTGCCCGGGACGAGGACCACTCCATCCTTATCTCCTCCCACATCGTCAGCGACTTGGAAAAGCTCTGCGATACCATTGCCTTCCTCCACAAGGGCAGGCTGCTGCTCTGTGAGGAAAAGGACGCCCTGCGAGAGGAATATGCCCTGTGGCACGGCACGGCGGCGCAGCTGGCGGCGTTGGACGTGAAAGTGTACGGCAAACGAGTGACCCCCTACGGGGCAGAGGCCCTGGTGCGCCGGGATGCCCTGCCTGCCGGGGCAGAGCTGGCCCCGGTGAGCATTGAGGAGCTGTTTGTGTTGATGGTGAAAGGGGAGGATGTGCAATGAAGGGTCTGCTGTTAAAGGATGCCTATCAGATGTGGTGCTATACCAGATGGATCATTCTGGCGTCGATTGCTATGATGCTGGTGGGAGTGTTCTCCATGAAGGATGGCTCTAATTTCTTTATGCTGTACAGCGGGCTTATGCTGGGGATGCTGCCCATGACATTGCTGGCCTACGACCAGAATAGCCGGTTCAGCGCTTACTGCACTGCTCTGCCGGTGACAAAAGAGCAGCTGGTGGGCGGCAAATACCTCATCGGCTTGTGTGGTATGGCGCTGGCGGAGCTGCTGAGTATGGCAGCACTGGCAGCAGCACAGTTGCTCTGGGGCACGGTAACGGTGCAGATCACCGTGGCGACCCTGCTGCAGGTGGCCATGCTGACCCTGCTGGGCAACATGATCCTGCTGCCCCTGACCTACCGCTTTGGCTACGAGAAGGCAAAGTATGTGTACTACCTGAGCATTGGCATGCTGGGAAGCTTGATGGGCATTGCGGTGTCCTCCGATGGAACTCTGCTGGACAGCATCCTGCCTGCCCAGGGCTCCGGGCTGGTGCTGGTGGCAGTGCTGGCAGCGGTGCTGGTGCTGTACGCTGCCTCCTGGCGGCTGTCCGTTGCCTGGTACGGAAAGGTAGAGCAGTAAAACTTGATAGACCCTGACGCCCCTGCCGGGAAACCACCCCGGCCGGGGCGTTTTTTTGCCCTGCCGGGCAAGAAAGTCAATTTTTGCAGCTTGACCCAGAGCGAAAGCCTTCACCCCTTGGGGGGAAGGTGGCGCAAAGCGCCGGATGAGGGGTATTTAGGGTAACACGCTGCTATCCTGCGCCCTCATCAGTCACCTGCGGTGACAGCTTCCCCCGACCGGGGGAAGCCTTTTTTAGAACATTGATTTTCGCATCTGCCGGGACCCTTGCGTTGACAAGACGTCGGGCAAATGTTAGTATTATTTTGAACGGTTTTTAACAAATAACCTGGATGCCCCTTGCAAGGGGCACCAAGGGGAGGACGGAATGAAAATCAATTGCAAGCGGATGGTTTGCCGGCTGGAAAAGGTCTGGATGGCGGTGCTGCTGCTGTTGCTGTGGGTGCTGCTGGCCCGGGTCCGGGGGGCAGAGCCGGAGCAGGACTACAGGGCGGACCTGCGGATCCTGAGCCAGGGCTGGTATCAGCTGCAGGGGCAGGATGCCATAGCCCTGACCCTGCCGACCCAGCTGGAAAAGACCGGGGACGGCGGCAAGGTGGTGCTGGTCAACGACACCCTGACGGCAGAGGATGCCGGAAAGCTGCTTTCCGTAAGCGGTGTCCAGGACGACCTGGAGGTCTGGCTGGGCAAGACCCTGCTGTACCGGTACACCGACAATGCCTTCCCCAAAAATGACCAGATGAAGGCCAAGATGTGGGCAGATGTACTGCTGCCGGAGCAGACGGGCACCGCCCCCCTCTGCATCGTCTATTCGGCCCCCCGGGAGGGGACCCATCGCTTTTCGGCCCCGGCGGTGGGGGCTTTTTACGCCATTGCAGGCTACCACCTGAAAAACTCCCTGGTGTTCATTCTGGTGGTGGTGGGCATGGCGGCCATTGGTCTGCTGGCATTGGCCAGCTACCTGTATATCGGCAGGCACCAGATCCGGGAAGCCCGGTTTTTGGATGTCTCCCTGTTTTTGCTCCTTTGCAGCCTGTGGTGCATCACCGACTCCGGCATGGTCCAGTGCTACAGCCGGGCAACGGCGGCCTGGAGCATCGTATCCTTTTACGCCTTTATGCTCATGTCGGTGCCCATGATCCACTTTGTCCAGAACACCGTGTCCCCCTCGCTGGGGTGGGCCACCCGGGTGCTGGCAGGGCTGTTCTACCTCAACGCCCTGGTGCAGGGGGGAGTGAACCTGGTGTGGGGGGTGCCCTTTATCCAAATGCTGTTTGGCACCCACATCCTGCTGACCCTCGGCGTTCTGATGCTGGTGGGGATCCTGCTGCTGGACTACCGCCGGAACCACACCGACGAAAGCCGGCTCTGTCTGGTGGCCTTTGGTCTGCTGGGCCTGGGAGGGGTAACGGCCCTGGTGCTGTACTGGGCCCTGGAGATCTCCTGGTACAGTGCCATTTTCCAGCTGGGCATCCTGCTGTACATCGCCCTGCTGTTCTGGGGGCTGCTGGCAAAGGTGGCCCAGGACGCCAAGTTCCGCACCGAACAGGCGGTGTGGGAGCGGCTTTCCCGGGAGGACCGTCTTACCGGGATGCAGAACCGCAAGGCCTACCAGGAATATCTGGAGACCCTTGCAGTGCAGCGCACGGACTACAGCAATGCGGTGCTGGTGTATATCCTGCTGGAGGGGCTGCAAAAGCTGAACAGCCTTTGCGGCACCGGGGCAGGGGACGAGGCAGTGATCAGTGCCGCTCGCTGCGTGGAGGCGGCCTGTGAGGCAGACGGGGCGGAACAGACCCTGTGCTTCCGCATCCGAGGCAACGAGTTTGCCGTGGTGGTGCCGGAGGCTAAGCTACCCCCCCAGGAACGGGAAGCTCTGCTGGAGAAGGCTCTGCAACAGGCCGCCGGGCCCAGCTTCCGCAAGCATCAGACCTGGCTGGTCCAGGGCTTCAGCAGCCTGTGCCGGGCCGACGGCACCCTCATGACCCTCAGCGATTGGCAGAATGCGGCAGACCAGGCCCTGCAGAAAAGCCGTGCCGCAGCAGGGGGAGGCTGGCAATGACAAGCTACAACTTCGACTTCCTCCTGACCGGGCAGGTGATCCTGCTGATGGTGCTGTACCACTTTTTTACCCAAAAACGGCTGGATGACCGGAACAACCGGATCTTTTGCGTGATGCTGCTGCTGGGTGGGCTGGATGTGCTGGCAGAGCTCAGCAGCGTGTTCTGCATCATGTCCGGCTTTGATCGGTCCGGCACCGCCACAGTGCTCACCACCACCGTGTTCTACCTGTTCCAGGCCCTGCTGCCCTATGTGCTGGTGTGCTATGTGTGGACCCTGCGGAACAACAAGGTGGTGTCGGTGCGGCAGCTGGCCCTGGGGGGTCTGCCCACCCTGGTGCTGTTTTGCATTATATTACTGAACCCCTTTACGAGGCTGCTGTTCTATGTGGACCAGGAGGGCTACCAGGGCGGCCCCTGGTATATGCTGATGTACTGCAGTGCCCTGTGCCACATTCTGGTGGCGTTGGGGATGATCCTGGTCTGGCGCAAGGACCTGGGCAAGCGGCAGGTAGGCGTCCTGGTGGAGGTGCTGCTGCTGTGCTCCGGCGGCGTGGTGCTGCAGGCCGTGGACAACTCGGTGCTGATGACAGGCTTTGGCATAAGCCTCAGCATCCTTTCCCTGTTTTTGACCATCAACAACCCCAACACCAACACCGACAGCCTGACGGGCCTCTACGACAAGCAATATCTGGTGCGGAAGCTGGATGAGCTCATCGCTGAAAAAAAGGAGTTCCACATCATCACCGTGTCCCTGTACCAGCTGAACCATGTAAACAAGCTGTTCGGCATGGAGGGGGGCAACCAGCTGCTGCAGGGCCTTGCCGGGCTGCTGCAGGACCACTGCGGCACCGAGATCTTCCGGGTGTCCGGCAAGCGGTTCCTGATGCTGTCCCAGTCCCTGCAGGAGTACGAGGATGATCTGCTGGTGCTGCGGCAGTTCTTTGGGCAGGAGCCCAGGCAGGGGACAGAGCTGGCATTGCTGCCTACCCCGGCGGTGCTTACCGGCATCTTGAACGCCGGAAAGATGGGCAGCGGCGGAGCCGTCATCGACTACACCGAGTACCTGGAATCCCTTTCTCAGCGCACCGGTGCCACAGAGGTCATCCAGGACGATATCAAGACCCTGGATAGCTTTTTGTACAGCAAGGAAGTGGAAAATTACCTCCACAGCGCAGTGGAAAAGGATCTGTTTGAGGTATACTACCAGCCGGTGTACTCGGTGCAGGAGCAGCGGTTCATCACCCTGGAGGCCCTGAGCCGCCTGCATCACCCCAAGCTGGGGTGGATCGCACCGGATGTGTTCATCCAGCTGGCAGAAAAGAACCGCCTCATCGAGCAGATCACCGACCTGCAGCTCCACCGGGTCTGCCGCTTTATGCAGGAAAACCAGCAGGTGGCCAGCCGCATCTGCAACGTAAAGATGAACCTTTCCCCCCTGGACCTGCTGCGGCCCAATTGCAGCAGCCACTTTATCCGGATCATTGATTCCTACGCTTTGCCCCACAGCCTGTTCCAGTTCGAGGTCACGGAGACAGTGGCCACCGAGTACAGCAAGCGGCTGAGCCTGATTGCAGAGCAGTTCCGCAGTGCAGGCATCGGCCTTTGCCTGGATGATTTCGGCTCCGGCTACGCAAACCTGAACACCGTGACCCAGCTGCCCTTCTCGGTGATCAAGCTGGACCGGTCCCTGCTGTTTGGCATCTGCTCCGACGGCCGGTCCGCCTCCTTCTACCACAGCATCGTGTCCACCTTCCAATCCATGGGCTACTATGTGGTGGCAGAGGGAGTGGAGACAGAGGCGGAGGTGAGCCTGCTGCGGCAGTGGGGCGTGGATATGATCCAAGGCTATTATTTTGCAAAGCCCCTGCCGCCCCGGGAGCTGACAGACCTGCTGACCTGACCAAAGCAAAACGCCCACGCAGCCTGCGCTGCGTGGGCGTTTGAACTTTATAGGGTGTGTTTATTCTTCGGTTTCTTCTTCGTCCGGGTCCAGCTCAATGCTGAACACGGCCTTTTTCAGCTTGCCGCAGCCCTGGGCCTTCAGGCCGGATTTGTAGGGCTCCCCGGCCAGGTACAGGGCAAACCGGCCCTCGCACAGCATCCCGGCAATGCTGGTGCCGGCGGTGCCCCAGGTGGTGTCGGCGGCTTCGTCGGTGGGCTTGGTGGGGGTCAGCTCTGCCAGGCTCACCTCAAACAGCTCACTGCCCTCCAGGTCGGTCTCCAGGGTGATGTGGCTGTCGTGACGCTGGAACAGCACCTTATCAGAGGTCTGGGGGGTAACGGTGCTGACGGTGACCACAGCCTTTTCGCCGTCGATGCGGGTACGCCCGGCAGGCAGGGTGTTGATATCCCGGGCCATGATGTACTCGATGACAGTGTCCAGGTTGTCGCTGACGCCCAGGTAGTTGGGCAGGTTGTTGAGGGTATCGTAGATCATGGAAAAGCTCCTCCATCGGTAAGTTTCGGTTACCTGTATGGTATCACAGGTCAGGGGCAGATGCAAGATGCACAAAGCAAAGAGCCGGGCAGACACGGCGGTCCACCCGGCTCTGGGGTCAGCTTACTCGGCGTCCTTGGGATCGGTCATCAGCTCTTTGATGCTGGGCACCACACCGCCCAGGTTCTGCAGCTCCGAGGGGATGATGATCTTGGTAGCCTTGCCGTTGGCCACCTTGGCCAGGGCCTCCAGGCTCCGGAGAGCCAGCACCTTATCGCTGGGCATGGCCTCGTTCAGCAGCCGGATGGCGTCGGCGTTGGCCTGCTGCACGGCCAGAATGGCCTGAGCCTCGCCCTCAGCCTCCAGGATGCGCTGCTGCTTCACAGCGTCGGCCCGGAGAATGGCAGCTTCCTTTTCGCCCTCGGCGGCGGTAATGGCAGCCTGCTTTTCGCCGTCGGCCTTCAGGATCACCGCACGCTTTTCACGTTCGGCCTTCATCTGCTTTTCCATGGCCTCCTGGATCTCCCGGGGAGGGATGATGTTCTTCACTTCCACCCGGTTCACCTTGATGCCCCATTTGTCGGTGGCCTCGTCCAGGATGGCGGTGATCTTGCCGTTGATCACGTCCCGGCTGGTCAGGGTGTGGTCCAGCTCCATCTCACCAATGATGTTTCGCAGGGTGGTGGCAGAAAGGCTCTCGATGGCGGCAATGGGCTGGTTGACGCCGTAGGTGTAGAGCTTGGCGTCCATGACCTGGAAGAACACCACGGTGTCGATCTGCATGGTAACGTTATCCCGGGTGATCACAGGCTGAGGGGGAAAGTCTGCCACCTGCTCCTTCAGGCTCACCTTTTTGGCAATGCGCTCAATAAAGGGCAGCTTCACATGGAGGCCGGCAGACCAGGTGTCGGAGTAGCTGCCCAGCCGCTCGATGACATACACCTTAGACTGGGGCACGATGACGATGTTGGTGATGACCACCAGCAGCACAACGAAAACCAGGGCGAGGATCACAAAAAACATGACCATAGCAGTTCTCCTTTCAAAGGGCGTGGGGAGCCTTGCGGCTCTCGGTGAGGATGGGCTCCACCAGGAGCAGGGTACTGTGGATCTCTGCCACACGGCAGCGGTCGCCGGGGGCCAGCTGGTCCCCGGGGGTGATGCACCGGGCACTCCAGTCCACCCCGTCCAGCCGTACCCGGCCGGAGGTCTCGGCGGTAACTGGGGTCAGCACTGTGGCATCCCGGCCCAGGTTGCGGTCGCCGTTGGTGGCAGTGGGGGCCTTGCGGAGCTTTGCCGCCAAGGGGCGAAAGGCCAGCAGGCACACCACACTGACCACCACGAACACCGCAGCCTGCACCCGGAAGGACTCCACCACCAGGCAGCTGATAAGGGCTGCGGCGGCTCCGATGGCAAACCAGATGGAGGTCATGTTGAAGGTGGCCCCCTCCAGCAGCAAAAAGCCTACCACGGCAAAGAGCCAGATAAATGGGTCGATATGCATTGCATTTCCCTCCTTATGGCCCTATTATAGGGCATCCCCTTGGGGGAAGGTCAAGGGCTTTTTGCTGGAACGTTGCACAGAAAACAAAGTTTGGACAAAAATGCCAGAGAAAGTTGAGAAATCCCACGGCAGGGGGCACGAGAAGCTGCCCTGCTGCCGCTGCATCCCTCTCTGAAAAAAAGAAAGCCGGGAAGGACCGCAGAGCTTCCCGGCTTACAGATCAGAACGTTACAGCCCCATAGGCATCACTGGATGTCGTAGTAGCTGTGATTGGGGTTGTGGCCGTTTTCCTCCACCACGATGGTAAAGCCCATGGGGTTCACCTCCGTGTGCTTGCCGGAGGCCAAAGGCTCCACGATGATGTGCTCCGAGCGGTTCACGATGATCTCGGCGGTCTCGGCAGCTCCCACACGCTGGTAGTGCAGCACCCCGTCCTCGGCCCGCAGCACCCGCAGTGCCCCGGTGCGGAAGGCCTCGCAGCTGTGGCGCAGCTGGGCCAGCTGGGCCAGCACCGGCCGCAGCCGCTCCTCGTGGCTGTCCCAGCAGAAGAAGGCCCGGTTAAAGGGGTCTCGGTAGCCCTGCATCCCGATCTCGTCGCCGTAGTACAGGCAGGGCACGCCGGGCAGGGTGTAGATGATGGCATAGGCCATCCGCAGCCGCAGCATCCCTTCCTCGTAGGCCTCCCCGGTCACACTGCGGCCGCTCTGCCACTCCCGGCCCCGGCCGTTGGCAGGCTCGTCGGCAATGACCGTAAGGGCACGCTCCGTATCATGGGTGGACAAAAAGTTCAGGGCCGTGTTCAGGGCCGGGGCAGGGTAGTGCTCGCAGATGGACAGGATCTCGTTCATGGCCTGCTGGGCAGGCTTGCCCTTCACAAAATCCAGCACAGCATTTTTAAAGGGATAGTTCATGACGCTGTCCAGGCCCTTGCCCAGCAGGTAGCTGCGGCGGTGGCCAAAGCCAAACTTGGTGGTGGCGTCCTCCCACACCTCGCCCAGCAGGAACTTTTCCGGGCTCACACGCTTGACGGCAGCACGGATCTTTTCAATAAAGGCGTCCGGCAGCTCGTCGGCCACGTCCAGCCGGAACCCGGCAGCACCCCGGCGCAGCCAGGTGTCGATGACGCCCCCCTCACCAGTGATGAACTCCACAAAGGAGGGGGTCTCCTCATTGACCTCCGGCAGGGTCTCAAAGCCCCACCAGCTGCGGTAGCCCCCCTTGTACTTGGGGTCAAAGTCGTACCAGCTGCGGTAGGGGGAGTTGTAGTCCCGGTATGCGCCCCCCTGGCCGTAGCGGCCCTCCCGGTTGAAGTACCGGCTGTCGGAGCCGGTGTGGCTGAACACGCCGTCCAGCACGATGCCGATGCCGTACTTGGCGGCCTCCCGGCACAGCACCTCAAACTCCTCGTTGGTGCCCAGCAGGGGGTCCACGTTCAGGTAGTCGGCGGTGTTGTAGCGGTGGTTGGAGTGGGCCTCAAAAATGGGGTTCAGGTACAGGTAGTCCACCCCCATCTCACGGAGATAGGGCAGCTTGATGCGGATGCCCTCCAGGTCGCCGCCAAAGTAGTCCTCGTTCAGGTGGCCGCCGGTCTCATTGGGCTGCCAGAAGGGCTCGGCGTGCTTGTCGGCCTGGTACAGCCGGTCCGGGAAGGGCATGGGCTTGTTCTCGATGCCCTCGCAGAAGCGGTCCGGGAAGATCTGGTAAAACACCTTGCCTTTGATGCAGGCAGGGGACTGGAAGGTGGGCTCGTACACCGTGATCTGCCACTTATCGCCCTCCTGCCAGCTTACCACGCCGCAGTTGTCGGGGCCCCGTACCACCCGGCGGAAGTCGGTGTACAGGTCAAAGTAGTAAAAATACAGGCCCACATCCCCCAGAGCCACTTCCACCGAGAAATGGTTCTGGTGGGGGGTCTGGCCGTCAAATTTCATGCGGTAGTGCACAGGCACGTCGTTTTTGCCCTCTTTCTGCAGGACCAGATGAGGGTCTACATAGCCCAGCTCCTCGGGGATGCACAGGGTCAGGCGCACGGTCTGCCCGGCTTGTACGGCCCCAAAGGGCTGCTTGAAGTAGGGGTCATAACTGTTGAACAGACAAGGCAAAACAGGGTCGTCCTTTCTCAAAAAAACCCCGGCGGGCCAGAACGCCGCCGGGGCTTTGGATTTTTAGCAAACCCTCTCAGGCTGCCTTCGGCATCCAGCTCCCCCGAGGGGGGAGCTTTTTGCAAGAGAGGGAAACATTCAGGGAAGAACTCTTAAACCTCGCCCTTCGGGAGCAACAACAACGACCGCCGCCAGTGGCGGATACAGGGAGTTGCTGTTGGGGCAGCGGCCAGCAAAGCACGAGTGTTTTTACACGAAGTGATTGCTGGGAGCCGCAACCCGGCGAGTGGCATTGCGGAGCAATGACGGAGAGGGTTCTCTTACTTGCCCATGGGCACGGGGGAAGCGTACCAGATGTCACGGGCGTAATCCAGCACAGAGCGGTCGGCACTGAAGATGCCGCTGTTGGCGGTGTTCTTCAGGCTCATCTGTGCCCACTTCTCACGGTCGCCATACAGCTTCTGCAGGTCGGCCTGTGCACGGCGGTAATCCTTGAAGTCTGCCATGACCATGTACGGGTCGCTGCTACGCAGGTTCTCGGTGACCTCGTGGAAGTTCTCGCCGTTCCAGCCACGCTCCAGGAAGTTCAGGGTGGAGTTGGCCACGTCGTCGCCCATGATAAAGGCGTTGGGGTGGTAGCCCACCTGCTTCAAGTTGTTCACCTCGGGGGTCAGCATACCGAAGATCAGCTCGTTCTCCTTGCCGGCAGCATCGGCGATCTCCACGTTGGCGCCGTCCAGGGTGCCCAGGGTGATGGCACCGTTCAGCATGAACTTCATGTTGCCGGTACCGGAAGCCTCGGTGCCTGCCAGAGAAATCTGCTCAGAAACTTCGGCAGCAGGCATCAGGTGCTCGCTGAGGGAGACACAGTACTCCTCCAGGTACACCACACGCAGCTTTTCACGCACGGCAGGGTCGTTGTTGATCAGGTCGCCCAGCTTGCAGATCATGCGGATCATCTGCTTGGCCATGTAGTAGCCGGGGGCAGCCTTGGCACCGAAGATGTAGGTCTTGGGGATAAAGTCGGCGTTGGGGTTCTCCTTCAGGTACAGGTACTGGGCAGCGATGTTCAGAGCGTTCAGGTGCTGACGCTTGTACTCGTGCATACGCTTGACCTGGCAGTCAAAGATGGAATTGGGGTCGATGACCTGACCGGTGCTCTTTGCCAGATAGTTTGCAAAGTCCTTCTTGTTGGCCAGCTTGATCTCGTTCAGCTTCTTCAGCACGGTCTTGTCGTCGGCGTACTTGTTCAGCTTAGCCAGATCGGCGGCGTCGTGCTTGTAGCCGTCACCGATGGTCTCGTCCAGCAGCTTGCACAGGCCGGGGTTGGAGGCCAGCAGCCAGCGGCGGTAAGCAATGCCGTTGGTAACATTCTTGAAGGCCTGGGGCTTGTACAGGTAGTAGTCGTGGAACACGCTTTCCTTGATGATCTCGCTGTGGAGCTTGGACACGCCGTTGATGCTGTTGGCGGTGTAGGCGCAGATGTTGGCCATACGCACCTGGTTGTCACCGATGAGGGCCATGTAGTTGATCTTGCCCTGGTCGCCGGGGAAGGCCTTCTCCAGGTCAGCACGGGCACGGCGGTCCATTTCCACCACGATCTGGTAGATACGGGGCAGGGTCATCTTGAAGATGTCCACATTCCACTTTTCCAGAGCCTCGGCCATAACGGTGTGGTTGGTGTAGGAGAACACCTTCTGGCAGATGCCGAAGGCCTTATCCCAGCCAAAGCCGCACTCGTCCAGCAGGATCCGCATCATCTCGGGGATGGCCAGGGTGGGGTGGGTGTCGTTCAACTGGATGGCCACCTTATCCGGCAGGTTCTCCAGGGTGGCGTAGCTGGACAGGTGGTTCTGGACGATATCACCGATGGAGGCAGCAGACAGGAAATACTGCTGGCGCAGGCGCAGGATCTTGCCCTCCACGTGGTTGTCGTTGGGGTACAGCACCTTGGAGATCAGCTCGGCGTTGGCGTTCTTGCTCATAGCCGTGTTGTAGTTGCCCAGAGAGAAGCTGGACATATCAAAGTCCGGTGCCTTGGCCTGCCACAGGCGCAGCTTGGCAACGCCCTTGCCGTCGTAGCCCTGAACGTACATATCAGAGGGCACAGCCATGACGCTGTTGTAGTTGGTGTGCTGGATGTAGTGGAAGCCGTTGTCCCAGTTCTCGTGGATCTCGCCGTCAAAGCGGATCTCCACAGCCTGATCCGGGTGGCTCTTCAGCCACACCTGACCGCCGGGCAGCCAGTTGTCGGCACGCTCCTGCTGCCAGCCGTCCACGATCTTCTGCTTGAAGATGCCGTACTCGTACAGGATGGAGTA
>CAKSXW010000019.1 GCA_934518555.1 uncultured Faecalibacterium sp. | reverse complement strand
GCCCCCCTGCCCAACAGCCAGCTCAGCGGCAACCTGGCAAAGCCCGGCTGGAACTGCTACCACGACAACTTCAAGGATTCCAACCCCAACATCGAGTGGAAGGCCACCCTGGACCAGGCAGAAAAGGTGGGCATGGGCACCCGGCAGTATGTGCTGAAAAAGGTGTAAAAACGGGGGAACCCTCTCAGTCTGCTCCCTTTGGTCGCAGCCAGCTCCCCCGAAAGGGGGAGCTCTATTGCGGCAGACCGAAAGATGCATAAAAGCTCCCCCCTGAGAGGACCGATTTCCCCCGGTCGGGGGAAAATGTCACCGTAGGTGACAAAAGGGGGAATCTGGCAAAGCCGACAGGCTTTGACTGAGAGGGTTTGATTTTCCCTCATCACCCACAAAAACAAAGCCCCGGGCGGTCTTACGACCGCCCGGGGCTTTTGTATCCGAAACGTTTAGGACTGGTTATTCTTCTCCGGCGGCGGCAGGCACACACTGGTCCAGCACAGACTGCAAAGCCTGCCAGTTCTTCAGGGTGCAGCCGGGCAGGGCATCCGGGTCCAGGCCGGCATCCTGGATCCGGCCGGTCATGCTGTCCTTATCGCTGAGCAGGGCCAGGGCGTCGGGCTCGATCATGGTCCAGGCCTCGGCAAAGTTCTCCTGGTCCATGGCCGAAAGGGTGTCGTACCAGCCGTAGAAGGCCTCCTGGATGGCATCCGGGGACCGGGATGCCAGCCGGGCCGTCTCGGCCCACTCCAGCAGGGAGGCGGCGGCGATGACAGACTTCAGGGAGCAGCCGGAGACCCCGGGGCCCCAGCCCAGGCAGGGGGCAAAGGCCTCCGAAGCCCCGGTCACCGAGAACAGAGAGTTCTCGTCAAAGGTGCCGGGGTTCAGGCTGCCGGTGTTGGCCTGGGCGGTGGAGCTAGGCAGCTCCTCCGAGGCGGCAGAGGAGGCAGGGGAGGAGGCAGGAGCGGCGCTGGAGGCCTCGCTGGCGGCAGAACCGCCGCAGGCAGCCAGCAGGCTGCACAGCAAAGCTGCACACAGTGCCAGAGCCAAGGGACGGGTATATTTCAATTTCATAAGTCGATCCTCCGTTGGTCATGCCCCGGCGGTGAGCCGGAGCTGCAGGAATGATACACCCTAAGTATACGTTGTGGGCCCGGCGTTGTCAATCAGCCGGGGCCCTTGTGCAGTGGGAGCTTTTGGCTTATAATGGAGCCGATGACCACAATACAGGAAGGAACATTTATCATGCCGAACCAAACCCTTTCCGCCCCCGGGGCGGTGACCGGCCGCTTTGCCCCCAGCCCCAGCGGACGGCTGCACCTGGGCAACCTGGCTTGCAGCCTGCTGGCCTGGCTCAGTGCCAAAAGCCAGGGGGGCCGTGTGGTGCTGCGGATCGAGGACCTGGACGCAGAACGCTGCCCCCGGGTCTACGCCGACCTGCTGGAACAGGACCTGGCCTGGCTGGGCCTTGGATGGGACGAGGGCGGCAGCTCCGGCGGCCCCCACGGGCCTTATTATCAAAGTGAATGTGGGGAGATTTACCAGCAGCAGTACCAGAAGCTGGTGGACCGGGGCCTGGTGTACCCCTGCTTTTGCTCCCGGGCCCAGCTCCACGCTGCCAGTGCCCCCCACACCTCCGACGGCAATGTGATCTACCCCGGCACCTGCCGGGACCTGACCCCGGAGCAGGTGGAGGAAAAACGCCGGAAAAAGGCCCCGGCCTACCGGGTCCGGGTGCCGGACCAATCCGTCTCCTTTGTGGATGGCTGCATGGGCCCCCACACCGAGAACCTGCTGCGAGACTGCGGTGACTTCTACCTGCGCCGGGCCGATGGGGTCTTTGCCTACCAGCTGGCAGTGGTGGTGGATGACGCCCGGATGGGGGTCACAGAGGTGGTGCGTGGGTCAGACCTGCTGTCCTCCACCCCCCGGCAACTGTACCTGTACCATCTGCTGGGGCTCCGGGCCCCCAGCTTTGCCCACTGCCCCTTGCTGCTGGCCCCCGACGGTCGGCGGCTGTCCAAACGGGACGGGGACCAGAGCCTGGAAAACCTCCGGGGCCGGTACACCGCCCAGGAGATCATCGGCAAGCTGGCCTATGTGTACGGCCTGCAGCCGGAACCGGCCCCCTGCACCCCGGAAAGCCTGGTCTCCGGCTTTTCCTGGGCAAAGGTGCCCAAACAAGATGTATGCCTGCCGGAGGGGATGTTCTGAGCCCCCCGGCACCGCCCCGGACCATGGACCCATGGCCCGGGGATTTTTGTAGGTTTGAAAAAACCCACCTGGGAGCCGGGGCAGCACCCAGGCCCCAAGGTGGGGACAAAGCAGTTATACCTGCCGCACCTGGGGCAGATCCCGGCGGAGGGCAGAACGGTCAAAGAGGCTGTCCATGGTCAGGGCCAGCAGAGCCCCCAGCACCACGTCGATGCAGCTGTGCTGCTTCAGCAGCATGGTGGACAGCACGATGGAGCCGCACAGCAGAGCCGCAGCCGGACGCATCCAGCGGCGGCGAGGGGCATCAAAAATGCGGCTGCGATAGTAGGCCAGCAGCAAAGTCACCGAGTTGAACACATGGATGGAAGGACACACGTTGGTGGGGGTGTCGGAGCGGTACAGCATCCGCACTGCCTGGGCAAAAATGTCGGTGCCCGGCACCCAGCCGGGCCGCAGGTCCAGCCCTGTGGGCAGGATGACGTAGCAGGCTAGGGCAAGGGTCATGCCGCCGAACAGAGGCAGGCAGGTGCGCCAGAAGTCCTCCCGAGGGGCCTTCCACAGCAGGTAGAACAGGGTAAAGGGGATCCACAAAAACCAGGCAAAATAGGGTACGATGGCATACTTGCAGAAGGGGATCAGATCATCCAGACGGCAGTGGACCATCAGCACCTGGGGCATGGTGATGCGAGTCTCCAAAAAGTTGAATGCGGAAAGATATAACAGTAAGTAGATCGCCATGAACCCCACAGGGTGGCGAGAGAACCAGTTGCGTTTCATAAAAAAGCCTCCTTTTTGCCATGAGGCAAACTTTTAGCATTGGAAAAGTATACCGCTGCTTTGTAACAAAAACAAGAAGAAAATCTGACAACTTTGCCATAACAGCGATGATTTATTTGGTAAAACTGCAATAAAATTCCAGAAGCAGGAAAGCCTCTCTGTTATCCATACGATCCAGCGGGCCCTTTTCTTGCATCCGGGGCAAAAAAAGTTGGCCAGCTCAACAAAAAAGCTCCGGAAAGTCCACAGACCTTCCGGAGCCAAAGGATAGATTTTTAAATGATGCTCTGCTCCATCCAGCGGCCCCGGCGGAACCGCACAAAGAAGCACAGGGACCGGAACACCCAGTCCAGGAACATTCCGGCCCAGATGGCCAACAGGCCGCCGTGGAAGGCCAGCACATACAGGTAGCAGAAGCCCACCCGGAACACCCACATGGAAACGATGCTCACCGTCATGGTGAACCGGGCGTCACCGGCTGCCCGGAGGATGTTGGGCAGGGTAAAGCTGGAGGGCCAGAAGAACAGGGAAACAATGTTGAACCACAGCATCACTTCCAGGGCCATGGCCTGGGCCTCCGGGGACAGATGGAACAGGGAAACTACCATGCGGTTGGCAAAGAAGAAGGCCGAAAGGTTCATGACCCAGGCACCGCAGTAGGCCGTCAGCAGCAGCCGACGGGAGTAGAACATGGCTTGCTCCTTTTCCCCGGCACCCAGGCACTGGCCCACCACCGTCAGGGCCGCCATGCCCACGGCATTGGCAGGCACATTCAAAAAGGTGGAGGCGGTGTTCGCCACGGCGTTGGCGGCAATGGCCGCTGTGCCCAGGGTGGAGGTAAGGCTGGACACCGACAGCTTGCCGATCTGGAACATGCCGTTTTCGATGCCTGCCGGGATGCCCACCCGGAGGATGCGGCGGATCAGGCTGCCATTGGGGGCCAGGGCCTTCAGGCCCTCCACCCGCAGGGGGCAGCCGGGCCGCTGCAGCAGCCACAGCACCACCAGGCAGGCCACCGCCCGGGACACCAGGCTGGCCAGGGCTGCACCCAGCACCCCCATGCCAAAGCCGTAGATCAGCACTGCATTGCCGCCAATGTTGATCACGTTCATCACCAGGCTGGACAGCATACTGATCTTGCTGTTGCCCTGGGCCCGGAACAGGGCCGCCCCGGCGTTGTACAGGCCGATAAAGGGGTAGCTCAGGGCCGACAGCAAAAAGTAGGTCTCGGCGTAGTCCATCACGTCGGGGTCAATGGAGCCAAAAATGCCCCGGAGGATGCCGTGGCGGCCCACCACCACCACTGCCGCCACCAGCAGGCTGAAGCTGGACAGCACAAACAGGATCTGGGCGGCGGCGGCCTTGGCGTTTTTGGGCTCCCGGTGGCCGATGTACTGGCTGGTGACCACCGCACCGCCGGTGGCCAGGGCACTCATGATCTGGATCATCAGGGTGTTGAAGCTGTCCACCAGGCTCACGCCGGACACGGCGGCTTCTCCTACCGAGGAGACCATCAGGGTATCCGCCAGGCCAATGGTAACGCTGAGGGCCTGCTCTGCGATCAGGGGCAGCAGCAAGGCCACCAGAGCCTGCCGGGAGAACAAAAGGTCTTTGGGCTTTTGGGACGATTTCATGACTTCCTCCGGGTTTCACAAACGGTAAAAAAACTGTAAAAGAATGCAACACTGCTATGATACAGCGGCCCGGCGGAAAATACAAGAGGTTGTATACAAGAAAAGACCCGGAACCTGCTTTTTTGCCGCCCTTCGGCCATTTCCCGGCGGCAAAGGCCGCCGGGCCGCCCTTTACCCCCGGGGGCAGTTGTGTTAAAATAGGAACACGGGAGGGCCTCGTGCAGGGAGTGCCCCCCGGGGAAATGATAAGACGATAAAGGATATAAGACCCATGAAGGGGGATTCGTTATGCCAAAAGCAGCCCATAAGGTGGTAGTCATCGGGCATCGCAACCCGGACACCGACTCTATCTGCTCTGCCATTGCCTATGCGGAGCTGAAAAATAAGACCAGTGACTTAGTGTGTGAGCCTCGCCGTGCAGGCAAGATGAACCAGGAGACGGAGTTCGTGCTCCAAAAGTTCGGGGTCAAGCCGCCCCGGATGTGTACCGATGTGAACCCCAAGATCCGGGATGTGGATTACCGGGAGTTCCCCGGTATCCCGGGGTCCACCAGTCTGCGCCGGGCCTGGGAGATCATGCGAGACCAGAAGATCGACACCCTGCCGGTGACCAGCACCAGCAACGAGCTGGAGGGCGTTATCACCGTGAAGGATATCGCCACCGCCAACATGGACGTGTTCGATACCGGCATCCTGGCCAAGAGCCGCACCAGCTTCCGGAACATCCTGGAGACCCTGGGGGGCACCATGGTGGTGGGCAGTGAGGACGATGTGTGCACCACCGGGCACATCCGCATTGGCACCGCCACCCCGGAAATGCTGGAAAGCAACATGGAAAAAGGGGACATCGTCATCCTGACCAACCGCTACGAGAGCCAGCTCTGCGCCATTGAAAAGGAAGCCTCTCTCATCATCATCTGCAACGGAGCCAAGGTGGGCCGCACCATCCAGCGTATCGCCGAGGAGACCGGGGTGGCCATTATGACCGCCCCCTGCGACACCTACGCCGCCGGCAAGCTCATCAGCCAGTGCGCCCCCATCTCCTACTACATGACCCGGCAGGATATCATCAAGTTCACCCTGGTGACCCCGGTGGCAGACGTGACCCGGGTCATGGCCAAGGTGCGCCACCGGTACTTCCCCATCCTGGACGAGGAGGGCCTGTACTGCGGCATGATCAGCCGCCGGAACATCATCAATCTGCAAAAGCGCCGCATCATCCTGGTGGACCACAACGAGGCCACCCAGGCCGTGGAGGGCTTTGACCAGGCCGAGATCCTGGAGATCATCGACCACCACCGCATCGGCAGCCTGGAGACCACCGGCCCGGTGTACTTCCGCAACCAGCCTGTGGGCTGCACCGCCACCATCGTCACCCAGATGTACGACGAGGAGGGGGTGTCCATCCCCCAGACCACCGCCGGGCTGCTGCTGGCAGCCATCCTCTCCGACACTCTGGCCTTCCGCAGCCCCACCTGCACCCCGGTGGACGTTAAGACTGCCACCCGGCTGGCAGGCATTGCAGGGGTGGACATCAACGAGTTTGCCAACGAGATGTTTGAGGCCGGGGAGAAGCTGGACGGCAAGACCGCCGAGGAGGTGTTCCTCCAGGACTTCAAGGTGTTCATGTGCGGCGATATCCGCTTTGGGGTGGCCCAGGGCAGCTACATGACCCGGAAGAACCTTCAGGCCGCCCAGGCCCTGCTGAAGCCCTACCTGGAGGAGGCCCGGAACAAGCAGAACGTAGAGGACCTGTATATGCTGCTGACCGACGTGCCCCAGGAGGAGAGCGTGGTGATCTGCACCGGCCACAACGCCGCTGGAGTTCTCACCGAGGGCTTTGAGGTGGAGCCGGATGCCGACAACAGCTGGACCCTGCCGGGGGTGGTGAGCCGCAAAAAGCAGTTCATCCCGGCCCTGATGGCAGCATATCAGGAGCTGTAAGGCGCACAGCATCCTACCCACCAAGGGGGCGTAAAATGTTTGACTTTTTGAACCAGAAGGACCGCACCCCGCCGGAGCTGCCGGAGGGCACCCAGCGGCGGCGGTATTGCATTACCGGCCAGGTCCAGGGGGTAGGCTTCCGCTACCGGGCCCGGTACGCCGCCCAGACCCTGGGGCTGACAGGCTGGGCCCAGAACGAGGATGACGGCAGCGTGACCCTGGAATTGCAGGGGGACCCGGAAAAGTTCGGCCAGCTGTTTGCCATGGTGCAGCGCAGTGATTATATCCAGATCACCGACATCCGGCAGCAAAGCCTGGCCCCGGACCCCTGGGAGCGTGGCTTCTCGGTACGGGGCTATTAAAGCACAGCAAACAAAACAGGAAGGGCTGGCACGCTGTGCCAGCCCCTCCTGTTTTTATGATGATTCAGCCTGCAATTTTAAGCGGAGAGTTCTCAGTCCAAAGGGTGCCGTCCAGCAGCCGGGTCAGGGCCAGGGTGCCGTTGGCGGAGACCCGGGCCGGGTCCAAAGCGTAAAAGTCGCTTTCTGTCAGGGCCTCAGGGTCGGCAGAGGGGGAAAGGCCCACCACACAGACCCAGTGGCCGTAGGTGTCACTGGTGGCGATGTGGGGGTAGTTCACCTGGGTCCAGCCGGAGCTGGTCAGGTGGTATTCATAGGTGGAGGTGCGGTTCCCATGACGGGAAACGCCGCTCACCGTGGTGTTCTTTAAGTGGACGATCACCGGACGCCCGGCCTGCAGCTCGTTGTAGAGGGTCCGGAGACACTGGCTCCGGCTGCCGGAAAACCCGGTGTAGCCCCCGGCGGACCAGACGGCACCGTTGGACCACATGCCGCTGCCGGAGCACACCTTGCCGTCCAGGATGGTACGGGCGTACCGCAGGGCAAACCAGCTGCATTTGCCGGAGGTCTGGTTGCCGATGGAAAGGATCTGGGCGGTGTCAAAGCTCAGCAGCTGGATACCGTGTTTATCCTGCAAAGAAGCAGCATGGGCACGGGGCAGAGCCGCAGCACACAGCAGCACCAGTGCAAGCACCGTTGCCGCCAGACGCTGTGCCGCCGGTCGGGTACAGTGTTGCATGGGGGGGATCATCCTTTGCTTTGATTTTACGTCTTTATTTTACCAGGCAAAGATGGTGGAATTGTGTAAATTTGGGTGGGTTTTGGAATATTTTTTGAAAAACCACCGACAATTGCAGGAAATTTGTTGACAGACCGCCGGGAAGTGTGCTAAAATCATCACGATTTTGGAGAGATGAAGTTTTTTTTCAGGGTCTTTCCAGGAGCATTACACTCGAACCACTCCGTCAGGGAGTTAAGGCCATACGGACAGCCGGGTTCACTGCCGACCGGCGGCGCAAGCTGCCATTATTGATTGAGTTCAAAGCTCAAATTTTATAAGTTGGTTTCTTATAAACCAGTTGGTTTCTTACAAACCGAACAGCATCCCGGGTGCTGACTTGTGAAACGGTCAATAAGAGTAGTAAAAGTAGTAATTGCTATATAGACTCTGACATCATCTGCTCTCCACACTGCCTTGGGCGGTGCTTTGGGGCCTGCTTCTCGTGGGCTTCGGCCGCCGCCGGGGGAGCTTATGAAAACTGCCTTCACGGGTCAGCTGAACGGTATCCTGCTGTTCAGCTGGCCCGTGTTTTTTTTTGCGCTCGGGCTATAAAAACGAGGTGGAACGATGGAGAAGAACAAGAAGCTGGACCAGCGCCGGGCCCCCATCTACGAGGCCCTGGAGCAGTTCCGGCAGATGCGTGTGGTGCCCTTTGATGTGCCCGGCCACAAGCGGGGCCGAGGCAACCCGGAGCTGACGGCCTTTTTGGGCCAGCAGTGCGTGGGAGTGGACGTGAACAGCATGAAGCCCCTGGATAACCTTTGCCACCCGGTGTCGGTGATCCGGGAGGCCGAGGAGCTGGCGGCAGATGCCTTTGGAGCCGCCCACGCCTTTTTGATGGTAGGGGGCACCACCAGCAGTGTCCAGAGCATGGTGCTCACTGCCTGCAAGCGAGGGGACGAGATCATCCTGCCTCGCAACGTGCACCGCAGCGTGCTGAACGCCCTGGTGCTCTGCGGCGCCGTGCCGGTGTATGTGAACCCGGAGGTGGACAAACGCCTGGGCATCTCCCTGGGCATGAAGCGTGAGCAGGTGGAAAAGGCCATCAAGGAGCATCCCAATGCCGTGGCGGTGCTGGTGAACAACCCCACCTACTACGGTATCTGCTCGGACCTCCGGGCCATCGTCAAAATGGCCCACGACGCCGGGATGCTGTGCCTGGCGGACGAAGCCCATGGCACCCACTTTTACTTTGGCGGCGGCCTGCCGGTGTCGGCCATGGCAGCGGGGGCGGACATGGCGTCCGTCTCCATGCACAAGAGCGGCGGCAGCCTGACCCAGTCCAGCCTGCTGCTCATTGGCCCCAACGTGCACCCGGGCTATGTGCGGCAGATCATCAACCTGACCCAGACCACCTCCGGCAGCTATCTGCTGATGTCCAGCCTGGATATCTCCCGGCGGAACCTGGCCCTCCGGGGGCGGCAGGTGTTCCACCAGGTGGCCGATATGGCGGAGTACGCCCGGGAGGAGATCAACGCCGTGGGCGGCTACTACGCCTTTGGCAAGGAGCTGTGCAACGGCAACTCGGTGTTCGATTTTGACACCACCAAGCTCAGCGTCCACACCCTGGACATCGGCCTGGCCGGCATCGAGGTCTACGACATCCTCCGGGACGAGTACGATATCCAGATCGAGTTCGGCGACATCGGCAACATCCTGGCCTACCTGTCCATCGGCGACCGGCCCCAGGAGGTGGAGCGGCTGGTGAGCGCCCTGGCAGAGATCAAACGCCGCTACCGCACCGACGGCTCCGGCCTGCTGAGCCAGGAGTACATCGACCCGGTGGTGGCAGCCAGCCCCCAGGAGGCTTTCTACGCCCCCAAAAAGAGCCTGCCTCTCCGGGAAACCGAGGGCATGGTGTGCAGCGAGTTCGTCATGTGCTATCCCCCGGGCATCCCCATCCTGGCTCCCGGCGAGCGCATCACCAAGGAGATCCTGAACTACATCGAGTACGCCAAGGCCAAGGGCTGCAGCATGACTGGCCCGGAGGACCCGGAGATCCAGCACCTGAACGTTCTGGCATAAGGGAGGGAATGATATGGAATTTTGGTTTTCGGAATTTCACACCCCGGACGTAAAACACAGCATCCGGGTCAACAAGCAGCTCTACTCCAAGCAGAGCGATTACCAGCGCATCGACATCTTTGAGACCCCGGAGTTTGGCCGGGTGCTGACCCTGGACGGCAACGTGATGCTGACGGAACGGGACGAGTTCATCTACGATGAGATGATCGTCCATGTGCCCATGGCGGTCCACAAGGAGGCCAAGGACATCCTGGTCATCGGTGCCGGAGACGGCGGCGTTGTCCGGGAGCTGACCCGGTACGACCGGGTGGAGCGCATCGACCTGGTGGAGATGGACCCCCAGGTGGTGGAGGCCTGCCGTGCCTACCTGCCCGGCAACGCCTGCCGCATGGACGACCGCCGGGTCCACATCTACTTTGAAAACGCCCTGAAGTATATCCGCCGGTGCGAGGAGGAATACGACCTGATCATCGTGGACTCCTCCGACCCCTTTGGCCCCTCCGAGGGCCTGTTCACCCGGGAGTTCTACGGCAGCTGCTTCAACGCCCTGAAAGCCGATGGCATCATGGTGAACCAGCAGGGCAGCCCCTTCTACGCTGAGGACGCCAGTGCCATGCAGCGCAGCCACAAGCGCATTGCGTCCACCTTCCCCATCAGCCGGGTGTACCAGGCCCACATCCCCACCTTTGCCGCCGGGTACTGGCTGTTTGGCTTTGCCAGCAAAAAATACCACCCCATCGACGACCTGGATGCCGCTGCCTGGAAGGCTTTGAATATGCGGACCCGGTACTACACCACCAAACTGCATATCGGAGCATTCTACCTGCCGGCTTTTCTGGAGGAGATGCTGCGAGAAGTGGAGGAACACTGATGCGCCCCAATGTTGAAAACTTTATCGGCTGCGACAGCAGCTACCGTGCCGCCAGCATCGTGCTGTACGGTGCCCCCTACGACTCCACCACCAGCTACCGCCCCGGGGCCCGGTTCGGCCCGGCGGCCATCCGCCACGAGAGCTACGGCCTGGAGACCTACAGCCCCTACCAGAACGCCGACCTGACGGACTTTGACGTGTTTGACAGCGGCGACCTGGAGCTGTGCTTCGGCTCCAGCGAGCTGGCCCTGGCAGATATCCGGGCCCGGGCAGAGGAAATTTTAAAGGACGGCAAGTTCCCCCTGCTGCTGGGGGGCGAGCACCTGGTGACCCTGGGGGCCGTGCAGGCTGCGGTGGAAAAGTACCCGGACCTGCACATCGTCCACTTTGACGCCCACGCCGACCTCCGGGACGACTACCTGGGGGCCAAGCTGAGCCACGCCTGTGTGCTGCGCCGCTGCCACGAGCTGGTAGGGGACGGCCACATCCATCAGTTCTGCATCCGCAGCGGTGACCGGGCAGAGTTCGAGTTTGCGGCCCAGCACACCGAGATGCACAAGTTCGATTTTACCGGCCTGGCGGAATTGACGGCCCAGCTCTGCGAGAGCAAGGTGCCGGTGTACCTGACCATAGATCTGGACTGCCTGGACCCCTCCTGCTTCCCCGGCACCGGCACCCCGGAGGCTGGCGGCGTTAGCTTTTTGCAGCTGCTGGAGGCCATCCGCACCGTCACCAAGGCCAACATCATCGGTGCCGACCTGAACGAGCTGGCCCCCACCCTGGACCCCACCGGGGTGTCCACCGCCACCGCCTGCAAGGTGCTGCGAGAGACCCTCATTGCCCTGGACAAGGGCTGGCCCGGCTTTCAGGTCTGACCGACCCCACGGAAATCAATTTTTGCAGCTTGACCCAAAGCGAAAGCCTTCACCCCTTGGGGGGAAGGTGGCGCATAGCGCCGGATGAGGGGTATTTAGGGCAAAATGCTGTTGTCCTGCGCCCTCATCAGTCACCTGCGGTGACAGCTTCCCCCGACCGGGGGAAGCCTTCATTCGGGAAACTGATTTCCATGGACCGTCCCCACACATTGACATAAAGGAGAAATCAACATGAGCAAAGTTCTGATCATCGGCTGCGGCGGCGTGGCCTCCGTTGCCATCCACAAGTGCTGCCAGGTGCCCCAGGTGTTCACCGAGATCTGCATCGCCAGCCGCACCAAGGCAAAGTGCGATAAGCTGGCCGCCCAGCTGGCCCCCACCACCACCACCAAGATCACCACCGCCCAGGTGGACGCCGACAAGGTGGACCAGGTTATTGCCCTCATCAAGGCCTATCAGCCGGACCTGGTGATGAACATCGCCCTGCCTTATCAGGACCTGACCATCATGGACGCCTGCCTTGCCTGCGGCGTCAACTACATGGACACCGCCAACTACGAGCCGGAGAACACCGATGACCCCCAGTGGCGTGCCATCTACGAGAAACGCTGCAAGGAGGCCGGCTTCTCTGCCTACTTTGATTACAGCTGGCAGTGGGCCTATGCCAAAAAGTTTGAGGAGGCAGGCCTCACCGCCCTGCTGGGCAGCGGCTTTGACCCGGGTGTCACCCAGGCCTACTGCGCCTACGCCAAAAAGCACGAGTTCGACACCATCGACACCATCGACATCCTGGACTGCAACGGCGGCGACCACGGCTATGCCTTTGCCACCAACTTCAACCCGGAGATCAACCTCCGGGAGGTGTCTGCCCCCGGCAGCTACTGGGAGAACGGCCACTGGGTGGAGATCCCGGCCATGAGCATCAAACGGGAGTATAACTTCGACCAGGTGGGCCAGAAGGATATGTACCTGCTGCACCACGAGGAGATCGAGTCTCTGGCCAAGAACATCCCGGAGGCCAAGCGCATCCGCTTCTTCATGACCTTTGGCCAGAGCTACCTGGACCACATGCGGTGCCTGGAGGACGTGGGCATGCTGTCCACCACCCCCGTCAACTTCAACGGCCAGGAGATCGTGCCCATCCAGTTCCTGAAGGCTCTGCTGCCGGACCCTGCCAGCCTGGGCCCCCGGACCAAGGGCAAGACCAACATCGGCTGCATCTTTACCGGCAAAAAGGACGGCAAGGATAAGACCTATTATATCTACAACGTCTGCGACCACCAGGAGTGCTACCAGGAGGTGGGCAGCCAGGCCATCAGCTACACCACCGGCGTGCCTGCCATGTGCGGTGCCCTGATGCTGCTGACTGGCAAGTGGACCACCAAGGGCGTCCACACCGTAGAGGAGTTTGATCCGGACCCGTACCTGGAGGCCCTGGACCAGTACGGCCTGCCCCGCAGCGAGAGCCACAGCCCGGCTCTGGTGGACTGATGCAGGTGCACGACAGCCGTCCGGCCTTTGCAGGGCTGGCAAACCTGACGGAACAGCAGCTGCAGAGCCTGCCCACCCCCTGCTACCTGCTGGACGAGGCCCAGCTGCGCCGCAACGGGCAGATCATGCTGGAGCTGCAGCAGCGCACCGGGTGCCGGGCCCTGCTGGCCCAAAAGGCCTTTTCCAACTTTGACGTGTACCCGGTGCTGGCCCCTTACCTGGCAGGCACCGAGGCCAGCGGCCTGTACGAGAGCCGCCTGGGCCGGGAGCAGCTGCCGGAAAAGGAGAACCATGTGTTCTGTGCCGCCTACCGGGCAGAGGAATTTCCGGAGCTTTTGCAGTACGCCGACCACATCGTGTTCAACTCGCCGGGGCAGCTGGCCCAGTTTGGCCCGGCAGCCAAGGCCGCAGGCAAAAGCGTGGGCCTGCGGGTAAACCCTGAGTGCTCCACCCAGGAGGGCCATGCCATCTATGACCCCTGTGCCCCCGGCAGCCGCCTGGGCACCACCCGGGCCCAGTGGGACGCCGCCGTGGCCGCCCACCCGGAGCTGCCGGAGCTGCTGGAGGGCCTCCACTTCCACACCCTCTGCGAGCAGGACGCCGACGCCCTGGCGGTGACTCTGAAAGCGGTGGAGGCAAAGTTTGCAGACCTGCTGCCCAAGATGCAGTGGGTGAACTTTGGGGGCGGCCACCACGTGACCCGGCCGGGCTATGACCTGGCCACCCTGGAGCGGTGCATCTGCCAGGTGCAGGCAAAGTACGGCGTCCGGGTGTACCTGGAGCCGGGAGAGGCCTGGGCCCTCAACGCCGGGTATCTGGTCACCACGGTGCTGGACACCCTGTGCAACGGGGACACCCACCTGGCCATCCTGGATACCTCTGCCGCCTGCCACACCCCGGACGTCATCGAGATGCCCTACCGTCCGCCTCTGCTGGAGGCCGGGGACCCGGGGGAAAAGCCCTGCACCCTGCGGTTGGGGGGCCCCACCTGCCTGGCAGGGGATGTGATGGGAGATTACAGCTTCAACGCCCCCTTGGCCCCGGGCCAGCGGCTGGTGTTTGGAGATATGGCCATCTACACCACCTGCAAAAACAACACCTTCAACGGCATGCCTTTGCCGGATATCTGGCTCTTGCGGCAGGATGGCAGCCTGGCCCGGCTGGCCCACTTTGGCTACCAGGATTTCCGCTGCCGTCTGGGGGGCCGGGGGTGACAGTGCCTTGGACACAACATCTGTCCAAATTTAAGGCGCTGCCTCTGCCGGAAAAACAGCCCCCGGCCTCCGGGCCGATGGCAGGAAATTCCAAACGGCAAAGGTTCTTTGCGAAGTTTGGTGTGATAGTTACAATAGTGCAACAAACTTCACCTATTTTCGTAACTTTTTCACGAATCTCACTCCAAATCTTTAGGAAGTTTTCTCATTGACAACCCTGGCTCTTGTTGGATATAATCGAGATAAGAACAGCATCCCCGGCCGGGGACGCAGCCTCTTGAATCACGAAACATATCCACAAAAAATAACCAGACTGGAGGGAGATCCTATGAAAAACCTGAAAAAGTTCGCGGCCCTGTTACTGGTAGGTGCTATGGCCCTGCTGATGCTGACCGCCTGTGGCGGCGGTGGCGGCGGCGGTGGGTCCGTCAACAACCCTGAGGAGCAGAAAGTGCTGAACCAGATCGGCAGCCAGAAGGGCGTCCAAGTGACCAATGACGCACAGCTTCGTGCAGTGGCTAAAGCTCAGCTGGACGAGGATCTCAACGGTCAGTTCAACATCCTTGGCTATGCTGGGGCATTCCGCTTCCACACGAAGCGAGTAGGGGATGATCTGGCGGTTGTGATCACCGCCCGGTATGACTACGAGAATACGCTGCTGAATGTGGTGCTGACTGAGATCTCGAAGTATGTCGATACGAGGGTCGATGCCAGCGTGAACCAGGATGGCATCTGGTCCAATGTGGGCGTTGTGGTCAGCGGTGATAACGAGCAGAGCTATATCGCTATCGCTGTCCGCATCAAGAACTACTACGGTACTACGGGCAAATAACAATTCCTCATCCTTTCCCCCGGAGTGTGGCTGCAAAGCTGCCCTCCGGGGCTTTTTTTGTGCCTGTTGGCAGGAGAGGGGCCCCGGCTCCTTTTTGCGTTGTGACAAAACCTGCTGGCTGTGGTACAATAAAAGAGCATTGAACACAGACAGAAAGGACATTTCCATGCAGCTGTTTGAACTGGTATCTCCCCGGCTGTTCCGGCCCCTGGCAGGGCCCAACCGGGCCTTTTACGCCGAGCTGCTGCTTTTGCTCTGGGAGGAGTGCCGCCACACGGCAGATTACAGCCTCCCCCGGGCCGAGGCAGTGAGCCGGGCAGAGGATTATTTTGCGGCCCTGGCAAAGCCCCTGGCCCTGGACGCCGACGGCGCCGGGGATGTGGAGGAGCAGCCCACCCGGGACCCCCATACCCTGGCGGTGGGCTTTTTGCTGCGGCTGCGCCGCACCGGATGGCTGGAGGAGCAGCCCGGCAGCTACGAGGGAGAGGCCACCCTGGCCTTTGTGCCGGAGGTAACGCCTCTGCTGGAGGCCCTGGAAGAGATCCTGAACCCCCGGGTGGTCACCTACACCGGCAAGCTGTACAAGGCCTGGCAGCTGCTGCAGGGGGTAGGGCAGGAGAGCAGCCCCTACGAGAACGTGCTCCGGGAGGTGGCGGCAGACCTGGACACCCTCAACCGCTCCCTCCGGGCCCTCAACGCCTCCATTGGCCACTACATCGACCGCCTGACCCGGAACCGCACCCCTCAGGAGGTGCTGGAGCTTTTTGACCAGTACGAAGAAAAGGTGGTGGCGGCGGCCTACCATCGCTTCAAGACCAGCGATAACCTGTTCAATTACCGGGCCTACCTGGAGGAGGGGCTGGATGCCTGCGAGGACCAGTATCTGCCCCGGCTGGCCCTGGATTACGCCCGGGTGGAGCACTGCGCCCCCGGGGAGGCCGGCCCCCGGGTGCGGCAGGTGATCCAGCAGCAGCGAGATGCGCTGGAGGAGATGAGCGGCCTGATCCGGCAGATCGACGACAGCCACGTAAAGTACCGCAAACGGGCGGTGCAGCGGGCCCAGTTCCTGCTGCTCAGTGATCGGTCCAGCCAGGGCAGCGTCACCGCCCTGCTGCGCCGCTATGCAGAGGAGATCCGCACCCCGGACCAGCTCTTTGAGCCCGACGACGGCCCGGTGGCCCGGCGGCTCCGGCTGTACCCGGCTGCCGTGTTTGGGGAAAAGTTCCTTTATCCTCCGGCAGCCCAGCGCACCGCCGAGCCTTTGGCCCCGGTGCAGCAGGAGCCCTTGGACCCGGAGCAGCTGCTCCGGCAGCAGCAGTTGCTGCTGGACTACGCCCGGCTGGCGGTCACCGAGGAAAACGTGGCCCTGCTGGCCCGGCAGGCCCTGGCCGCCCGGCCCCAGGTGGCGGCCTCCACCCTGGCCCAGGAATACCCCGGGGATTTTGCCCGGATCATCGGCCTGCACACCTATTCCCAGTCCCCACGCCGGGAGTACGACATCCAGCTGACGGACCGCTGGGTGGAACAAAACGGTTTTCGGTTCCAGGAGTTTATCCTGACCCGTCCCAAGGAGGAACACGCCCATGGCAACCATTGATATGCTGGAAGAAACTGCAAACTACCTGCTGAACCACTGCTTTGTGCTGGGGGGCGTGGAGGATCAGCGTGCCAAATACCTTTACATCCAGGACCACCTGAATGAAGTCCGGGCCGTGTTTGCCCCTCTGGGCTATTCGGTGCTGCTGTACCCGGCCCCTTTGCAGGCTGCGGCCCTGGTCAACGGCCACGAGGGCAGCCAGGCCAGGCTGCTGAAGTACGAGAGCATCCTGCTGCTGGTGCTGCGGCTGCTGTACCTGCAAAAGCGTGAGAACCTTACCGCCAGTGCCGACCAGGTGCTGGTGACGGTGGAGGAGGTGCAGACGGAGCTGCAAAAGATGAATCTGCCCCGGCGGCTGGACCAAAAGACCCTGGAAAACCTGATGCGGACTTTGCGCCGGTACAACCTGGCCCGGCCTGTGGGGCGGCTCACGGGGCTGGACAGCCGTATTGAGGTGTTCCCCACGGTGCTGCTGGCCCTGCCGGATGCAGACCTGGCAGATGCCGCCGCCGAATCTGGCCGCACCCGGGGGGAGCTGGGGCTGTATGAACGGGCCGACGAGGCCGGGGAGGCAGAAGAATGATCGAACTGAAGCGTCTGAAGCTCATCAACTGGCACAACTTTGAAAACGTCACCTTTGACTGTGCCCGGCTCACCTATATGATCGGCGTCAATGCGGTGGGCAAGACCACCATCCTGGACGCCATCCGCTACTGCCTTACCACCAACCGGAACTTCAATGCCCTGGGCAATAAAAAAAGCGGCCGCACCCTCCAGGGCTCGGTTCACGCCAAGCAGCGGGGCGAAAATGCCTACCGCCGCCCGGGCCACACCGTGGCCTACATCGGGGCCGAGTTCTGGGACAGTGCCAAGCGCACCCCCTTTGTCATTGCCGTCCGGGTGGAGTCTGAGGGCCCCATGCAGGAGCTGCACCCCGGGGACCAGACCTGGTATCTCTCGGAGGAGGGCTGCACCCTGGAGCAGCTGCCTTTCCTGGACCCCAACACCGGGGCTCCCACCGCCAAGGAGGACTTTAAGCCTGCCACAGGCCGGCTGTCCTACACCCGCAGCCCCAGCGAGGCCCGGGACCGGATCTGCCGGGCCCTGGGCATTGGCCGGGCCTCCAGCCCCCTGGGCAAAAAGTTCAACGAGGTGTTCCAGATGGGCACCAGCATGGACGAGATCCCCAATTTCCGGGAGTTTTTGTACCAGTATATCCTGCCCCAGCCGGAACTGGACCTGGAGGCCTTGCAGGGGGACCGCCTGGAGCTGGAAAACCTCCACGCCGTGCTGGCCCAGGCCCGTACCCGGGCCGATGCCCTGGACCAGATCGTCACCTATGGCCGGGAGGCTGCGGAAAAGCAGACCCAGGCCCTGGTGAACCGAGGGGCTGCCCTCCAGGCCCGGGCCGACGCCGACGCCCAGGAGCAGGGCCTGTGGCAGGAGCGTCTGGAGGCCGGGCAGCGGCAGCAGGAGGCTCTGAACAGCCGCTACGCCCAGGCCAAGGAGGCCGAGGCCGAGGCACGCCGGGCCTACCTGGCGGCCCACAGTGCCGCCGGGGCCAGCGGCCAGGGCCAGGCTCTGGAAGCCATGACCCAGGAACTTGCCCGGCGCAAGACCGCCCAGGAGGCTGCCCAACGCCGGGCCCAGCAGTGCGAAAAGGCCGGGGCCAAGGCTCAGGCCCTGCTGACGGCCCTGGCCCAGGGGGGCTTTGAAGGCCCCTGGACCCTGGAACAGCTTACCGCCCACACCCTGCCCCAGCTGACCCAGTGGCTGGCCGCCCAGGAAAAGCCCCTGGAGGAGGCTTATTTTGCCGCCCGGCAGCATACTGCCGCCCTCCAGGCCCAGCAGACCCAGAAGCGCACGGAGCTGGACGCCGTGTCCGGGGGCAAGTGGGTGTACCCCCACGGGGACGCCGCCACCCGGGTCCGGGATGCTGTGAATGCGGAGCTCCAGAGCCGGGGCATGAAGCCTGACGCCAAGATCTTCTGTGAGCTGCTGAACGTGGAGGATGAGAGCTGGCAGGACTGCGTAGAGGCCTGCCTGGGGGACCGCCGCTTTGATATTCTGGTGCCCCCGGCCCACTACGCCGCCGCCAAAAGTGCCTTTGTGGCCCTGGGGGAGAAGGTAGGCCCCATCAGCCTGTTGGACACCCCGGGCATCCGCAAGGCCAACCGCCGGCCGGAGCCGGACCCCGACAGCCTGTGGGCCCAGGTCTCCAGCGAGAACCCTCTGGCGGCCCAGTATGCCGGAACCCTGTTGGGCCGCATCGTCTGCTGCGACAGCCCCGACACCCTGGAGCATTCTCCGGACAGTGCCACCCGGGACCTGCTGCGGCACCACCCCTTCCGGCTGGAACGGCTCCGGAAGCCCCAGCGGTATATCGGCCTGGAGGCCCGACGGGCCCGGGCCGGGGCGCTGGCCGAGGAGCTGGCAGACCTGGGCCAGGCGGCCCATGCCGCCGCCCACAAGGAGCAGGGGCTGAAGGCCGCCTACGACCAGTACCAGAGCTTCCAGCGTGGCAATGCCCCCACGGAGCTGGCAGACCTGTGGGAGGCCCGGGCCGCCGCCCAGGCTGCCCAGGCCGCTGTGGAGCAGCAGGCTGCCCAGCTGGCAGAGTGCAAAGAGAACCCTCTGCTGCAACAGCTGTACCGGGAGGAAGAAGCCCGGGAGTCTGCCTGGGAGGCCGCCCGTACCGCCGTGGAGCAGCTGGGCGGAGATGTGCGGGTCTGCGAAAAGCAGCTGGCCTCCTGCCGGGACCAGCAGCTGCTGGCAGGCCAGACTGCCGCCCAGGCCGCCCAGGCAGCCCAGAGCTTTTTTGACGCCCACCCCTTGCTGGAGCCCCTGGCCCGGGACCGGATGCTGGCCCTGGCCCCGGCGGACAAGCCCCGGGCCGCCGCCCAGGCCGCAGAAAAGGCCCAGGCCAAGCTGGACGACGCCCTGACGGTGTACCTGAACAGCACCCTGGAACCGGCCCAAAAGGCCTACAACCAGCAGTATGTCTGCGATTATCCTCTGGGGCTTTCCGGCCTGGACCAGTACCGTGCCCAGCACGAGAGCCTGGTGCGGATCGACCTGGAACGCTACGCCGCCCGGCTGGAACAGGCCCAGCGAGACTGCAAGGATCGGTTCCGCAAGGACATCCTGTTCCGCATGAAGGACGATATCTTCAACGCCCGGCGGCAGTTCCGGGAGCTGAACAAGGTCATGGAGCAGCTGACCTACGGCGAGGAAGTGTACCGCTTTGAGCTGGAGCCCAGCCGGGACCCCCAGCTGGCCGCCTTCTACCAGGTCATCGTGGACAAGGGCAACCAGCAGATGACCCAGGGGGATTCCCTGGACAACCTGGCCGCCACCGCCGACCCGGCCTACGAGCGGCAGGTGGACCAGCTGATGGAAAAGATCATGGCCGACGTGGACGAAAACACCCGGGCCCGGCAGGAGGGCCGCAGCGGCGGCACCACCCTGTCGGACTATGTGGATTACCGCACCTACCTGGACTATGATATCAAGGTCACCAACCAGGTCACCGGCCAGCAGGCCTACCTGTCCCGGGTCAGCCGGGATTCCTCCGGCGGCGAGAACCAGGCCCCCTTCTATGTGGCCATCTGCGCCAGCCTGCTGCAGATCTACCAAAAGAGCGAAAACAGCATCCGCCTGGTGCTGCTGGACGAGGCCTTCAGCAAGATGACCAGCGACCGCATCCGCCCCATGATGGAGTTGTTCCGCCGGCTGCAGCTGCAGGTGCTGCTGATCTCCACCGTGGAAAAGAGCACCGCCATCCAGCCCTATTGCGATATCACCTATTCCATCGTCCGCCACGGCGACGCCAACGCCATTGCACCGTTTGTACGGGTTGCAGAGTAAAGAAAAAAGAGGGCTGTTGCCAACCCTCTCAGTCAAACCCTGACGGGTTTGCCAGCTCCCCCGAAAGGGGGAGCTTTTATTATGCGTAACGGTTAGATGCATAAGACCTCGCCCTTCGGGAGAGGTGGATTTGCGAAGCAAAGACGGAGAGGGTTCGTTACCGCAGCGGCAGCACATCCTCATCCTCGTTGATCTCGGCCATGCGGCCGTCGGCAAAGTACCAGGCTTTGCCGTACAGGGCCTCAGAGCCCTCGGTGCACAGCAGGTAAGAGCCGTCGGGCAGGGCCAGAAAAGGCCGCTTCCGGCTGTCGGCCAGGGCCATGTCCTCCACCAGCTGGCCGTCCAGGGTCTGGTGGCGGATAAACTGGTAGTGGGGCAGGATCCGGGTCTCGGTCAGGCCCAGCCCCGGCAGCCAGCGGCAGTAGCCGGGGTCCACAGCCTCCCCGGGCTCCTCCGGGGCGGCGTACACCAGCCGGGCGGCGTTCATGCTGCCGGCACTGACCCCCAGCAGGATGCCGTGGTAGCTGTGGAACAGCCCCGGCAGCCCCAGCTGGGCAAAAAACCGATTCTGGGTGGGCACATGGCCGCCGCACAGCATCACAAAACCGCTCTGGGCCAGCAGGGTGCCGATCTCCTCGGCGTTGCGGCTGTCGCAGGGCACCAGGCTGGCCAGGGGCAGGCCTGCCCGGGCAAAGCACTGCTGCATCATCTGGCACAGGGCATCGTTTTCGGCGTGGGCCTGGGGGTCGGCGGCAATGGCCAGCCCCGGCACCGGATGGTCCGGCCACACGGCCCGGAGGTTTGCCACAAAGTGGTTGCGCTTGTCCAGCTCCGGCTCCCCGGGGCCGGGGGTAAAGGGGCAGCCTGTGGGGCTGCTGGTGAGAAACAGTGTCATAATGATCCCTCGCAAAAAGGTGGATAAGAAGTTATGTCCATTCTAACACGGATCTCCCGGCAGCGGCAGGGCCAGAATCACCAAAAAAAGCCCCTGCTTTTTGCCGTTTTGCAGAAAGCAGGGGACTGGGGAGGGGAATTATTCCGCCTTCCGGTAATGGAACACCTTATCTTTGGCCAGGAACATGGCGGCACTCACCGCCAGAGCCGCCAGCTCGGCGGCGGTGACGGCCAGCCAGATGCCGTCGATGCCCAGGACCAGGGGCAGCAGCAGGATGGCGATGACCTGGAACACCAGGGTCCGTAAAAAGGAGATGAGGGCGCTTGTCACCCCATCCCCCAGCGCCGTGAAGAAGGAGGAGGCGTACACGTTGAAGCCCATGATCAAAAAGCTCAGGGCATACAGCCGGAAAGCCCGGCTGGTAAGGGCCAGCAGCTGGGCATCGTAGCCCACAAAGATGCGTGCCACAGAGGGAATGATCACCATGGACGCCGCCGTCAGGGTCACAGACACCAGGGCAATGAGCCGCAGGCTTTTTTGGTAAAGGTTGTGGACCTCGGCACGGTTCCGGGCACCGTAGTGGAAGCTGACGATGGGTGCACTGCCCACCGCATAGCCCACGAACACCGCCACGAACAGGAAGGCTGCGTACATGATGACGCCGTAAGCCGCCACGCCGTTTTCCCCGATCAGCCGCAGCAGCTGGAAGTTATACAGGATATTCACTAGGGACATGGAAAGGTTTGTCATCAGCTCAGAGGAGCCGTTGATGCAGGCGTCCCACAACACGCTGCCATAAAACTGGGTCTTGCACAGGTGCAGGCGGATGGAGCTGCGGCGGTCCATAAAATAGAACACCGGCAGAATGCCGCCTACCAGCTGGCTGATAAAGGTGGCAAGGGCGGCACCCTCCACCCCCCAGCCCCACAGGCCCACCATTACCACATCCAGCACCATGTTGGTGCAGCCTGCGCCCACCGTGAACCAGAAGCCCAGGTGGGGCTTTTCCGCAGTGACAAAAAAGCTCTGGAACATATTCTGCAAGGCAAAGGTGGGCAGGCAGGCCATCAGGATGCGGCCATAGCGTACCGCATAGTCCAAAAGCTCCCCCTTGGCCCCCAGCAGCACAGCAATGGGCCGCAGGAACACAAGGCCCAGCCCGGCCAGCACACTGACGGACACCACAGCCGCCAGCAAAAATAGGGTAAAATAGCGGTCGGCCCTGTTCTGGTCCCCCTCGCCCAGGGTGATGCCCACAATGGCACTGCCGCCGGTGCCCAGCATAAAGCCGATGGTGCCCAGCAGCATGGGCAGGGGCATGATAAGGTTGACTGCCGCAAAGGCGGTTTTGCCCACAAAGTTGGAAACGCACAGGCCGTCCACGATGCCGTAGATGGAGGTGAACAGCATGGTGCCGATGCAGGGCAGCACGAACCGCAAAAGGCGGGAATAGGTAAAGTGATCGGAAAGCTGGATCCGCTGCTTGGACATGGCGTCCTCCTTTCTGCACAAAGTGCAAAAAACGGGCCGGATAAATGTCCGTGAGTGCACGCCCGGCCTCCCTCTGCTTCGTCGTTACGGCGACGAAGCCTCCGGCTGAACGCTGTCTGCACGGCATCTTATCCGGCCCGTTTCAAATTACGTTGAAAACGGCCCTCCGATGAACCGAAAAAGAGCATAGCAGAATTTGTTTTTATTGTCAAGGCGGAAAAGCCGAAAAAACCGGCCTCCCGGGGCCAAATTTCACAATCTGTCTCTTTCCCCATCCCATCAAACCTGATAAAATGATAAGGTATTGGAATTTCTGGGAAAGGAGCATTTTTCTTGCTGAAACGATTTTATGCCGCCATTGCCCACCGCCGCAGGCTGGTGCTGGTGGTGTTTGCTTTGCTGGCAGTGCTCAGTGCCGCCGCTGCCGGACAGGTGCAGGTGAACTACGACATCAACGACTACCTACCCCCGGACTGCCCCTCCACCACAGCCCTGGAGGTCATGGACCAGGCCTTTGCCGGGGGTATCCCCAACCTGCGGGTCATGGTCCGGGAGGTCACGGTGCCCCAGGCCTTGGCCTACAAGGCCCAGCTGGCGGCCATTGACGGGGTGACCGCCGTGACCTGGCTGGACGACAGCCTGGACCTTACGGTGCCCTTGGAGGTGCAGGACACCGGAGTGGTGGAAAGCTACTATAAAGACAGCTGCGCCCTGTTTGACGTTACCGTAGAGGACAGCAAACGGCTGGAGGCGGTGGCTGCAGTCCAGGACCTGATCGGGGAAGAAAACGCCCTGGCAGGTGCCGCCGTAGCCACTGCCGTGGCCACCAACTCCACTGTGACAGAGGTGGCCAAGATCGCCGCCATTGCGGTGGTGTATGTGCTGTTCATCCTGATCCTCACCACCGGGTCCTGGGCAGAGCCCTTGCTGATCCTGGCAGGGCTGGGGGTGGCCATTTTGCTGAACAACGGCTCCAACCTGCTGTTTGGCACCATCTCCTTTGTGACCAATGCCGCCGGCAGCATCCTGCAGCTGGCGGTGTCCCTGGACTACTCGGTGTTTTTGATCCACCGCTTTGCCGAGTGCCGGGTCCAGCACCCGGAGGCAGACCCGGAGGAGGCCATGGTGGAGGCGTTGTGCCGCTCCACCGGCTCCATTTTGTCCAGCGGCCTTACCACCGTCATCGGCTTTTTGGCCCTGGTGCTGATGCAGTTCCAGATCGGGCCGGACCTGGGCCTGGCCCTGGCCAAGGGAGTGGTGCTGAGCCTTATCACCGTGTTCACCTTTATGCCGGCCCTGACCCTGACCTGCTGCCGCTGGGTGGATAAGACCCACCACAGGCCCCTGCTGCCCCGGTTCGACGGCTTTGGTCGGCTGGTGGCCCGGGTGATGCTGCCTTTGGCCCTGGCCCTGGCGGTGGTCATGGTGCCGGCCTACCTGGCCTCCAATCAAAACGAGTATTACTACGGTGCCGCCCATATGTTCGGCACCAACACCCGGCTGGGGGCCGACACCGCCGCCATCGAGGAGACCTTTGGCCGCAGCGACACCTATGTGGTGCTGGTGCCGGAAGGAGACACGGCCCGGCAGCAGGAGCTTTCCCAGGCCCTCCACAGCCTGCCGGAGGTGACCCGGGTCCTTTCTTATGTAGACAACGCCGGGGCCTCCATTCCCCCGGAGTTCGTGCCCTCTGACCTGCTGAGCCTGCTGGTGTCCGGGGGCTACAGCCGGATGGTGCTGACGGTAAACGCTGACACCGAGGGAGACGCCGCCTTTGGCCTGGTGGAACGGGTCCGGGCCACGGTGGAGCAGTTCTACCCGGGCCAGTATTCCCTGGCAGGCCAGGGGGTCAGCACCTACGACCTGATGGACACCATTACCGCCGATATGGTCAAAGTGAACCTGCTGGCCATCGGTGCCGTGTTCCTGATCCTGCTGCTGATGAAGCGGCAGCTGCTGCTGCCCATGATCCTGGTGCTGAGCATCGAGACCGCCATCTGGATCAACCTGTCCATCCCCTATTTCCGGGGGCAGGTTGTGTTTTACATTGCCTACCTGATCATCAGCACCATCCAGCTGGGTGCCACGGTGGACTACGCCATCCTGTTCTCGGACCGGTACCAGGAGTTCCGGGAGACCTTGGACCGGCGGCAGGCCATTGCCGCCACGGTGGCCACCGTGACCCCCTCGGTGATCACCACCGGCAGTGCCCTGGCAGTGGTGGGCTTTTTGATGGGGGCCATCTCCACCAACCAGCTGCTGGGGCAGCTGGGCAACTTTTTGGGGGTGGGAGGCCTGGTGTCCCTGGCCATCGTGCTGCTGGCGTTGCCGGGGTATCTGTACCTGGCGGACAGCCGCATCATCAAACCCCAACCATCGCCAAAGGAGGCTTGAGGATATGAAACGACCTTTTCTGTACAAGGTTCCGGCCCTGGCCCTGGCTGGCTGCCTGCTGGCAGGGGCTGCCCTGCCTGCCGGGGCCGTATCGGCCAAAGAAGAAGTGATCTACGCCAACTTGGACGCTGCCGGGGCTGTTACGGGGGTCTACGCCGTCAACAGCTTTGAGGTCCAGGCCGGGGACAAGGTCACAGACTACGGCAGCTATTCTGCCGTGCGGAACATGACCACCGCCGACCCGGTGACCCAGCAGGGCAGCACCGTTACCGCCGCCATCTCCCAGGAGGGCAAGCTCTATTATGAGGGCACCATGGACCCGGACACGCCGCTGCCCTGGGTGGTGGCCCTGACCTACACCCTGGACGGTCAGCCCATTGCCCCGGAGGACCTGGGGGGCAAAAGCGGTGCCCTGACCATCCGGCTGCAGGTGAGCCGGAACCCGGACTGCCCCGGGGACTTTTTTGAACAGTACGCCCTGCAGGTAACGGCCCAGCTGGACACGGCCCTGGCCAAAAACATCCAGGCCCCCGGGGCCACCCTGGCCAACGTGGGCAGCGTAAAGCAGCTGTCCTACATCCTGCTGCCGGGGGCCGGGGCAGACCTGACCATCACCGCCGACGTGACAGACTTTGCCATGGAGGCCATCTCCCTCAACGGGGTGCGGCTGCAGCTGGACCTGGACCTGGGGGAGGCAGATGTTTCCGGCCTCATGGGCCAGCTGCAGTCCGGCTCTGTGGAACTGGACAACGGTGCCAACGCCCTGGCAGAGGGCATCCGGCAGGTGCAGCAGGGGCTGGACACCCTCAACAGCCAGTCCGGGGCCCTGACGGGAGGCTCCCGGAAGGTAAAGGCGGCCCTGACCCAGATGCAGACGGCCCTGAACGGGGTGTCGGCCTCCACCGACCAGCTCACCACCCTGCTGGAGGCCTCCAGCCAGATCCAGGCAGGCCTGGCCCAGCTGGACCAGGGAGCCCAGCAGCTGGACCAGCAGGTGAGCTTTGAGGCCTACAAGGCCATCCTGAAGGAGAACGGCCTGGACCTGGATGAGGTCAAGGATGGCAATGCCAAGGCCATGGAGCAGCTGGAAAAGCTGGCCAAGGTGATGCCCCAGCTGAAGGACGTGATCCTGCTGCTGAAGGCCTCCAGTGCCAACATCGACGCCATGGAGACCTACCTGAACACAGTCCACGAGGGGGTGGCCCAGCTCCACCAGGGCAGCAGCACCCTGAACAGCCGCTATGGGGAGTTTGACGCCGGGGTGCGGCAGCTGGCCGGGGCCCTGACGGACCTGCTGGGGAACCTTTCGGTGCTGACCGCTGGGGTCAACCAGCTGGCCAGCCAGTACACCCAGCTGGACAAGGGCCTGGGGGCCTACACCCACGGCGTGGCCCAGCTGACTGCCGGGGTGCAGCAGCTCACCGCCGGGGCCGCCCAGCTCACCGCAGGCACCGGAGAGCTGCGAAGCAGCGTTTCCGGCCTGGAGCTGGGGGACCAGCTGAACAGCCTGCTGGAAGGCCTTTCCGGCAGCAGCCCGGTGGAGAGCTTCACCTCCCCGGAAAACAGCAATGTGGCCGGGGTGCAGTTCGCCCTCCAGACCACCGCCATCCAGGCCCCGGCCCCGGCGGCAGAGCCGGAACCGGAGCCGGTGCAGCTGACCTTCTGGCAGAAACTGCTGAAGCTGTTCGGGCTTTACAAAGGATAAGACATAAAAAGAAAGAATCTGCAATTGTGATGCCCGAAGTTCAGGCTGACAGTTGCAGATTCTTTTTTGTTAACGAGCTCGCCCTCTCAGTCTCACATTTGTTCGACAGCTCTCCCAAAAGGAGAGCCCTTGGCAGAACCAGAAAGTTGACCGTAATGCCAAAGCCTCTCACTTTGGGAGAGGTGGCACGCCGCAAGGCGTGACGGAGAGGGCGAGGCCGTGCAAGATTTTGAAGAAACTTTATTCAAAATGATACTCCATCAGCTGGCAGTTGCGGATGCCGGCCTGGGCGTACTCCTCATTGGTCATATCCTCAAAGTAGGACTGCACCACCCGGGCAATGCCGTTGTGGGCCACCAGCAGGTAGGTCTTATCCGGCTGGGCCCGCAGCTCATCCAGCAGGTTATAGATCCGCTGGGCCAGCTGCAGCATGCTTTCGCCGCCGTCGTAGTGGTCCGCAAAGTGGGTCTTGGCCTCCCGGAAGGCTGCCCCGTCCCGAGGGGTGCCCTCGTAGCGGCCAAAGCACTGCTCTCGCAGCCGGGGCTCGCACCGGGTGGGCAGGCCGGTGGCCTGGGCAATGGCCCGGGCAGTGTCGGCGGCCCGGGACAGGGGAGAGTACAGGATCATGTCGATGTCTGCCCCCTGGGCCTTTACTGCCTGACCCAGAGCCTGGGCCTGGGCCAGGCCCCGGGGGGTCAGGGGGCTGTCGGTCATGCCGCAGATCTTGTTTTCCACGTTCCACACCGTCTCTCCGTGCCGGGTGAAATACAGCTTGTGGCCCTGGGCCCGGGGCGGCAGGTACCCGGCCTCAATGGCCCGGATGCGGTCATAGAAAAAGTCGTTGGCAGGGGTGGGCATGCCGTATTTTTTGGCCCGGGCCCGGACCACCCCGGCAAACTCCTCCACCTCGGTGGGGCGGTGGGCCAGCACATCCTGCCGCATACTGGGCATCCCCTCTGGGTTGAAGGTAGGCAGGGCGGCCTGCAAAAACTGTTGGTCGTTGTCCTCCGGCAGGGGGATGCCCTCCAGGTTGGCCAGCCGGATCACCTCCTGCATGGCCTGCCGCATCTTGTCCTGGGCCGGGCCGGGCTGGCCCAGGCCTCCGTAGGGCAGGTCAAAGGCGGCAGCCGCCTGGTTCAGGCCGTCGTTCACCATCAGCTTGTTCCACTGCTTGTACAGGATGTCGGTGCAGACCTCGTGGGCAATGCCACAGGCAGAGAGATACTCTGCCACCGCCTGCACCCGGGGGGTCAGGGAGCCGTCCCGTTCCCCAAACTGGATCTTGCCCTCCTGGGTGAACACCAGCTCCCGGCCTTTGCGGGTGGCGTCCATGCCGATGGCGACGCTCCACAGGGCGTGGCCCGGGTACACCTGCTCCATGCGCTCCTCGCTGGTAATGCCGTTGAGGACGCTGAGGAGGATGGTGTCCGGCCCCACAAAGTTCCGGATATCCGCCAGGGCCTGTTCCAGCCCCGTGGCCTTTACCGCCACCAATACCAGGTCCACCGGCTGGCCCTGGGCCGGGGTCACATACTGGAACTGGCATTCCTGGCCGTTGCACACCACCGGCTGGGCGGCGTAACGGGCAATGCGGTCCTCGTCGGCAATGACCTGGACCCCGGGCATCTTCCGCCCGAACAAAATGCCCAGGGCCCCCAGGCCCACCAGGGCAGAAGTCTTGATGGTTTTCATAGGCAAGTCCCTCCCACTTTTTGCAGGGTACCCTCAGGGGTCAGGCAAACGGTGTCCCCCTGGTCGATGCCCAGACCCAGCAGCTCTTTGTCCGGGTAGGGCAGCAGCAGTGTGCCCCCGGCGGCATCCTCCAGGGTCACGTCACACAGCACCGGCTGCCCCTCCGGCAGCTCCTCGCAGCCGTAAAGCTACTCCTCAATGGAACGCACACGGTATTCCGGCATCCTTCCCACTCCTTTGTTTTTTCATTATTATATAGCAACCGCCCCTGCCGGTGCAAGGGGGCTCCGGCTTGACAGAGCCCCGGGGAAATTGATACAATATGGTAACGTTTCGGGAAGGCGGAGGGAGCCATGAACATTACAGAACTGCGGTATCTGGTGGCCATTATGAAGTGGGGGTCGGTGTCGGCGGCAGCCAAGCAGCTGTACGTCGCCCAGCCCAACGTCAGCAAGGCCCTGAAGAACCTGGAGGACGAATACGGCATCCGGATGTTCGAGCGGAGCTCCACCGGCATGATCCCCACAGAGCAGGGCCGGAAGTTCATCCTCCAGGCCCAGCGTGTGCTGGAGGAGGTGGACCGCCTGGACGCCGACGCCCGGCAAAAGCAGCGCAGCTGCGCCGAGCTGCGAGTGGTGCTGACCCATGCCACCTACGCCTCCTATGCGGCAGTGGATTTTCTCCAGCAGGCGGCCCAAAGCCGTCAGCTGCGGGTCCATATCCGGGAAAGCGGTGCCATTGAGGCCGTGGACTTTGTGCTGCGCCGGGGGTACCACCTGGCCATGCTGCGGTATGCCGCCGAGGACGAGGACTACTACCGCCGCTACTGCCAGCGTCACGGCCTGCGGCAGGAGCTCATTATGGAGTTCCCCTACCTGCTGCTTACCAGCCAGGACAGCCCCCTGGCCCGGCAGCCGGTGGAGGACCTGGCCCAGCTGGACGAGTACATCGAGGTGCTTCACGGGGACAGCCACCTGCCCGGGGACGAGAGCACCGAGTCCCGGTGGAAGATGAACCCCAACCGCCGCATCCATGTGTACGAGCGGTGCAGCCAGTTCTCCATCCTGCAAAACCTGCCCACCGCCTATATGTGGTCCTCCCCCATGCCCCAGCGGGCCCTGGAACAGTACCACCTGGCCCTCCACGGCTGCCCGGCCCAGACCCAGCAGATGCGGGATGTGCTGGTGTACCCGGAACGGGAGCCCTTGCAGCCGGAGGAGCAGCTGTTTGTGGAACTGCTGCACCACCAGGCGGACCATACCGTCAAGGAAAGCGGCTGGGGGACGATTTAAAATGGCCTCCGCTGCGCTTTGGCTATATTCAGCGGAAGAATTATTTATAATGAGAGCAATGTCGGGCAGCCTGCGGGCTGCCCGACATTGCATTTTCACGGAAGGGGAACCCTCTCAGTCACCTTCGGTGACAGCTCCCCCGAAGGGGGAGCTCTATTGCAGTTAACCGGAAGATGTATAAAAGCTCCCCCTTCGGGGGAGCTGGCAAGCCCGACAGGGCTTGACTGAGAGGGTTAAGCCGTCCCTCGGGAGCGTCTGCGGACGCTCCGCTATCCCTTTTTCACGGGTGGGTTTTGGAGCAAACTCCCTCAGTCAAAGCCGGAAACTTTGCCGCTATGCCAAGGGCTCTCCCTTTGGGAGAGCTGTCACCGAAGGTGACTGAGAGGGCGAGGATGTTTGCGGTTTTTGGTCTCAAATTCCACGTTTCAGGGAGAAAATCCCGAACGATTAAGCAAAGTGCACAAAAAGCAGCCGAAAAGTTTGGCGAGGGACCCTTGACGGTTCCCGGAAAAAACCGGGGAAGTTACAAAAAGGCGGATTCCGGCGCAGCAGCGCAGAAAAACAGGAACTGCCGCCCACAAACTCCAAGAGCGGCCATATACTTTTTGATATGGGAACCATACCAGAAAAATATTAACACGTTTATGAAAAAAGTGTTAACATGGACCCAGAGAATGACCCGACCCACTGGCGTGGTCAGCGACCCTGACACCGGTGGTTTGAGATCAAAAAGGAGGTTTCTGGTATGATTAGTTTCTTACTCTGTCTGGCACTTCTGATCATAGGCTACTTTGTCTATGGTAAGATCGTGGACAACACCTTTGGCCCGGATGACCGTGAAACTCCTGCTGTTCGCATCAACGATGGCGTTGACTACGTCGTGATGCCCCAGTGGAAGCTGTTCCTGGTCCAGCTGCTGAACATTGCAGGCCTTGGCCCCATCTTCGGTGCACTGCAGGGTGCTCTGTGGGGCCCCGTGGTGTTCCTGTGGATCACCTTCGGCACCATCTTTGCAGGCGGCGTCCATGACTACTTCTCCGGTATGATGAGCGAGCGCAACGAAGGCGCTTCCATCGCTGAGGTCACTGGCCGTTACCTGGGCCCTGTGATGCAGAACATCATGCGTGTGTTCTCTGTGGTGCTGCTGATCATGGTTGGTACCGTGTTTGCAGTGGGCCCTGCCGGCCTGATCGTTACCCTGTGCAAGAACGGCGGTATGTCCGGTATGCTGACCACCACCCTGTTCTGGCTGATCATCATCCTGGTGTACTACTTCATCGCAACCTTTATCTCCATTGATGCCATCATCGGCAAGATCTACCCC
>CAKSXW010000018.1 GCA_934518555.1 uncultured Faecalibacterium sp. | reverse complement strand
TCCCCCAGCGCCGAGAAGATGCCGGTGGCAATGTTATAGAAGAACATAAAGGGCAGGCCCAGCACATAGATGTCCAGGTACAGGGCCGAATCTGCCAGGATCTCCGCCGGGGTGTTGATAAGCTCCAGCAGGCCGTCGCAGCCCACCAGGCCAAAGACCATCAGCACAGCGCACAGCACGGCGGAGCCGATGAGGGCGGTGTACACGGAGGTCTTCATGTCGTCGTACTCCTTGGCACCAAAGTACCGGGACACGATGACCGAGCAGCCGATGTTGCAGCCAAAGGCAAAGGCAATAAAGATCAGGGTGATCTCATAGCTGTTGCCCACTGCCGCCAGGGCATTTTCGCCAATGAATTTACCGGCCACCAGGCTGTCGGCAATGTTGTACAGCTGCTGGAAGATGATGCTGCCGAACATGGGCAGGCAGAAGGTCCACAGCACCTGAGACGGCTTTCCCACCGTCAGATCTTTGTTCATCGTAGGTTTCCTCCTCACGCTATCGTCAAAAAATCATTCGCACGGGTTTCAGTATAGAACGACCCTGCCAAAAAGTAAAGATTATTTTTAGTATCTCTGCCATATCAAAATCGTATACCAGCCATGAGGCATATTCATCCCCACCGATGGGCATCCTGAAAGCAGCCCCACCGCCAAGCCGGGGCAGCCAAGGAGGGCAGAGCCATGAAGCAGCGCAATATCACAGAAGTGGTGGGCCGGGAGATCCTGGATTCCCGGGGCAACCCCACCCTGGAGGCCCAGGTCACCCTGGCCGACGGCACGGTGGGCCGGGGCTGTGTCCCCTCCGGGGCCTCCACCGGGGCCTTTGAGGCCCGGGAGCTCCGGGACCAGGACCCCCACCGCTACGGAGGCAAAGGGGTGCTGCAGGCAGCCGCCAACATCAACAGGGTGCTGGGCCCTGCTGTGGTGGGCCTGGACGCCGCCGACCTTTTTGCCCTGGACGCCGCCCTGCTCCAGGCCGACGGCACCCCGGACAAAAGCTGCCTGGGAGCCAACGCCCTTTTGGCGGTGTCCATTGCCGCCTGCCGGGCCGCTGCCCAGTCCTTGGGGCTGCCCCTGTATCGGTTTTTAGGGGGAGCCAACGGCTGCTGCCTTCCGGTGCCCCTGATGAACGTGCTGAACGGCGGTGCCCACGCCCCCAACTCCCTGGACACCCAGGAGTTTATGATCCTGCCCATTGGAGCCGCCTCCTTCCGGGAGGCACTGCAGTGGTGCGCCCAGGTGTACCACGCCCTGGCAGCGTTGCTGAAGGACCGGGGCCTGTCCACTGCCGTAGGGGACGAAGGAGGCTTTGCCCCGGACCTGGACAGCGACACCCAGGCCCTGGAGCTGCTGCTGGCTGCCATTGAAGCCGCCGGGCACCTGCCGGGCAGGGATTTTATGCTGGCCCTGGACGCTGCCGCCTCCGAGTGGAAAAGCCCCCGGGGCCCCGGCTTTTACCAGCTGCCCAAGTCCGGCACCCAGTACACCGCCCAGGAGCTTATTGCCCACTGGCAGGCCCTGGCTGACAGCTACCCCCTGCTGTCCCTGGAGGACGGCCTAGACGAGGAGGACTGGGCAGGCTGGCAGCAGCTGACAGCCCAGCTGGGCAGTAGGCTCCAGCTGGTGGGGGACGACTTGTTCGTCACCAACCCCCAGCGGCTGACCAAGGGCATCCGGCTGAGGGCCGGCAACGCTGTCCTCATCAAGCCCAATCAGATCGGCACCCTGTCCCAGACCCTGGAGACCATCCGGCTGGCCCACCGGGCCGGGTATGCCGCCATCAGCTCCCACCGCTCCGGGGAGACCGAGGACACCACCATTGCCGACCTGGCAGTGGCCCTGAACACCGGGCAGATCAAGACCGGGGCCCCCTGCCGCACCGAGCGTGTGGCCAAGTACAACCAGCTGCTGCGGATCGAGGAGCAGCTGGGTCCCGGGGCCGTCTACCCCGGCCCGGCAGCCTTTTCCGGCTTTTTGTAAGGAGCTTTTCCCCTTCTGCCCTCTGGGCGGCTTACCGCCCCGGGGGCTTTTGTGTATAAAATTTTAAAATTTCCTAAATCTTCCTGCAATATCCGGCCTTGGTGGTTCGTATCTCTAGTGAACCGGGTCGTGAAGGGCCCGGGATCCCAGAAAAGGAGCAAACACCAACCATGTCTACTCTGAATCTTCTGCTGAAGCTCTTGGGGACCGGCAGCCTGCCTAAGCTGCTGCTGTTCCTGTTCAAAGTTCTGTTTGCCTGAGAGCATCCGAAGCTGAAAGGAGGTGCATTCCATGTTTAACGCATTGCTGGATCTTTTCTACAACCTGTTCCCCATCAATCTGCCGGGTATCTGGTGGATGCTGACGGAGCGGTTCATGTGATCTCTCCCCATTCCGCAAAAAAGGAGCGTTCCCCCCTGGGGAACGCTCCTTTTTTTACAGATGCAGCTGCTTTTTGGCGGTCTGCAGGGCCCGACGCAGGGGCCAGTACAGCACCAACATCAGCACAAAATTGCCTACGCCGTGCATGGCGTCGTAGGAAAGGCCGCTGAGCCACCAGCTGAAGGCAAAGGCCGGGGTCTTGGCCACCAGAAACACGGCAGCACACAGGCCGCCGAAGCACAGGCCGTACACGCCGCTGAACACCGCCCAGCCCAGGGCGTGGTCCATGCGCCGCAGCAGCCAGGCCAGCAAGGCCAGCAGATACCACACATACAGGTACATAACCCACCACAGGCCAAAGCCATACAGCACCCCCTGCAGCAGGATGAACACTGTAATGGCCCCCGGGGTCTCCCGGGGCAGCTCCAGGGCAAACAGGATGATCAGCAAACTCACCGGTTCCAGGTTGGGCAGGCCGCTCATGGCCTGCTTGCTGATCACCAGCAAGGCCCCCATCAGGCCCCCCAGCACCAGCCGCAGCACCCGGGTGTGGAAGGTGCCGCTGCTATCAGCCCTTGGTGTAGGTAAAGGCATAGCTGTCACCGTCGTGGAGCTGGATGTCTGCCACGCCCACGGTGGTCATCTCCCCGGCAGCGTCGGTGAGGCACCACCAGGCCTTGTCCTTGTCGTAGTCAGCGGCCTCGCCGTTCACCACGGTCACAAAACCGGCATCAGCCTCCTCCTGGCTGATGATGCCAGCCTGGGCCAGAGCGGTGCTGAGCTTTTCGCCGTCAGCCACATTCAGCAGCACGCTGGAGCTGCTGCCGTCGGCACCGGTCACGGTAAACATCACGGTAGCCTGGGCCTGGCCAGCCTCGGAGGAAGCAGCCTCGGAGGAAGCAGCCTGGCTGGCAGCCTCAGAAGAAGCGGCCTGGCTGGCAGCCTGGCTGGAGGCAGCAGAGGAAGCGGTGCTGGCGGCAGCAGTGCCGCAGCCTGCCAGCAGGCCCACGCACAGCACAGCGCTCAGGGCCAGGGCGGCAAATTTATTCATGCATTTCATAATCAGATTCTCCTTTAGTTTTCGTGTTTGCAAAGTTGCACGAGGGTCATCTTACCAGAAAATCCGGAAAAAAGCAAGCACCGCCGGAGGGCGGTGCTTGCAGTTCATCCCTTTTGGGGCATTACAGCTTGCTGAGCTGGGGGCCCTGGGCAGTGTCCTTTACCGCCCAGCCCATCTCGGTGAGACGGGCACGGATAGCGTCGGCAGTGGCCCAATCCTTGGCCTTTTTGGCGGCAGCACGCTGCTCCACCAGCTGGGTGACCTCCGCAGGGACCTCGTCCTTTTTCCGGTTGTACAGCAGGCCCAGCACGCCAGTGATCTCATCAAAGGCGGCAGCAGCAGCCTGCAGAGCCTCCTGGGAGGAGACTGCGGACAGGGTGTTGATCTCCTTGACCAGATCAAACACCGCAGCCAGAGCGTCGGGGGTGTTCAGGTCGTCGTCCATGGCGGTGCAGAACTTCTGCTTTGCCTCGGCGGCCTTTTCCTTCAGGGTCTCGTCGGTGCCAAACTCTGCCTTGGTCAGGGCAAAGTCCAGGTTCTCCCGGCAGGTGTACAGACGCTCCAGGCTGTTCTTGCAGCTCTCGATGAGGTCCACGGTGTAGTTCAGGGGCATCCGGTACCCGGCGGTGAGCATAAAGTAGCGGATGGGCTCGTAGCCGTAGAGGTTGGCCACATCCCGGACGGTAAAGAAGTTGTGGAGGCTCTTGGACATCTTCTGGTTGTCCACGTTGATAAAGCCGTTGTGCATCCAGTACCGGGCAAAGGTGCAACCGTTGGCGCACTCGCTCTGGGCGATCTCGTTTTCGTGGTGGGGGAAGATCAGGTCCTGGCCGCCGCAGTGCAGGTCGATGGTCTTACCCAGATGGGTACGGCTCATGGCACTGCACTCGATGTGCCAGCCCGGACGGCCCATGCCGTAGGGGCTTTCCCAGGCAGGCTCGCCGGGCTTGGCGGCCTTCCAGACTGCAAAGTCTGCAGGGTCCTCCTTCAGGTCGTCCTCCATGCGGCTGCGGAGCTCCCGGTTGCCACTTTCCAGATCCTCCAGGTTCAGATGGCTCAGCTTGCCGTACTCCGGGTCGCTCTTGACCCGGAAGTACACGTCGCCGTTTTTGGCAACGTAGGCGTGGCCGGAGTCGATCAGGTCCTTGACGATGTCCAGGATCTGCTGGATGTGCTCGGTGGCACGGGGCTGCACCGTGGGCTTTTCGCAGTTGAGGCCTGCAGCGTCCTTCAGGTACTCGGCCTCAAAACGCTGGGCCACCTCCTTCATAGAGGTGCCCTCCTCCTGGCCCTTTTTGATGAGCTTATCGTCAATATCGGTGATGTTGGACACATAGATCACCTTGTTGCCCCGGTACTCCAGGTAGCGGCGCAGGGTGTCAAACACGATCAGGGGCCGGGCGTTGCCGATGTGGATGTAGTTGTAGACCGTGGGGCCACAGACATAGATCCGGTACTCGCCGGGCACCTGGGGCACAAATTCTTCTTTCTGTCGGGTCAGGGTGTTGAAAATCTGCATGGTTTTCCTCCTTTTATGGGATAAGCCGGGCCTTTGTCAGCCCTGCTTTTTCCAGCGGCGCATGACGCCCATGCCCAGGGCATAGGGTCCGGTGTGCACAGCAATGGTACAGCCGATCTGCAGCAGGCCCACCTGGCACTGTGCGCCGGGGTATTTGGCCCGCAGGGCGGCACGGGTCTGCATCCACAGCCGCTTGCCCTCGTCGGCATCATAGCCGTAGCCCACGGTGATGCGGTAGTCATCGGGGGTGCCGCCGTGGGCGTCCAGGTAGTTCAGCAGCTGCTCCAGGGCCTTTTCAAAGCTCTTTTGACGGCCCCGGGCCACACCGCCGGAAAAGATCTCGCCTTCCTTGAACAGGATCATAGGCTTGATGCCCAGCATATTGGCGGCACGGCCGGTGACCTTGCCGATGCGGCCGCCCTTGATCAGGTAATCCAGGTTGCCTACGGTAAAAAAGATCTGGTTGGTGATCTTTTCTGCCTCCAGCCAGGTCACCGTCTCCTCCAGCGAGCAGCCGGCATCCCGCATGGCCACAGCGTTTTCCACCATGGTGGATTCCGTGACGGTGGCGGCGCAGGTGTCGATGACCTCAATGCGAGCGTCGGGGTAGTCCTCCAGCACCAGGTCCCGGGCGTTGCGAGCACTGCCCACACAGCCGCTCATCTTGCCGGTGAACACCAGACACAGCACGGCCCGGCCTGCCTGGGCATGGGCCCGGAACACCTGCTCAAAATCCTCGATGGAGGCCAGGCTGGTCTTGGGGTAGGCGGCAGGGTTATCTACCATGAACTGGTAGAAATCCCGCACCGGGATCTCGGTGCCCTCCTTGCGGTAATGTTCCCCGTCCAGGGACACATAAAAGGGCACCACCTCCACGCCCATCTGCCGGGCGGTCTCCGGGGTCAGGTCGCATGCGCTGTCGGTAATGATATCAAACATCTGTGACGCTTCCTTTTTTTATGATGGATCCGCTGGCACCCTGCCCGGATCAGACGTGGTGGATGTAAGCCTCACGCTCGGCACCCACAGAGATGTAGGTGATCTTGCAGCCCACGGCCTTTTCCAGGTACTCCACATAATTCCGGGCCTCCTGGGGCAGATCCTCCCACTTACGGGCAGCGGTGATGTCGCAGTGCCAGCCGGGCAGGTACTCCACCACAGGCTGAGCGGTATCCAGGGCCTCGCCCATGGGGAACCGGGTGGTGGTGGTGCCGTCGGTGAGCTTGTAGGCAGTGACCATGGGGATCTTTTCCATGTAATCCAGCACGTCCAGCAGGGTCAGGGCCACTTCATCGCAGCCCTGGCAGAACACGCCGTAGCGGCTGGCCACCAGGTCGATGGGGCCCACACGACGGGGGCGGCCGGTGGCTGCGCCGTACTCGTGGCCAGCCTCACGCAGAGCGTGCTTTTCTTCCTCGGTCATAGCCAGCTCGGCGGTAAAGGGGCCGTCACCCACGCAGGAGGAGTAGGCCTTCATGACGCCGATGGAGTTGTGCAGCTTGTGGCCGGGGATGCCTGCACCGATGGGGGCATAGGCACCGATGACGTTGGAGGAGGTGGTGTAGGGGTAGATGCCAAAGTCGATGTCACGCAGTGCGCCCAGCTGTGCCTCAAACAGCACCTTTTTGCCGGCAGCATCGGCGTCGGCCAGGTACTGGCCCACATCGCAGATGTAATCCTTGAAGATGGCGGCATACTTTTCGAGCCAGCTCCACATCTCGTCCACGCTGATGGGAGCGGCGTTGTAGCTGCCCTCCATCACCAGGTTCTTGGAGTCCACCATGGTCACCAGGCGCTTCTTCACAGCGTCGTCCAGGTGCAGCAGGTCCCCCATCCGCAGGGTCTTTTTCATGTACTTGTCGCCGTAAGCGTAGGCGATGCCACGCTTGGTGGAGCCAAACTGTGCGCCGGTCTTGGCCAGACGGGCCTCTTCCAGGCCGTCCTGGTCCACATGGTAGGGCATGGTGATGGTCGCACGGTCCGAGATCTTCAGGTTCTTGGGGGTGATCTCAATGCCCTGCTCCCGCAGCTTGTTGATCTCGCCGTCCAGGTGATGGGGATCAATGACCATGCCGTTGCCCATAACGCAGACAACGTCCGGGCGCAGGATGCCGGAAGGCAGCAGGTTCAGCACAAACTTGCCACGCTCGTTCTTGACCGTATGACCTGCGTTGTTGCCGCCCTGATAACGTGCAACGATGTCATACTCCTGGCTGATCAGGTCGACCATGCGGCCCTTGCCCTCATCGCCCCAGTTGATACCCGTGATTGCAGTAAGCATAATAAATGACCTCTTTATCCTTATTCAAAAGACAGCCTTTTCCGTGCACCTTGCCCGGGATACGCCACCTTGGGAAATCGCTGGCACGTGTTTTTGCAGCACGCACCAATACTATTTTAGTATACCACAGTTGTCCAGGCAAAAAAAGAGGAAAACACAGCTTTCGGCTGCATTTTCCTCTAAAAAAGCGGACTGTAAGGCTTTTTTGTTCAGCTACGGGGCTTGGGCAGGCTGGTGCGCCGGGTCACCTTGTGGATGGTGCCGTCGGGCTCCTGGATGGAGGTGTGCTCCAGCTGAGCACGGAGGCTGGCCTTCATATCCTCCAGGTATTCCTGCCGCAGCGCCTGCTGCTCTGCCTTTTCGGCATCGGTCAGGCCCTCTGCCTTGCTCTTGCGTGCCAGCTCGTTGATGCGAGCGATCTTTTCCTTGGTCATGGGTTGCCTCCTGTATTTTACAATGGTTTTATGCTATACTGGGTGCAGCTTGATTTTATCAAAAAGGATGATGCACCATGGCAAACTCTCGCAATTACGCCCAGCAGATGGATGCTGTGCTCCAGACCCTGGGCGGCACCCGGCCCCGGCTGCTGCTGCACGCCTGCTGCGGCCCCTGCTCCAGCGCAGTACTGGAACAGCTGTGCCCTTACTTTGAGATCACCGTACTCTATTATAACCCAAACACCTGGCCAGCGGAAGAGTATTTCCGCCGGGGGCAGGAGCTGGAAAAGTTTGTGGCCCAGGCCCACCCCCTTGGGGTGACGGTGGTGGAGGACCACTACGACCCCCAGGAGTTCTACACCGCTGTAGCCGGGCTGGAGGCGGAGCCGGAACGAGGCAGCCGCTGCACTGTGTGCTACCGGCTGCGGATGCGCCGGGCTGCCCAGTACGCCCGGGACCAGGGCTTTGACTGGTTTACCACCACCCTGTCCATCAGCCCCCACAAGGACGCTGCCCGGATCAACACCATCGGCCAGGAGCTGGAGGCAGAGTTTGGGGTAAAGCACCTGCCCTCGGACTTCAAAAAGCACAACGGCTATCTCCGGAGCCTGCAGCTGTCGGAGCAGTACCAGCTGTACCGCCAGGACTACTGCGGCTGTGAGTTCAGCGCAAAGGCCCGGGGCATTGAGGGATAAGGCAGCGGAATTATTATCTATTATTTCGGGATAGGGGAGCGTCTGCGGACGCTCCCCTATCCCATTTTCACAGGTGGGACCCCAAAGGGAGGCGGCAAAGTTACCCCTTCCGTCTTGCCGCTTTGCGGTGATCCGCCTTCCCCAAGGGGACGGCTTTAGCGGTGGCGGGAAACTTTGCGGCAGCGCCGAAAGGCGTCCCCCTTGGGGGAGCTGGCATCGAGCAAAGCGAGATGACTGAGGGGGTAACTTACGGACGGGCATGCTCCCCGGCATTGCCGCACCAGCGGCACATCATTTTGCACAGGGTGCAAACATCATTGCGGCAGCATATTATTTCTGCGCCAGCAGGACCTCATCTCTTATTCCTCCGGTAGACGGGCCACCAGGATGGAAAGCACCACCAGGCCCACGCAGGGTACGATGTTGGAGGCCATGCCTGCGGCCAGGCCTGCCCGTTCCGACACCATGCCCACCACCCAGGGCATCAGGATGGCACCGCTGGAGGCCACCGGCAGCATGATGCCCATGCTGGTCACGCTGGTCATGCGTCCGGCACTGGCCACAGCGGTGGGGTTCAGCCCTGCCATGGAGAAGGCAAAGGCAAACAGCAGCACGATGGCAGCCCCCTGGGTGTGGGCCTGCACCAGCAGCACATAGAACACGCTGCACAGCACGCTCATGCCCACCATGGCCTTCCGGGGGTGCTTGAAGGGGAACACAAAGGCAATGAGCAGCCGGGCCACCAGGGTGGCACCCCACATGACGGTAACGGTGTAGGCTGCCAGGGTGCCGCTGATGATGCCGCTGCCCTTGAAGTAGGTGACCATCCAGCCGTTGACGCTCTGCTCTGCCGAGTTCTGGAAGAACAGCAGCCCCGTCAGGACCCAGAAGCGGCCGGACCGCAAAAAGCTCCAGTCAATGACCTCCCGGCCTGTAGCGGTCTTGGCCTTGCCGCCTCCCAGGGGGGTAAAGACATACACCAGCCACAACGCCAGGCCCAGCCCTGCCAACAGCAGCAGAGCCAGCTGGGTGCTGACCCGGGCCGCTGCTGCGATCAGGAAGGGGCACAGCAGGGCACCGCAGGCGTAGCAGCTGTGCATCAGGTTCATGCCCCGGGTGCGGTCTGCGGAGTGATCACTGACCAGGATGGTGCAGGTGTTGATGACGCTGCCCTTGGCGATGCCCACCAGGAAAAAGGCCAGAGCCAGCAGTGCCAGGGCCCCGGTCAGGCCCATGAGGGCGTAGCCCACGGCATAGCCCACCGTCAGCAGCAGCACACTGCGCTTCATGCCCAGCACGCCGGGCAGCATGCCGATGAGAAAGCCTGCCAGCAGGTTGCCCACGCTCATCAGGGACAGCAGGGTGCCTGTCATGCCGTAGGCAAAGCCGTACCGCTCCTGCAGCAGGCTCACCACCACACCGGCACTGATGGCACAGATGCCGCTGAAAAAGAAGGTGACAAAGCCTACGTTCCGCAGGCGAGTGTTGTGTTGTTCCATGATATTCCTCTCTTTTTGGAAATTTCCTCTCTTTATTTAACCATACTTTCGGGCCATTGCAACCGGATTTTTTTACAAAAAGCAGTAGAAAACCCCTGGCGCACCCGGGGTGCTGACGATTTGAAATGCCCTCCGCTCCTTCCGGGTTGCGGCACCCAGCATCCGCATCGTGCCTTGGGCGGCACTCGCATCTTGCTGGCCGCTGCCCCAACAACTCCTCCCTGTACTCCTCTTTTTGTCGCTATGCGACATCTTCCCCCGACCGGGGGAAGTCTTTGCTCGCTGGCGGCGGTCGTCGTCGTTGCTGGGCATCTTCAGAGGAAAAATTTTTATTATAATTTGTGGCTCAGAAACGTCTGCGGACGTTTCTGAGCCACTTTTTCACGGGAGGGGCTGTAAAGGCACACAGCAATGCACTCCGCAGCGCCGCACTTCCGAAGGAAACGGCGCTGCAAATGCAGTTTATCATTGCGACCCTTCTTGTGAAAAGGGCAGAACGGAACGCCAGCAGGCGTTCCGTTCTGCCGAAATCTAAAATGTTCTTTCCTTGAATCATGCCCAGAGCGCAAGCGGAGGGCATTCTCAATCATTTTGACGCAAAAAGACCGCCGGGCATTGCTGCTCGGCGGTCTTTGGGTCTACGGATTACTCAGCCTTGGTCTCGGGCTTTGCCTCAGCCTTAACCTCCGGCTTTGCTGCAGGAGCAGCGGCAGGAGCGGCAGGCTTCACCACGGGCTTCGGGGGGTTGGGGTCATCCTTCAAGGGGAACAGGATGATGTGCTTGGGGCACTTCTGGGCACACATGCCACAGCCCTTGCACTTGTCGTAGTCGATGCGAGCCACGCCGTCCACCACGTGGATGGCGTCGAACTTACAGGTGCGCTCGCACATACCGCAGGCAATGCAGGAGGTGGTGCACAGCTTGTTGGCCACAGCACCCTTATCCTTGTTGGAGCACATGACCACCGGCTTGCGGGGGCCGCCGGCGTCGATCATGATCACCTGCTTGGGGCAGATGTTGGCGCAGGCACCACAGCCGGTGCACTTGTCCTTGTCCACCTTGGCCACACCGTCCACGATGTGGATGGCGTCGAACTTACACACCTTGGTGCAGTCGCCCAGACCGATGCAGGCGAAGGAGCAGGTCTTGGGGCCGCCGTACAGGGCTGCCGCAGCAGCACAGGTCTGGATGCCCTTGTAGTCGTAGGCAGGCTTGCAGTGCTCGGAGCTGCCCTGACACTGCACCACAGCCTTCTTCTCTACGGCGCTTGCCTCGCCGCCCATGATCTTGGCAATGGCAGCGGCAGCCTTGGGGCCGCCGGGTGCGCACTTGTCGCAGGGCACGCCGTCCAGAACGACAGCCTTTGCGTAGTCGGCACAGCCGGCGTAGCCGCAGCCGCCGCAGTTTGCGCCGGCCAGACAGGCAGAAACTTCCTCAATGCGGGGGTCTTCCTCCACCGCCATGAACTTTGCGGCAGCCACCAGAACGATAGCACCCACAGCGCCCACGATGGTGCACAGGATAACAGCAGATACAATATTCATAGTCCTGTTCCTCCCTTACAGCGTGACATTGAACAGGTTTTCGACGATGCCGCCGAAGCCCATGAAGGACAGGCTGGTGATGGCTGCTGCGACCAGGGTAATGGGCAGGCCCTTGAAGGGTGCCGGGGGATCGCAGGCCTCCACACGCTTACGCACGCCGCTGAACATGACCATAGCCAGCATAAAGCCGCAGCCTGCACCAATGGCGCAGATCAGAGCCTCGATGTAAGCGTAGCCAAAGCCGTGGGCTGCCACGTCAGCACCGTAGTCGCCCACCACCAGGATGGTAACTGCCAGCACGCAGCAGTTGGTGGTGATCAGGGGCAGATACACACCCAGGGAGTTATACAGGGCAACGACATACTTCTTGAGGAAGATCTCGATGAACTGCACCAGCACTGCAATGACCAGGATGAACACGATGGTCTGCAGGTAGCCCAGCTCTGCCGGCTCCAGGATGAAGATCTGGATGGGGAAGGTCACGGCGGTGGCCATAAACATGACGAAGATGACAGCACCGGACATACCAACGGCGGAGTCCAGCTTTTTGGAAACGCCCAGGAACGGGCAGATACCGTAGAACTTCACCAGCACGTAGTTGTTCACAAGGATCATGCTGAAGAAGATCGCAGCGAGTTTGACTAACATCTTATTCTGCCTCCTTCTTCAGGTTATCAAGGTCGCAGCAGCTCTTGCGCTCAATGCGAGCGTCCAGCTTGCCCTCCAGCCACACGCAGCCTGCCATCAGGACGCCGTAGCAGAAGAAGGCGCCGGGAGCCTGGGTCATGATGGACACCTTGGCAACGCCTTCCGGGATCACCTGGAAGCCCAGCCAAGTACCGCTGCCCAGGATCTCACGGATGGTTGCCATGAGGGTGGCGGTGAGGGTGTAGCCGAGGCCCATGCCCACGCCGTCCAGAGCGGAGTCCACGATGCTGTTCTTGCAGGCGAACATCTCAGCACGGCCCAGGATGATGCAGTTGACAACGATCAGGGGCAGGAACACGCCCAGAGCGTTGTACAGGCTTTCCATGTAGGCCTGCATGAACATCTGCACGATGGTCACAAAGCCTGCAATGATCACGATGTAGCAGGGCAGATGCACCTTGCCGGGGATGACTTTCCGCAGCAGGGAGATCATGATATTGGAGCACACCAGCACGAAGGTGAAGGCGGCGCCCATGCCCAGTGCGCTGGAAACTGCCGTGGTAACGGCCAGAATGGAGCAGGTGCCCAGAACCAGACGCAGAACAGGGTTTTCTTTGATGATGCCGTTGGTAAGGATGCTTACCTTGGACTTATTTTCTTGTGCCATTTCTTACCAACCTCCTTTTATGCCAGCTCGTTGAAGCAGTTGATACAGTCATTGATGGCAGCAAACAGAGCGGTGGACGAAATGGTTGCGCCGCTGTACGCATCGAAATCCTGATTCATCACAATGTTCTTGGTGCCGTCCATGCCGTTGAACTGTGCCAGATAGTCATCGGTGGACACATTGGAGCCGATGCCCTTGGTCTGGGTGGAAGCGTCCACCCAGATGCCGGTCTCGGCACCGTTGGCGTCAAAGCCCATGATGACGGTAAGAATACCGCCGTCAAAGCCCTTTTCCTCGGCCTTGATGGCAATGCCGCCGTCGGGAGCCTTTACCACGCCGGTAACGTTGGCGGTGGTGTAGTCGGTCACTTCCTCCAGCGTAGCTGCGTCCGAAACAGAAGGCATCACGCTGACGTAGGCAGCCAGGGTAGTGCGCCGGGTGTTCTCAGCAATGACCGGAGCGGTCATGCCGTTCACCAGAGCCAGCAGCAGGCTGACGATCAGGGAGATGACGGTCAGCACCACGATGGGCTTGCCGGTGGTCTCCCAGCTGGAATTTGCAGACTTACTCATTTGCCAGCACCCTCCTTTGCTTTCTTTGCAGGCTTGATGTAGCCATACGGGGTCTGACGGGTCAGATCATTGATGTAGGGGACCCACAGGTTCATGAACAGCAGTGCGAAGGACACGCCCTCGGTGTAGCTGCCCCAGTAACGGATGGCAAAGGTCACGATGCCCAAGGCTACGCCGTACACCAGCTTGCCCTTCAGGGTAAAGGGGCTGGTAACGTAGTCGGTAGCCATGAACACAGCACCGAACAGCAGGCCGCCGCTGAGCACAGCCACCAGAGCCTCGTGCAGGCTGTGGGTAGCAATGAGGTAGAACACAAACATGCTGCCAACGTAGGAAGCCGGGATGGCGATGCTGATGGTCTTGGTAGCCACCAGATAAATCAGGCCCAGCACAATGGCCAGGGCGCAGGTCTCGCCCAGCACACCGCCGTGGATGCCCATAAACAGGTCCAGCAGGCTCAGCTTAGAGGGATCTGCCACTGCCAGGGGGGTAGCCTTGGACAGCTGGTCTACCGCTGCATCCGGGAACACCCACTTGTTCATGGAACCGGCAAAGCTGACGAACAGCACGATACGGCCCACCAGAGCAGGGTTTGCAAAGTTCATGCCGATGCCGCCAAACAGCTGCTTGACCACGATGATGGCCACCAGGTCGCCGATGATCAGCTGACCAATGGGCATACCCACAGGCACGTTCATGGCCAGGATGATGCCGGTGACCACAGCGGACAGGTCGCTGATGGGGTTCGGACGCTTCAGCAGCTTGCAATACAGCCACTCAAAAGCCACACAGGCCACCACCGACACAGCGGTGACCAGCAGGGCACGCATACCAAAGATAATGGCAGAGGCCACCACGCAGGGGCACAGGGCGACGATCACGTTGGCCATGAGGCTCTGGGTGGTCTCGTCACTGCGGACGTGCGGAGAAGCCGAAACAATAAGCTTCGTATCCATTACTTATTGCCTCCTTTTTTGATTTCACCGAGGTAGAAGGCCTTGGCCAGACTCATCATCTGGGTCACAGGGCGCTTTGCCGGGCAGACGAAGGAGCAGCTGCCGCAGTTGAAGCAGTAGTCTGCATGGAGCTTGCCCAGCTCCTGCACATCACGGGCAGCGTAGGCGTTTGCCACCTCCACAGGCTCCAGACCCATGGGGCAGTACTCCACGCAGCGACCGCAGCGGATGCAGGGGTTTACCACAGCAGGCTGTGCTGCTGCCTCGCTGAGCAGGATCAGACCGGAAGTGGTCTTGGTGGTAGGATAGCTCAGATCCTTTACGGCGGGACCCATCATGGCACCGCCTGCCACCACCTTGCCCAGCTGGACGCCGCCCTTGACGCCGGCAAAGTCGATGATGTCCTGATAGGAGGTACCCACCGGCACCACCACGTTCTGGGGCTTCTCGCAGGCATCGCCGTCCACGGTGATGGTGCGCTCCACCACCGGCATACCGGTGGCAAGGTACTTGCCCAGAGTGGAAACGCTGGTGACGTTCATGACGATGGCACCTGCATCTGCAGGCAGACCGCCGTGAGGGACCTCGCGGCCCAGGCACTTTTCGATGAGGATCAGCTCTGCGCCGGTGCCGTAGACGCTGGGCAGGGGCTTTACCTCAATGGCAGCATCGCCGCTGGTCTTTTTGCACAGCAGGTCGATGCACTCGGGCTTGTTGTTCTCAATGCCGATGACGCACTTGGGAATGCCGGTGTACTCCAGCACAGCCTTGATGCCCCGGATGATGTCATCACTGCAATTCAGCATCTCCTGGGTATCGCTGGTGAGCCACACCTCGCACTCGGAGGCGTTGATCAGCAGGGTATCCACCGTCTGCTTGGGCTGCAGCTTCACATCGGTGGGGAAGCCTGCGCCGCCCAGACCCACCAGACCGCACTCCCGCACGGCGGCAAGGAAGCTTGCCTTATCGGTGACTTCGGGTGCCTTCACGGCAGGGTCCACCGTCTGCTTGCCATCGGTCTTGATCACAACGGAATCGCACATGCGACCGTTGGACAGACGGAAGGGCTCCACAGCGGCAACGGTGCCGGAAACGCTGGAGTGGATGTTTGCGGAAACAAAGCCGCCTGCCTCACCGATCTTGGTGCCGACAAAGACTTCATCGCCTTTTTTCACCAGAGCCTTGGCGGGTGCGCCAATGTGCTGGCTCATAAGGATGCGTACCTGCGCGGGCAGAGGCATCGGGACCGGTTTGCTGGCAGCAGTTGCTTTGTCATGCGGCGTATGCGCGCCAAGCGCCGCACGTTTCAGCTTGTTCAACATGGATTTCAAATCCCCCATTCTGCTTGAATTGCCGCCCCCACGCCCATGCAGGCGCACTGGTACAGGGACAGCAGCTGCTTAACACACTTATTGTATCATTTTGGCGTGGGAAGTCAACGACATGCAGGCAAAAATGATGCATTTCCCTGAACTTTCTTTTCTTTTTTTAAGGGTTTGTTCCAGATGCTACCGAAAATTTACCCTTTTCTTCCGTTTTCCTCCGTTTGCCTTTCCCCTGGGAATGTGGTATACTGAAGCAGAACAATCGGTGGAACGTCCCCCGCTCCCCACAAGACTGACCAAGGAGGCTCCTGACCATGAAAGTTTTTAAGGCTCTGCTCGCCGTACTCACTACCCTTGCGGTGGCTCTCACCGCCGCCCTGCTGTTCTGGCAGGATAAAAACGCCCCTCGCTATATCCACATCTACGACAACGAACAGAACTGACAGGGTCAACCCCTGAAACGCCCCCAGCCCGGGATGCAGTGCATCTGCCGGACTGGGGGCGTTGTGTTTTTGCAAACAAAAAACACTGCCGAATCTTGTCGGCAGTGTTTGGGGAACCATAAACTTCAGTAGTCCTTCTGGCAGCCCAGCAGGAACTTCATGTAGGCAAAGGTCCGGTCCTGGCCCAGGTCCCGGACCATGCACAGCAGCTTTTCCAGCAGGGCCTGGGTCTCCGGGTGCAGCATATAGTGGCTCTTGCTGCGCTGATAGTACTCCCAGGCCGAAGCGTCGGTGTATCGGTCTCCCAGGTAGATCCGGCTGGCAGCCACCCGGTCGCACACCATCTCGCAGACATACCGCAGGGGCATTTTCATGCCGCCCATGCCGGACTTGTTGGAGCTGTAGTCGATCCAGTATTCCAAATGGTGCTTGTTGCGGCCCTTGTGGTGGAGCCAAGCCGAGGAGTATCCCCGGGCGGCACGCTCGGCCTCGTTGGGGCTGTGGTCCCCCTGGTAATAGATGCAGCCGGGGATAAACTCCGTGGGGCTGTACTTGCTCAGGTCGTGGGCCAGGCCCTGCTGATACAGGCCGCAGGCAAAGCAGTATTTCATCACCAGCAGCTTGTGCCGGGTGATGGTGTCAAAATGGCCTTGGATGTTCATGGTGTCACTCCCTCCACCGCACCGTTACGGTGCCTGCCTTCAGCTGACGCAGATCGTCGCTCTCGGAAAAATCCTCCCGGTCCCGGGTGAGATTGGGGTTGTAATAGGGGTCATCCAGCAGGTTTGCCCGGCCGTGGATGTCATACAGCCGCTGCTGCTCGGCGGCAAACCGCCGGGCCTTTACCGGGTCCTTTTCGTCGCCGCCCCGGCTCTTGCTCTCGTAGTGGGTCAGCTGGGCGTAGGGGGTCCAGGCAATGCGATACCCGGCGTCCCGTACCCGTAAGCAGAAGTCCACATCATTGAAGGCCACGGCAAAGGCCTCGTCCAGGCCCTTCAGCTGGTCCCACACGCTGGTTTTCACCAGTAGGCAGGCCCCGGTGACGGCCGAAAAGTCCTGCACCGTGGCAGCCCGGAACATATATCCGCTGCCCCCGGCCTTTTTGTATTTGTGGCTGTGGCCGGCATAGCCGCCCAGGCCCGTGACCACCCCGGCGTGCTGGAGGGTGTCATCAGGGTAGTACAGCATGGCACCGCACACAGCGGCTCCCCCGGGGTGGGCGCACTGCCGCAAAAGCTCTGTGAGCCAGTCCCCGTTGCGGACCTCCACATCATTGTTCAGCAGCAGCAGGTAATCCCCGGAGGCAAACTTCCGGCCATAATTGTTGATGCCGGAAAAGTTGAAGCCCTTGCCCGGGTAGGTGACCACCTGCAGCCCCTGGTACCGGGCCTGGGCCTGCTGATAGTAGGCAAAGGTGGCCGGGTCGGTGGAGTTGTTTTCCACCACGATGACCTCATAGTGTTCCCAGCTGGTCTTGGACCAGATGCTGTGGAGACATTTTTCCAGGTCCTGGGTGTGGTCCTTGTTGGGGATCAGGATGCTGACCTTGGGCTGGCCCTGGATGTCCCACTTTACCCGGTAGGTGCTGGGGAACAGGCCATCCTCCACGGTGCCGGAACCTCCGGTGCGAGCCAGGTGGTCTGCCAGCGCCTTTTTGGCTGCGGCCGCCACATAGGGCTTGGCCTGGGTGCCCCCGGAGGTGGACCCGGCATGGACACGCCAGTAGTACAGCACCTGGGGCACATGGGCGGCACCGCCGGTGCGCTCCAGCAGCCGCAAAAACAGGTCGTGGTCCTGGCTGCCGTCACACTCCGGCCGTTCGCCCCCTACCTGGTCCCACAGAGCCTTCCGGAACACTGCCAGGTGGCAGATGTAGTTGCAGCACAGCAGGTAATCCGGGGCATAGTCCGGCTTGAAGTGAGCCGCCAGGGGCCGCCGGATGCTCTGGGTGAACAGGGCCTCGTCACTGTACAAAAAGCCGTCGGGCTCCCTGCGCTGCCGCAGCTGCAAAATGGCCTTGCCCATGGTGTACAAGGCGTGGGGGGCCAGCACGTCGTCGTGGTCCGCCAAGGCCAGGTACTCCCCGGTGGCCAGTTGGGCCACTGCGTTGGTGTTGGCGGAGATGCCCTGATTTTCGATCTTTTTGTATACAATTCGTTTATTTTTCGCCTGATATTCCTTTACGATCTGGCCCACCTGGGGGTGTGCTGCATCGGAGGCATCAGCCAGGCACAGCTGCCCGTTGGGGGCCGTCTGCCCCACAAAGGAATCTAGAAATTCCCGCAGGTATTTTTCCGGGGTATTATACAAAGGGGTCAGGATAGAGATGGTGGGCAGGCCGCAGTCTGCTGCCGTTTTGCCAGCCATCTCTGCCTGCTGGGCCTCCAGCACCTTTTTGGTGGGCAGATACCGGGCAGCCTTGCCAAAGCAGCGGCGCTTTACAAAGCCGGCCCCGCGCCGGACCATGGTGCCCAGGCCCTGCTCCCGGGTAAGCTGCACTGCATAGCCAGCCAGCTCCCGGGCACGTTTCAGCCTTGGATCCATATCATGCCTCTCCCCGCTGGGTGGCCTTGTAGGCGGCGCAGACCGTCTGGGTGTCTCCGTTCATTTTCAGGTGCCCATGGCTCAGCCAGGCCACCTTGCTGCACATCCGCTCGATCTGCTCAATGGAGTGGGACACCAGGATCACGGTGGTGCCGCCGGCCATCAGCTCCTTCATGCGCTTTTCGCACTTTTGTTGGAACAAAAAGTCGCCCACCGACAGCACCTCGTCGGCAATCAGGATGTCGGGCTTGGTGATGGTGGCAATGGCAAAGCCGATCCGGGCCACCATACCGGAGGAGTAGTTCTTCAGGGGCACATCCAAAAAGTTCTGCAGCTCGCTGAACTCCACGATCTCGTCGAACTTTTCGTCCAGGTACTTGGGCGAAAAGCCCAGCACCGTGCCGTTGAGGTAGATGTTCTCCCGGGCGGTCAGATCCATGTCGAACCCGGCCCCCAGCTCAATGAGGGGGGCAATGGTGCCGTTTACCGTCACCTTGCCCTTGCTGGGCTTGTACACCCCGGCAATGGTCTTGAGCAGGGTGGATTTGCCGGAGCCGTTAAGGCCCACCAGGCCATAAAAATCTCCGGGCATAATGTCCAGGCTCACGTCCTTCAGGGCGTAGAACTCGTCGTACTGCAGCCGCCCCTGCACCAGAGCCAAGAAGTATTCCTTCAGGCTCTCATGCTTTTCCTTGGAGAGGTTGAAGCACATGGAAACATTGTCTACTTTGATGATGGGTTCCATTCTTCTGCCTCCTTAAATATGCAGCACAAAGCGGTCCTGGGTCCTGCGGAACATCTGCAGACCCACCAGCATGGAGATCACAGCGCAGCCGCCGCAGACTAAGAACATATTCAGGTCCAGAGGGATGCCCCACATCACGGTGCGGCGGAAGCCGGTGATGTACCAGTAAATGGGGTTCAGCTTGATGATCTGTTGCATATTGAACCCACCGATGGAAAAGGTCATCTGGGTGGGGTCGTAGAAAATGGCGGAAAAGTACAGCAGGGCTGTGGTAAACACGCTCCAGATGTGCATGATGTCCCGGAAGAACACCGTGGCAGCCGCCAGGAACAGCCCCACCCCCAGGCTGAAGAAGAACAGGGTCACCAGGGGGTACACCGCCTCAATGAGGGTCAGGTGGAAGGGGGCCCCGGTAAAGATCATCACCAGCAGCAGTGCCACAAAGCTGAACACGCAGTTCACCATGGCAAAGCAGCATTTTTCCAGCGGGAAGATATACTTGGGGATATACACCTTTTTCAGCAGAGGAGCGGCACCGAGCACGCTGCTCATGCTGGTGGAGGTCGCCTCGTTGAAAAAGTTGAACAGCAGCTGGCCGCACATGAGAAAGACCGCAAAGTTGTCGATGCCGCTGCCCCGCATATCCATCAGGCTGCTGAACACGGCCCAGTACACCAGGCACATCAGCAGGGGGTTCAGCACGCTCCACACCACGCCCAGCACGCTGCGGCGGTATTTCAGCTTAAAATCACGGCTTACCAGGTTCCACAGCAGATAGCGGTACCGCCAAAAGCCGTTCCACATCCCTTTGAATTTTGCCACGGGCGATCACCACTTTTCAAAATATTCAAACTTCTGGGCGGCAAAGGGCTCATGGAGCTTGTCCTTTGCGCTGGTCTTGTGCTCGCAGCCGCAGTCCGGCCACTGGACGTTGACAGTGGGGTCGTCGTAGGGGATGCCGCCCTCACTGGTGGGGTCGTAGACATCGGTGCACTTGTAGCAGAACTCTGCCACATCGCTGAGCACCAAAAAGCCGTGGGCAAAGCCCTCGGGGATGTAGAACATCTTCTTGTTCTCCTCCGACAGGGTCACGCCCACCCACTTGCCAAAGGTGGCGCTGTGGGGGCGGCAGTCTACGGCCACGTCGTACACCTCGCCCTTGGTCACACGCACCAGCTTGCCCTGGGTGTGGTTTTTCTGGAAGTGGAGGCCCCGCAGCACGCCCCGGGTGGAACGGCTCTGGTTGTCCTGCACGAACTCCTTGTCGATACCGGCAGCGGCAAACTGGTCCTTCTGATAGGTCTCCATAAAGTAGCCTCGGTCGTCCCCAAACACCTGGGGCTCAATGACCACAACACCGGGGATCTCGGTCTCTGTAAACGTAAACTTACCCATATTCTTGTACCTCTCTTTTTTGATGAAGCATGATTTTTATCTGGAAAAGTCTGTTGTTATACAGGCTTTTACGCTTGGTTGTCGGGCCGCCTGCTGTGCCGGGCCTTCCGGCGCTTTTTGCGGCGTTTGGCCTGCAGCTGCATCACCAGCACCGTGATCACCGCCGCAGCGGCCGTGCAGCCCAGGGAGATGGCTGCCAGGAGCCAGGCCTTGCTCTTGGGCTCCACCTGGTCGGAGGCCGCCAGCCGGGCCCCGGTGCTTTGGGCCAGCAGCTGTTCCAGGCCGGAGATCTCTGCCCGTACCCGCAGCTGGGTGGTCTCCTGCCGGGTGCCGCCCTGGAGGGTGTACACGGCGTAGACCGCCGGGTCGGTGCCCAGCACATACTGTTCCGGCAGCTCCAGGTCCACCTTTACATCCTGGGCCGTCAGGCCGCTGGCCAGCAGCAGCCGGACCCCCGGGTCCGTCACCGTAACGGTGCCCAGGGCGTCGCCGCCTCCTGCCACCGGCAGCTGGGCGGTAACAGTGCCTCCGGGCAGCTCCGTGTAGCTGGTAAAGGTGCTGAAGGCGTAGTCCAGCAGGGTGCGGACGTCGTTGTACTTATCGGTGCTCAGCTGGCTTTCCATGGTGACGCAGATGAGCCGGACCCCATCCTGTTCTGCCAGGCACACATAGCTGTACCGGGCAGTATTGGTATATCCCAGCTTGGAGCCCAGGATGCTGCCCACATGGTATCGGCTGGAGCCGATCCGCAGCTTGTCCTGCTGGGAAAAATACCGGGTCACCGGCTGTACATTGGTGGGCTCCATGGTGTACATCTGGTTCCGGGTGAACACTTCCTCAAACCCCGGCTGCTCCAGAGCCCAGCGCAGGATCTGGGCCATGTCGTAGCAGCTGGTGTAGTGGTCGTCGTCGCTGATGCCGTGGGGGTTAGAAAAGTGGGTGTGGGCCAGGCCCAGCTCCTCCACCTTTTCGTTCATCACCGCCACGCCGTCGGCAATGGTGCCGCCGCCAAAGTATTCTGCCAGCAGGTTGGCACCGTCGTTGGCACTGGCCATCTGGGTGGCGTACAAAGCGTCCACCAAAGGCACCTGTTCCCCCTCCCGGAGGGCAATATGGCTGGAATCGGTGCCTGCCAGGGAATACACGTCCTCATGGGTCACGGTGAGCTTTACGCCCTCCCAGTTCCCTTGGGCCTTGGCGCAGGCCAGCCCCAGGGTCATCACCTTGGTGATGGAGGCCGGGTGCAGCTCCAGGTCCATATTCTGCTGGGCCAGCACCAGGCCGGTGTCCGCATCCATGATGCAGTAGGCCCGGGTGGCAGCCAGGGCCGGGCCTGCTGCCGCTGCACCGGGCACCACGGCGCAAATCAAAAGCAGCAGGCTGCACACCGCCGCTGTCAGTTTTTTCATCTGGTTTTTCTCCGTTTGCTGTTTTACTGCCTGCCGGGCCAGCCGACAAAGCATCGGGTTTAGTATACCACATTTTGCTCCGGCTGAAAAGACATTTACCGGGCTCCGGGGCCCAGCAGCACCGGCTGCAGCTGCCGCCCCTGCAATGCCGCCGCCAGGGTCTCCGGCAGCCGGGTCAGGTCTGCCTTCAGGCTCTGGGGCTTGGCGGCCGGGTCGTCCTGGCCGTAGGGCACAAAATAATAGTGCTTGCGCTGGTACAGCCGGGCCATGTTTTCCCCAGAGGCACCCAGCCCGTCGTTGGTGGATACCCCCAGCACCACCGGGCACCCTACTCGCAGCAGGCTTTTGGCCGCCAGGGTCACCGGCGTGTCAGAAAGGCCTGCTGCCAGCCGGGCCAGGGTGGCCCCGGTGCAGGGGGCCACCACCAAGGCCTGGGCCAGAGCCCGGGGCCCCAGGGGCTCCACCCCCGGCAGGGTGTCCAGCACCGGGCGGCCTGCAGCGGCCTCCAGCTGCTGTTTCCAGAATGTTCCGGTGCCGAACCGGGTATCCTGGCCTGCTGCAAAGCTCATGATGGGCAGCAGCTGCCAGCCCTGGGCCCGCAGCTGCCGGGCTGCCTCCACCGCCGCTGCCAGGGTGCAAAAGCTGCCGCAGACGGCAAACGCCACCGTCCCTTGGGTTTGTACGCTCATGGTCTGGCCTCCTTCCGCTGCTGCAAAATGGTCTGTACCGCCCGGGCCACTGCCTCCCCTGCAGTCTCCGGGGCCCACACCGCCGGCAGATTCAGGGCATGGATGGCCCGGAGCCCCAGCCGCTGGGCCGCCCCAAACTCTGTGCCCCCGGGCCGGGAGGCCAGGTCCACCACCAGGCTGCCGGGCCGCAGCCGGGCCAGCATGGCGGCTGGCAGCACCGGGGCCGGGATGGTGTTGACCACCGTATTCACCCGAGGCAGCTGCCGGGCCAGGGTCTCCAGCCCGGCACTGTCCAGCCCCAGGCTCTGGGCCTGGGCCTGCTGCACCGGCCGACGGGCCAGCACCGTCACCCGGGCCCCCAGGGCCTTCAGTCGCACTGCCAGGGCCTGCCCCACAGGGCCAAAGCCCAGCACCAGCAGCTCCGACCCCCACAGGGTGCGGCTGCGCTGGGCCAGCAGGATGCCGATGCAGCCCTCTGCGGTGGGGATGGCATTATACACCACCAGCTCCGGCCGGGCCAGGTAATCCACCAGCTCCACCCCTGCCTGCCGGGCCAGAGCCGCCGCCGGGGCGGTGACCTTCCCGGCCAGAGCCAGGGCCCCGGGCTTTGCGGCCTGCAACAGCTCTGCCAGGGGCAGGCCTGCAGCCTCCAGCGGCAAAGGCAGCAGGATGCAGTCTGCCTGGGCCAGCTGCCGGGCATCCCCTACCGCATACCCTGCCCGGGCCAGGGCCCGGCCTGCCGCTGCCTGCCGGGCGTCGGTGCCCACCACCGCCACCAGTGTTTTCCCCTCCATGGCTGTGCCCCCCTTGGTTTTGTGGTAGGCCATCCTATGCCGCCGGGGCCCCAGGTGTGCAAAAAGGGACTGCCGTGCACTGTGCACAGCAGCCCCTTGATCTTTCTATTCAAACCTCAGACACGCCGCCCTGACCGCTGCACGTCCTTTTTACTTCAGATACTTTGCCACAGCCCGGGCCACGATGCCGCCCAGGATGCCGGACACCAGGAACTCCGCCACGCCCTGGATGCCCACCAGGAGCACCACGAACATGAAGGGGTTGGCTGCGCCCTTGGCAGAGACGATGCCCTGCACATAGTCGCAGTTGTAGAAGGCCAGCACGATGTAGCCCATGAAGAACAGGGTGTTCAGCAGGGGTGCGGTCATGGCGCTGAGGATGTAGCTCCAGGTGCCGGGCTTATCAAAGCCCTTGAGACCCTGGAAGATCAGGCCGCAGCACAGGCCCATCAGCACACGCATGCCTACGCACAGGATAAAGGTGTTCAGGGGGCTGACCTGGAACAGAGCACCGGTCATGGCAGAGGCGCCGGTGATGGCGTCATAGAAGCTCACTGCGCCAAAAACGCCGCCCAGGATGGCACCCACAGCAGGGCCCATGGTAATGGCACCCACGGCGATGGGAAGGGTCAGAAAGCTCATGTACAGAGGGCCCATGGGCACACTGCCCAGACCAACAGCCTTCATGACCAGCTCAATGGCCACCAGAAGGGCCACACGGGTCAGCGTACGGGTATTCATGTTTTTCATATGCAATTGTCCTCCTGCTGCCGTTCCGCCCTTAACGTCGGATACGGCGCAAACCTGCCCGCTCTATGCGGGTTTTGTTGTAAATTTTCAAACCAGTGGAAGCTCGTTGTGTCAGGGCGTGCTCCAATGGGGAAAGCGTTATTTTTCGCTGGGGAAGCGGATGCCTGCGCTCCGGCGTGCCACCGTCAGCACCCGGCTGACGGCAATGGAGGTATCCTGCATCCGGGTGCACAGCTCCTGGTCCCCGGTGTCCAGAGCCCGGGCAAAGGCCTCGAACTCCGCTGCCTGCCGGGGGCGGCCTCCGTTAAGGTTGTAGTGCTCCTCCTTGCCCTGATTGGGGTGGAAGGTGACACCGCCGCAGAAGTTGGGGGTGGATTTTTGCAGGATATACCCCTTGGTGCCCTGGATCAGGCACCGGGCCGGGGCGGCGCAGTCCTTGGCCGCCAGGCTCACCGCCTTAAACCCGGTGTAGTCCATGGTCAGGATGCCGCTGGTGTCGATGCCCCGTTCCAGATTGGCGGTGTAGTGGACCTGGTTGGGCTCCCCAAACAGGCCCACGATGTAGCTGGCGTTGTACACCCCCAGGTCCATCAGGGCACCGCCGGCACAGGCCGGGTCGAACACCGGCGGCGTTTCTCCGGCGCAAAAAGCGTCGTAGCGGCTGGAATACTGGCTGAAGCTGCACTGCACCAGCCGCACCGTGCCCACCCGGGGCAGCAGCTCCCGGATCTTGCCGTAGTTTTCCAGATACTGGGTGGTGACCGCCTCAAACAGGAACACCTGCTTGCGCCGGGCCAGGGCCACCAGCTCCTCCGCCTGAGCGGCAGTGGGGGCCATGGGCTTTTCCACGATCACGTGCTTGCCGGCCTCCAGGGCCACCCGGGCAAACCGGGTGTGCTGCATATTCGGCACCGCAATGTACACCACATCCACCCATTGCAGCAGCTCCAGGTAGTTGGTGGTGTGCTGGGGGATGCCGTATTGCTGGCACAGCTGCTGCGCCCCCTGGGCGCTGCGAGCCGTGCTGCACACGGCCTGCACCGTAAAGGGCCCGCTCTGGGCAAGCCACGGCAAAAATTCCTGCACGATCTTGCCCGTGCCAAGAATGCCCAATCTCATGTTATATTGTTCTCCCTATCCTCTATGCTTTGTGCCGGGGTCAGCCTGCCAGGGCCTCCGGCTCCCGACGGGTGCGCTTTTTGGGGTACGGCCGCTTTGCGTGGGGGTGCCCCGGCTGCCCAGGCCGACGGCCGCCGCCGTTGGCCTGGCGAGGGCCGCCGCCGTTGGCCTGGCGAGGGCCGCTCTGGGGGGCATTGAGCTGGTACAGCAGTGCCAGCCCCTTCATCAGCAGTTCCGGGTCGTAGGTGAGGGGGTGACGGCACAGGGGGGTCACATACTTAGCCAGGCCCCCGGTGACCACCAAGGTGGCCGGTTGGCCCAGCTCTTCCTCAATGCGCTGCACCATGCCGTCGATGAGCACGGCCGTGCCCAGCACCGAGCCGGAAAGCATACATTTCTCGGTGCTGGTGCCAATGGCACTCTGGGGCGAACCCAGGTGCACCTGGGGCAGCTGGGCGCAGCGGTCCCCCAACGCCCTCAGCCCGGTGGAAAGCCCCGGGCAGATCACGCCGCCCCGGAACACCCGGTCGGTGTCCACCACATTGAAGGTGGTGGCGGTGCCCAGGTCCACGGTGACCACCGGCAGGGGGAAGTGGGCGGCAGCGTAGGCCGCATCCACCAGCCGGTCCTTGCCCACGGCATGGGGCTGGTCCACCCCCATAGTAAGGCCGGTGCGGATCTCCGGCGACACGATCACCGGCTTTTTGCCGGTATAGTGACGGGCGCACTCTGCCAAGGCCCCGGTGATCTGGGGCACCACGCTGGTGAGCACTGCTCCCTCAAACCGCATGGGCCGCTCCGGATGCCGACGCCGTGCAAAGATTTTGTCCATTTCGGCACGGTACTCTGCCGCTGTGCGGGTACGCACCGTGTCCATACGGGCCACAAAGCATACACGTCCGTCCCGAATGCCCCCCAGGGCGACGGTGGTGTTGCCTACATCAATGGCTAAGATCATAGTTCTGTTTTCCCTTTTGGCGGTATGGCAGCCCCTGTGCCGGGTGCCTTGACCCGGTGTGCAGGTCCATATCCGCCCTCCTGCCTGCGGCAGCCGGGTGCCACCCCGGCGGACGGTCCTTGCGGAAGCTCCCGGCCCACAGGCCCCTGCCGGGAGTCCGTCTTTTCTTTGTCAAGGTGTATTTTACCGCATTTTGGCCCGGGATACAAGCCTGTGCAAAGATTTTGTTGTGCTGGCGGAACTTTTGCATTATACTATAGGAAGATATGTGAAAACAGTCTGGTTTTGCAGGAGGTCAATGCAATGGATCTGACGGGCAAGTGCGTCCTTTTGGGCGTCAGCGGCGGCATTGCCGCTTATAAAATGGCCAATGTGGCCAGTGCGCTGCGTAAAATGGGTGCCGACGTAGAGGTCATCATGACCCAGAACGCCACCCAGTTCATCACCCCCCTTACCTTTGAGACCCTCACGGGCCACAAATGCATGGTGGACACTTTTGACCGGGACTTTAAGTTCGAGGTCACCCACATTTCCCTGGCCAAAAAGGCTGACGTGATCCTGGTGGCCCCGGCCACCGCCAACGTCATTGCTAAAATGGCCCACGGCATCGCTGACGATATGCTCACCACCGTGGTGCTGGCGGCCAAGTGCCCCAAGCTGGTAGCCCCGGCCATGAACACCGGTATGCTGGAAAACCCCATCACCCAGGACAACCTGGCCACCCTGGAGCGGTACGGCTTTGGGGTGATCCCCTCGGAGAGCGGCGTGCTGGCCTGCAAGGATGTGGGCAGCGGACGCCTGCCCAAGGAGGAGGTGCTGCTGGATCACATCCTCCACACCATCGCCCGGCCCAAGGACCTGGCCGGGCTCCGGGTCACCGTCACCGCAGGCCCCACCCAGGAGGCCCTGGACCCGGTGCGCTACCTGACCAACCACTCCACCGGCAAGATGGGCTACGCCCTGGCCCGGGCCGCTGCCCTCCGGGGAGCTCAGGTGACCCTGATCCACGGCCAGACCGCCCTGCCCCCGGTGCGGTTCACCACCGACGTTCCGGTGACCACCGCCCAGCAGATGTACGAAGCTGTTACCGGCTGCTTTGACCAGACCGACGTGCTGATCATGGCGGCCGCCGTGGCCGATTACCGCCCTGCCCAGGTGGCAGACCACAAGATCAAAAAGAAGGACGGGGATATGTCCATTCCCCTGGAGCGCACCCCGGATATCCTGGGCACCATCGGCCCCCGGAAGAGCCACCAGTTCCTGTGCGGCTTTTCCATGGAGACCCAGGACCTGGTGGAGAACTCTGCCGCCAAGCTGGCCCGGAAGAACCTGGACATGGTGGTAGCCAACAACCTGAAAGTAGCCGGAGCCGGCTTTGGGGTGGACACCAACGTGGTGACCTTTATCACCCCGGAGGGAGCCCGGCAGCTGCCCCTGATGAGCAAGGACGATGTGGCTGACGCCATCCTGGACGAGATCCTGAAGCGGAGAAATTGACCCTGCCCGGACCAAATTTTTCCAGCAGACCCCAGCCTGGCAGCGACCTAGTTCGGGGAAGTGCCTGCCGGGGCCCTCTGGCAGGGGGCATTCTTGTACACATCTTACAAAAACCCCGGGGGTTTTATGGTTCTTTCCGAAAATTCGGCTTTACCTGTTTATTTTGCTGCCCAAAAATTATATAATAGGATGTATTTAAATGGATTTGCAACGGCCTGCACCGGGGCCGTTTGATCATTGGAGGTTGCCTTACTATGTTCCTGTACACTGACTATAACCAGCATCTGCTGGACCATGTCAAAAAGATCCACTTTATCGGCTGCGGCGGCAGCGGTATGTATCCCCTGATCCAGATCCTGGCAGCCAAGGGCTACGAGATCTCCGGCAGCGACGTGCTGGATGGCAGCATCATCCGCTACGAGCGAGAGATGGGCGTGAAGGTCAGCCTGGGCCACAACGCCGACAACGTGGTGGGCACCGACCTGGTGGTGTACTCCGCCGCCATCTCTCAGGACAACGTGGAGCTGAACGCCGCCGCCTCCTACGGCATCCCCACCATTGAGCGCAGCGTACTGCTGGGCTATGTGAGCCGCCTGTACAAGCAGAGCATCTGCGTCTCCGGCACCCACGGCAAGACCACCACCACCTCCATGATCACCACGGCTCTGGAGCTGGCAGGCCGGGACCCCTCTGCTGTCATCGGCGGCAAGCTGCCCCTGATCAACGGCTACGGCAAAGCCGGCAAGGGGGACGACATCGTTATTGAGGCCTGTGAGTTTGCCGAGACCTTCCTGAAGCTGACCCCCTACCTGTCGGTGGTGCTGAACATCGACAACGATCACCTGGACTACTACGGCAGCATGGGCGAGCTGAAGTTTGCCTTCAAGCGGTTTGCCCTCATGACCCAGTTCATGATCTTTGCCAACGCCGATGACAAGAACACCATGGATGTTATGTACACCCTGGACCGCCGGGTGCGGACCTTTGGCATCGAGAACGGCGATTACCAGGCCATCCACGTCAACGAGTACAAGCCCGGCTTCTTTGAGTTCGACCTGAAGGAGTGGAGCAGCCCGGACATGGGCCACATCCGGCTGTCTGTGCCCGGCCGCCACAACATCTACAACGCTCTGGCCATGTGCGCCGTGGGCCGCTTTGTGGGCCTGACGGTGGAGCAGTGTGCCGAGGCCGCCCTGAACTTTAAGGGGGCCGGCCGCCGCTTTGAGGTCTATGGCGAGTGCAACGGTGCCCTGGTCATCGACGATTACGCCCACCACCCCACCGAGCTCCGGGCTACCCTGACCACCGCCAAGGAGATGGGCTACAAGCGTCTCATCGCCGTCCATCAGCCGTTTACATACAGCCGCACCAAGATGCTGTTCAACGACTTTGTGGACGTGCTGAAGATCCCCGACATCACCGTGCTGACCCCCATCATGGGCAGCCGGGAGCCCAACGATCCCACCATTACCAGTGCCAAGCTGGCGGCCCAGATCCCCGGCTCTGTGCTGGTGAACAGCCTGCAGGAGGCCGCCGACTGGGTCAAGCAGAACGCCCAGCCCGGTGACCTGGTGATCACCCTGGGCTGCGGTGACATCTACAAGGCCAGCAAGCTGATGGTGGCCGATAACCAGTAAGTTTTCCGGAATGCCAACAGGCCCGGTACGCAATGCGTACCGGGCCTGTTTTGGGTTTAAGGGTTCCCCTTGTATTTCAGAGGGGTCTGCACCTGGGCACGGATCTTGCCCAGGTAGAGCCGGGTCTGTTCCGCCCCCTCCAGGATGGACTCCACCTGCTGCCGCTGTTCCGGCGTCAGGGGGTCCTCCGCCAGCAGCTCCGCATTGCCCTGGATGATGGTCAGGGGGGTCTTTAGCTTGTGGGACAGCTGGATGATCTGCTCTCGCTGCTGCTGCTCCAGGACCCACTGCTTTTGCAGGCTGTCGGTCAGCTGGTCCCCCATGGTCTCCATGGCTTGCAGCACGGCGTCATATTCTCTCACCTTGGCCCCGGTAAACAGGGCCGGGTCCAGTTCCTGCCGGGCCACACCGCAGGCGGCGGCGGTGAGCTTTTCTGTCTCCCGGGCCAGGAACCGTCCGGTGCGCCGGGTGCTCCAGGCAATGATCCCCAGCACCAGCAGCAACCCCAATGTCAGGTGGAAGCCCTGGATGTCCGGCAGTTTGCCCCGGAGGGCCGGGTCTGCATAGGGCACCGAATAGTCAAATTGCAGCAGGCAAAGGCTGCCATCCTGCAATTTTGCGTTCATATAATACTGGGTGTAGCCAAAATGCCACCGTTTTCGCCCCTGCCACACCTCCATGGCCTGTTGCAGCTGCCGTGCATTCATGTTGGTGGCCAGCACCTCCTGGCTGTAGGCGTCTGCAAACAGGGCGTAGCGGCATAGGGGGTCCAGCCCCGTGGCCTCCAGTTCCTGGGCGGTCATGTGGGGCAGAACCTCCTGGGCTGCTTTCTGGCAGGCCCGGGCCGCCTGGTCTGCAGGCAGGAACCACCCACCCTGGATCAGCAGGAGCAGCAGCAAAAACCACACTGCCGCTGCCACTACACAGGCCAGGGCCGTCTGCAGCAGATATTGCAGCAGCACCCGGCGCAGGGAGGTCAGTTTTCGCTTTTCCATTGGTACCCCACCCCCCACACGGTCTTGAGCAGCTTTTCCGGCTCCGACACCCCAGCTGCCCGGAGCTTATTGCGGATATTCTTGATGTGCTGGGTCACGGCAGTGTCATCGGAGGTGCCGTCCACCCCAAACACTGCCTCATAGATCTGCTCCTTGGTAAAGATCTGCCCAGCGTGGAGGGCCAGATACTGGCAGATGGCATACTCCGACCGGGTCAGGGGCAGCAGCTGCCCTGCCACCGACAGGGTCTGGCCCGACAGGTCAAAGGCAGCCTCTCCCCGGACCATCCGGTGGATGGGGGTCCGGTTCTGCCGCCGCAGGTGGGCAGCCACCCGGGCCCGCAGTTCTGCCACCCGGAAGGGCTTGGACAAAAAGTCGTCTGCGCCAATGCCCAACCCCTCCAGCACCGAGGCCTCATCGGTCCGGGCCGTCAAAAAGAGGATGGGGGCATCCGTAAGCCCCCGGATCCGGCGGCACACCCCAAAGCCATCCTCCCCGGGCATCATCACGTCCAGCAGGATGCAGTCTGCCCAACGGCAAAGAGCCTCCGTCAACCCGACACCGGAGCACCGGGTCTCCACCCGGTGACCGTCCCGTTCCAGGGCCGTGCGGATCAGACTGCACAGTTCCGGGTTGTCATCCACCGCCAGAATGTTTGCCACAAAATCACCTCAACACGTTATAAACCAGGCAGGAAGCTCCATACAGCAGGTACACATGGGCCGGGTAGAACCAGTAGAACAGCTGCTTGTGGCCCTTGCCCCGCTGGCCGTTGTACAGCAGCATCAGCACCACTGCCGCCACCCCGAACCACTCGTAGCAGCTGGTGAACATCTGGGTCCACACAAAGCCCTCCTGCCTGCAAAGCATCCCAAAGGGCAGGGCAAAATCACACAGGAAGATCACCAGTGCCCATACTGTCAGCTGCACGTTGCGCCGTCCACGCAATGCATACAGCAGCACACCCCCCAGCAGAAAGCTCCATCCACCATCTGTGATGGCTGTCCACATGGGCAGGGGGCTGGTGATGACAAAGGCCACCACAGACGAGGCAATGGGCATCTCCTGCACCTGAGGGAAAAGCAGCAGAAATACCACTACCACAAAGGGCCAGCACAGCACAGCGGCCATAGCGGCGATGCCCTTGGCAAATTTCTTTTCCCGGAGCCAGTCCATGCCCTGCCAGACGATGCACAGCAGCATCAGATCCTGGAAGATGGCGTTCTGGGGGTAGAACCCATCCCCGCGCCGGAAGGCTTTGGCATAAATCATAAAGAATTCCAGCGCCGCCATGG
>CAKSXW010000017.1 GCA_934518555.1 uncultured Faecalibacterium sp. | reverse complement strand
GAGATCCAGAAGACCGACGTGCTCACCGGTGCCAAGTACATCTCCTTTGCCGAGGGCGTGGAGAACGGCCTGATCCGCTTTGTGGGCGACGACTGCAAAAAGGCCCTGTACGACGCCATCGAGGCCCGTCAGGTGCGGCCGGGTCTGTGCAAGACCGCTGGCCTGAAGCTGGTGTACAGCCCCCTGAACGGTTCCGGTCTGGTGCCTGTGACCCATGTGCTGAACGACATGGGCATCACCGACATCACCATCGTGCCGGAGCAGGAGTACCCCAACGGTTACTTTACCACCTGCTCTTACCCCAACCCGGAGATCCTGGACGCCCTGAAGCTGGGCCTGGAGCTGGCTACCAAGACCGGCGCCGACCTGATGCTGGCTACCGACCCTGACGCCGACCGTGTGGGCATTGCCATGAAGTGCCCCGACGGCAGCTACGAGCTGGTGTCCGGCAACGAGATGGGTGCCCTGCTGCTGGATTACATCTGCGCTGGCCGCATCGAGAAGGGCACCATGCCCAAGAACCCGGTGGCAGTCAAGTCCATCGTGTCCACTCCGCTGGCTGACGCCATTGCCGCCCACTACGGCGTGGAGATGCGGAACGTGCTGACCGGCTTCAAGTGGATCGGTGATCAGATCGCCAACCTGGAAGCTGCCGGGGAAGTGGACCGCTTCATCTTCGGCTTTGAGGAGAGCTACGGCTACCTGGCTGGCCCCTATGTCCGGGATAAGGACGCCGTCATCGGCTCCATGCTGATCTGCGAGATGGCTGCTTACTACCGCAGCATCGGTTCCTCCATCAAGCAGCGCCTGGAGGAGATCTACGCCCAGTACGGCCGCTACCTGAACAAGGTGGACAGCTTTGAGTTCCCCGGCCTTACCGGCATGGAGAAGATGGCTTCCATCATGCAGAAGCTGCGTGACCAGCCCCCTGTGGAGTTGGCTGGCCACAAGGTGGTCAAGGTCACCGACTACAAGAAGCCCGAGGAGACCGGCCTGCCTGCTGCCAACGTGCTGATCTACAGCCTGGAAAATGGTGCTACCGTGGTGGTGCGCCCCTCCGGCACCGAGCCCAAGATCAAGACCTACTTTACCACTCTGGGCAAGGACCTGGCCGAGGCTCAGGCCCAGAAGGATGCTCTGGCTGCTGCCATTGAGCCCATCCTGGCATAACCTGCCCCCCTATTAAGACCCCCAAGCCCTTTTGCATGGTCCTGCCCGACCCTGCAAAAGGGCTTTTTTGCTGGGTACGGAAATCAGCGATTGCGGCTTGACCCGAGGCAAAAGCCTTCACCCCTTGGGGGGAAGGTGGCGCAAAGCGCCGGATGAGGGGTATTTAGGGCAAAATGCTGCTGTCCTGCGCCCTCATCAGTCACCTGCGGTGACAGCTTCCCCCGACCGGGGGAAGCCTTTATTCGGAAAACTGATTTCCTTGTTTGCTGGGGGAACTGGTTGCAGTTTGTGAGCTGATACGTTATAATAAAGAATGATTTATTCTATCCTTTTGCTGCCGGGAACGCCCCGGTGCAAAAGGGAACGGGGCAGGTGTGAGGAATGGAGAAAACGATTTCAGCGGTGCTGGTGGCCGCAGGCTCGTCCACCCGGATGGGCTTTGACAAGCTCAGCTACGATCTGGGGGGCGAGACGGTGCTGCACCGCAGCATCCGGGCCTTTGACGAGTGCCCGTTGGTCAGCGAGATCGTGGTGGTAGCTGGGGCCAACCGGGCCTTTGTGGAGGCCCAGGCAGCGGATTGCGGTACCCCGGTGCAGGTGGTCAGCGGCGGAGCCACCCGGGCCGAAAGTGCCCGGAATGGGGTGCTGGCAGCCCGGGGGCAGCTGGTGGCAGTCCATGACGCCGCCCGGCCCTTTGTGAGCCAGGCGGTGATCCAGGGGGCCCTGGAGGCAGCAGAACAGTGGGGAGCTGCCGCCCCGGCGGTGCCGGTAAAGGACACCATCAAACAGGCCAGCCCCGGGGACGGCAAAAAGGTGCCGGAGGGCTGCCGGGTGCACAGCACCCCGGACCGCAGCACCCTGTATGCAGTGCAGACCCCCCAGTGCTTTGATCGGCAGCAGTATCTGGCGGCCCTGGCAGAGCTGCCGGAAGAAAAGGCCCGGCTGGTCACCGATGATTGCAGCCTGTTTGAGCTGACAGGCCGCCCGGTGGAGCTGACCCCCGGGGACTACGCCAACAAAAAGATCACCACCCGGGAGGACCTGCCCTGCCCGGTACAAAAAGAGGAAACAAAGATGCACATTGGACATGGATATGACGTGCACCGCCTGGTGGAAGGCCGCAAGCTGATCCTGGGCGGTGTGGAGATCCCCTTTGAAAAGGGCCTGCTGGGCCACTCGGATGCCGATGTGCTGACCCATGCGGTGATGGATGCGGTGCTGGGGGCTGCTGCCCTGGGAGACATCGGCCAGCATTTCCCGGACAATGACCCGGCCTATGCCGGGGCCGACAGCCTGGAGTTGGCCCGTCATGTGGCCCGGCTCCTGGAGCAAAAGGGCTGGCGTGTGGAAAACATCGACGCCACTCTGCTGTGCCAGCGGCCCAAGCTGGCCCCCCACATCCCTGCCATGCGGCAGAATCTGGCGGCGGCCCTGGGCCTGCCTGTGGAGGCGGTGAGCGTAAAGGCCACCACCGAGGAACATCTGGGCTTTACCGGCGAGGGCCTGGGCATTGCCGCCCATGCCGTTGCCCTTATCGAAACACGGTAACAGGAGCGTACATCCATGACACTGAATGCGATCATCACCAATTTTCAGACCTTTAAGATCGTCGATCTGCTGGATATCCTCATCATCGCCTTCCTGATCTACCAGCTGCTGGGCATCATCAACCGTACCCGGGCCGGGCAGCTGGCCAAGGGCGCATTGCTGGTCATGGCCATCTACCTGGTGGCCACCACCCTGAATATGCGTACCGTCACCTGGCTGCTGAACTCGTTGCTGCAGGTGGGCCTGCTGACCCTGGTGGTGCTGTTCCAGCCGGAGATCCGCCGGGCCCTGGAGCGCATGGGCCAGACCGACCAATGGACTTCCAAGCTCTTTAACATGAAGGGCCGCTACAACGATCCCAGCCTGAAGGGAGCCTGGCGCAGTGCCATCATTGCCATCTGCGACGCCGCCGAACGGTTCTCGGAGACCAAGACCGGTGCCCTTATCGTGCTGGAACGCCACACCAATCTCTCGGAGATCGTGCGGACCGGCACCCCGGTGAACAGTGCCGTGAACCTGGAGGTGCTGGGCACCATCTTCTACGAGGGCACTCCCCTCCACGACGGTGCCGCCATCATCGAGAACGGCCGCATCAAGGCCGCAGGCTGTGTGCTGCCCCTGTCCAACAACCTGGATCTGGGCAAGGATATGGGCACCCGTCACCGGGCCTGCCTGGGCATTGCCGAAAACTCTGACGCCATTGCCATTGTGGTCAGCGAGGAGACCGGCATCATCTCCATGGCAAAAAATGGGGTGCTGATCCGGCATTTTGACCGCCAGACCCTGTACACCCGTCTGATCGAAGAAATGATCCCCAAGGAGCCTACGGTGGAAAAGAGCACCGCAGACACCTGGAAGGACCGGGTCAAGGCCCTGTGGAAGTGGGTCACCCAGAAAGGGGAGGAGGAGCAGCAATGACCAATCAGCCCAAGAATACCAGCGGCGCAAAGCCTGCTGTCCCCCACAAAAAGAACTTTTTGGACGACCGCCGCATCCGGCTGGCCTTGTCGGTGCTGGGAGCCATCATCGCCTGGATGATCGTGACCATCATCGTGCAGCCCGGCACCACCAACACCATCTACAACGTGCCGGTGGATTACAGCTATGATTCCGCAGCCTACACCTCCCGGGGCCTGAGCATCGTCAGTGCCCAGGATAAAACGGTGAACCTGAAGGTGTCCGGCGACGGCTACACCATCGGCGGCCTTTCCGCCTCGGATTTTGTGGTGTACCCCGACTGGTCCAGTGTCCGGGACAGCGGCCAAAAGACCCTGCGGCTGCAGGTACGGGGGGCCAACGGCCTGCTCAATGGCGTTACCGTGACCATCGACGGCTCCGACAACATGGTGGACGTGGTGTTTGACGTGGTGGAGCAAAAGACCCTGCCGGTGACGGTGACCACCAACTACCTGACCATCTCGGATGGATATATCCTTTACAGCACCGAGGTGTCCAAGGAGACCGTCACCCTTTCCGGCCCCAGCAGCGAGCTGGATAAGGTGGCCACCTGCACCGCTGAGGTGAACTACTCCGGGGAGCTGGACAGCTCTGTGACCCTGGCTACGCCCCTGCGGTTCTACACCTCCGGCGGCAAGGAAGTGAAGTTCCAGTACACGGAGCTGGAGGAGAGCAGCGTGGATGTGACCCTGCAGGTGTACAAGATGGCCACCCTGCCCCTGAACGTCAGCTTTATCAACGCACCCCGGGGCTTTGACTCCTCGGTGCTGGTGTACGAGCTCAGCCGCAAGCAGCTCAAGGTGGCAGGCCCGGCCGAAAAGATCGACGCTTTGTCCACCCTGTATGTAGGCACCATCGACCTGTCTACCTTTACCCTGAACAAGGTCTACGAGCTGCCCATCGAGCTGCCCAACGACATCTACCTGCTGGATAACCTTTCCACCATCACCCTGAGCTTTGACTGCTCCGGCCTGGAGACCAAAAAGATGAACCTGCCTGCCAGCTGTGTGCAGGTGGTAAATCTGCCCACTACCTATCAGCTGACGGTGGAAAACGACCGACTGATGAACGTGACTCTCTGCGGCCCCAAGAGCGTGATGGAGACCCTGACCCCGGAACAGGTGGTCATTGAGATCGACGCAGAGGACTTCTCGGTGGCAACAGGCCAGCAGAACATTGCCTGCCGCCTGTATGTGCCCTCCAACGGCAAGGTCTTTGCCCTGGGCAGCTATGTGCTGCAGTGCCGCATTGAAAGCAACTGACAAAAAGGATAACACGACAACATGATTCTGGTTCGCAACATCCGTCTGCCGCTCTCCGCCGGGGAACCGCAGGCATTTGAAAAAGCCCTGCGGGAGGCAAAGATCCCCCGGTCCAAGGTGGAACACCTGGGGGTGTCCCGGCTGTCGGTGGACGCCCGACGGGGCCAGCCTAAGCTGGTGTACACGGTGGCCGTCACCCTGAAGGACCCGGCAGCGGAGGCCGCCTACGCCGCCGCCTCTGCCAACGTTGCCCGGCAGGAGCCCACAGACTTTTCGGTCCGGCAGGGCACCCAGCCCCTGGGCCATCGGCCTGTGGTGTGCGGCCTGGGCCCGGCAGGGCTGTTTGCCGCCTTGCTGCTGGCCCGGCAGGGGTATCGGCCCATCGTGCTGGAACGGGGCCCGGCCCTGGAACAGCGTGTGCAGGCGGTGGAGCGGTTCTCCGCCACCGGAGCACTGGACCCCAACGCCAACATCCAGTTTGGCGAGGGCGGCGCCGGGACCTTTTCCGACGGCAAGCTCACCACTCGCATCGGGGACGAGCTGTGCGGCTTTGTGACCCAGGTGTTCCTGGAGCACGGGGCCCCGGCAGAGATCGCCTGGAAGCAGAAGCCCCATGTGGGCACCGACCTGCTGCGTGGGGTCATCACCTCCATCCGTAAAGAGATCGAGGCCCTGGGGGGCCAGGTACATTTCAACACCGCCCTGACGGGGCTGCAGCGCAAAAACGGCCAGCTGGTGGGCATTGCAACCACTGCCGGCAGCTTTGCCTGTGAGGCCCTGGTGTTTGCAGTGGGCCACTCGGCCCGGGATACCTTTGGGATGCTGATGGACAGCGGCCTTGTGCTGGAGTGCAAGCCCTTCAGCGTAGGCTTCCGGGCAGAGCACCTGCAAAGCCAGATCGAAAAAAGCCTGTACCACGAGGCTGCCGGGCACCCGGCCCTGCCCCGGGGGGAGTACCAGCTGTCCCAGCACGTGGGGCAGCGGTGCGTGTACACCTTCTGTATGTGCCCCGGAGGCCAGGTGGTGGCCTCTGCCAGCGAGGAGGACCGGGTGGTGACCAACGGCATGAGCTACCATGCCCGGAATGGCAAAAACGCCAACGCCGCCGTGGTGGTCAGCGTGGGGGGCGAGGACTTTGCCCAGGACCCCCGTCGGGCCATCGCCTTCCAGCGTGAGCTGGAGGCAAAGGCCTACCAGGCCGGACGGGCCGCCGGGCCCTACGCCGCTCCGGCAGAAAACATCCAGAGCTTTCTGGAGGGCCGGGGCCAGCTGACCATCGGCCAGGTGGAGCCTACCTACGACCGGGGCGTGGTGGCAGCGGACCTGGGCAGCCTGCTGCCCGGGGAGCTGGCAGAGACCCTCCGGGCCGGACTGCGTGCCTATGACCGCAAGCTGGCAGGGTACACGGCCCCGGAGGCCATCCTCACAGGCCTGGAGACCCGGACCAGCAGCCCGGTGCGGCTGAAGCGAGAGGAAACCTTAGAGTGCACCCAGCTGCCTGGGCTTTACCCCTGCGGCGAGGGTGCCGGATATGCCGGCGGCATCATGAGTGCCGCCGTGGATGGCCTCCGGGTGGCCCGGGCCATCATCAGCCGGTATGCTCCGGCAGAAGGGTGAGTAATTTTGATGAACGATCGTAAAAACGATACCCGGCCCGACGAGGGGCGGCAGGTGCAGCAGGAGCTGGAGGACCAGCTCCGGGCCTTTGGCGACACCATGTCCGACGCCTTCCGCAACGGCTTTGAGGGCCGGGGCATGGAGATCGGGGACCGGGCTTACGATATCGGCAAAGCCGCCGTCCATGCAGCCAACTACGGCATCGGGGAGGCGGCAAAAGCCTTCCGGCAGGGCCGGGCTGGCTCCGGCACCACCACCGACGATGCCGCCGGGATGCCCGGCTGGCTGCGGCAGATCTTTGCAAAGCCGGAGCCTACCCCCGTGGAAAATATCCGCATCAGCGCAAAAAAACGGTATAGCACCGGCTGCACCCTGCTGGCGGTGGGCATTACCTTTGCAGCCATCTTTGGCATCAGCGGCATCAGCTGCCTGGGGGTGGCAATAGCGGCTGTTCCCACCTGGGTGCAGGGGGCTGCCCAGTACGTTGTGGGCGGCGAGCTGCTTACCGAAGTGGCTATGACAGCCCTGGAATTCTGCGGCGGCATCTTTACCCTGCTGGCCTGTGGCTTTGGTGCCATGATCGCCGCCGGGGCCAGCCGCATCTCTGCCTCCAAAAAACTGCGTCTGCTGGCAGATGCAGCGGAAAAGCTGGAGCCCCAAAAGGGCCTTTCCGTGGAGATGCTGGCAGACCTGACCCACCAGACCAGGAAAAAGGCCCTGAAAAAGCTCCGGGACTACATCCGCAAGGGCTGGCTCAACGCATGGCTGGCGGAGGACACCCAGACCCTCTACCTGACGGCAGAGGACTACCGTGCCGCCAAGGAGGCAGCAGCGGCCCCGGCTCCCCAGCCGGAACCGGAGCAGCCGGAGGCGGACGCAGTGCCCCTGAACCTGGAAGCAGCCCGGCGCTTTGTTCAGGTGCTGGAAAAAGAGCAGCAGCTGATGCAGGACCCCCAGGCCCGGGAGGAACTGGAACAGATGCAAAAGACCGCCGCCGCCATCTGCGACTGGCTGGAAGCCCACCCGGAAAGCCTGCCCAAGGCTCGCCGTTTTGCGGAATACTATATCCCCACCACCCTCAAGCTGCTGTACACCTACAACGATGTCCAGGGCCAGCAGGGGGAAAACGCCGAGAACATCCGCCGGGACATTGCCGGCATTCTGCACACCCTGAACCAGGCCTTCGGCAACCTGTATGATAATCTGCTGTCGGCTGTGGCCATGGATGTTTCCAGCGAGATCGCAGCCCTGGAGGGGATGCTGGCCAACGACGGCCTGACCGGGAGGGATTTTAAATGAACTATCGTGCCTGGGAGCTGAAGCCCCTGGACCGGGAGGTGCTGCGGCAGCTGACAGGTGCCCTGGCAGAGCAGGCCGCAGAGGAACTGGAATATAACGCCGGGGAGCCGGAACCCTGGAGCCCCCAAAAGCAGCAGGCGGTGGTGGCTGCCCAGCAAAAGGAGAACGCCCTGCTGGCAGGCATCCTGGCAGCCCGGGGCATCACAGACCCCACCGAGGCTTTGACTCTGCTGGCAGGGGAGGAGCAGCTCAGTGACCCGGCCCTGCTACAGGATATGGACGCCGCCTGCCAGCGGATCTGGCAGGCCATCGACAACGGGGAGACCATCGTGGTCTTTGGAGACTACGACGTGGACGGCGTGACCGCCACGGCCCTGCTGTACCAGCACCTGAAGGGCATGGGGGCAACGGTAAAATGTATGCTGCCCAGCCGGGAAGGGGACGGCTACGGCCTGTCCAAAAACGCCATCCAGTCGGTCCACGACAAGGGCTATGGGCTCATCGTGACGGTGGACAACGGCATCTCCGCTGTGGAGGAGGCCGAGTTTGCCGCCCAGCTGGGGGTGGACCTGATCATCACCGACCACCACCTGCCTCCGGACACCCTGCCCCGGGCAGTGGCGGTGGTGGACCCACGCCGGGCCGACGACCCCAGCCCTTTTAAGGGGCTCTGCGGTGCCGGAGTGGCCTTTAAACTCTGCGCCGCCCTGGACGGCTGCCCCCCGGAGGAGATGCTGGACTACTGCGGCGACCTGGCAGCGGTGGGCACCGTAGCCGACGTGATGCCCCTGACCGGGGAGAACCGTACCCTGGTCAAGGCTGGCCTGCGGCTGTTACAGCAGACCGACCGGCCGGGGCTGGAGGCCCTGCTGGAAGAAGTGGGCCTGGCCGGCAAGCCGGTGACCGCTGAAAATATCAGTTATGCTATTGCCCCTCGCATCAACGCTGCCGGGCGCATGGACAGTGCCGTGACCGCCCTGCAGCTGGTGCTGTGTGAGGACCCGGACCGGGCCCAGGAGCTGGCAGAGACCCTGAACGACATCAACATCCGGCGGCAGGAGACGGAGATGCAGATCTTCAAGGCTGCCCAGGAACTGCTGGACCAGCAGCCGGAGCTGCTGGAGGACCGGGTGATCCTGCTGTGGGGCCGGGATTGGCACCCCGGCGTTATCGGCATCGTGGCCTCCCGGCTGGTGGAACGCACCGGACGTCCGGTGATCGTGGTAACGGTGGACCAGCAGGGAGAGGGCAAGGGCAGCGGACGCAGCGTGCAGGGCTTCAACCTCCACAGCTGCATCGGGGCCTGTGCCGATCTGCTGATCCGCTATGGCGGCCATGCCATGGCGGCAGGCCTGTCGGTAAAGGAAGAAAATCTGCCGGAGCTCCGCCGCCGCCTCAACGAGTGGGCGGCCCGGGAGTGCCCGGTGCTGGAGGTGCCGCCCCTGACCTGTGACCTGTCCATCCATCTGGACCGGATCACCGTGGAGGCAGTGCGTCGGCTGGACCAGCTGGCCCCCTTTGGGGCCGACAACCCCACCCCGGTGTTCCTGCTGCAGAATGCAGTGGTGGACGGGGTGTACCCGGTGTCGGAGGGCCGCCACAGCCGTCTGCGGCTGCGGCAGGGTAACGCCAGCCTCTATGCCGTGTGGTTTGGCATGACACCGGAGCAGCTGCCCTACGCTATGGGAGACGTGGTGGATGCGGCCTTGAATCTTTCGGTCTACGATGCCCCCCGGGGAGCCCAGCTGTCCGGGCGGATCATCGACCTGCACCCGGCAGGCCAGGGCAGTCAGATGTCCCGGCAGGCGGCACTGGTCCAGGCTTTGCGCCGGGGCACCCCCCTGACGGACCAGCAAAAGGCCCTGATCGCCCCGGCCCGGAGCCATATCATTGCGGTATACCGGGAGCTGCAGGCCCGCCGCTGGCACGCAGAGGACTTGCAGCCCTTGTGTGCCCGGCTGGGGGAGGAACAGACCGGCAAGACCCTGGTGGCAGTGACCGCCCTGGAACAGGTGGGGCTCATTGCTGCCGTGGAAAAAGGGGGAGCCAAGATCTGGGAGCTGGTGCCTACTGCCGGCAAAAAGAACCTGTCGGAGGCTCCTATCCTGAAATGTTTGGAGGGAATGTAAATGCCTGAGGGAAAGAGACCTGTAAACCCGGCCCCTGCCGCTGTGAAAGGGGAGGATTCTTACTCTGCAAAGACCCATCTGCACCAGCCGGTGCAGGAGACGGCTACGGTGGCGGCTACGGCCCAGCCGGCAGACGCCCCGGAGGGGGCCCTGCCCTCGGAGGTGCGGCCGGAGATCGTTACCTGGGAGAAGCTGTGCCAGGCCATCCAGGCCAGCGGCAAGGCCTACAACATGGAGATGATCCAAAAGGCCTACGACCTGGCCAACACTGCCCACAACGGGGTGTGCCGCCGCAGCGGCGAGCCCTATATCTGCCACCCCCTGGCGGTGGCCCGGCTGGTGCTGGATCTGGGCATGGACTCAGAGAGCATTGCCGCCGCCCTGCTCCATGACGTGGTGGAGGATACCCCCACCACCCTGGAGGACCTGACGGCTCAGTTTGGCAGCGAAGTGGCCCAGATGGTGGACGGCGTTACCAAGCTGACCAAGATCCAGTTCTCCAACATCGAGGAGCTCCAGGCCGAAAACCTGCGTAAGATGCTGCTGGCCATGAGCCGGGACGTCCGGGTCATGATCATCAAGCTCTGCGACCGCCTCCACAATATGCGGACCGGCGACGCCTGGCCGGAGCAGAAGCGTCGGGACAAGGCCCGGGAGACCATGGAGGTGTATGCCCCCATCGCCAACCGTCTGGGTATCCTGAACGTAAAGGAGGAGCTGGAGGACCGGAGCCTCCACTACCTGGACCCGGTGGGCTACAAAGAGATCAACAAGATGCTCAGCGAGCGGGCCGGAGAGGAGTTCCTGGCCAAGGTGTCCGGTGTCATTGAGCAGCGTCTGGTGGAAAGCGGCATCGAGGGTGCCACCATCAAGCGCCGGGTCAAGAGCATCTACGGCATCTACCGCAAGACCATCATGCAGAACAAGTCCTTTGATGAGATCTACGATATCTACGCCGTGCGGGTCATCCTGGACAGTCTGGCCGAGTGCTACAGCACCCTGGGCCTCATCCATGATATGTACCACCCGCTGCCCAACCGCTTCAAGGACTATATCTCCACCCCCAAGCCCAACGGCTACCAGAGCCTCCACACCACCGTCATCGGCCACGAGGGCATCCCCTTTGAGGTGCAGATCCGCACCCGTGCCATGGACGAGCAGGCAGAGTACGGCGTGGCGGCCCACTGGAAGTACAAAGAAGGCCTCGGCGGCCACGACAAGCTGGACGAGCGGCTGGCCTGGGTCAGCCAGCTGCTGGAAAACCAGCGCGTCAGCGAAGATTCTGGCAACCTGCTCCATGACCTGAAAAGCGACCTGCTGCCGGAGGAAGTGTTTGCCTTTACCCCCAAGGGAGATGTGATCAACCTGCCCACCGGGGCCACCTGCATCGACTTTGCCTACGCCATCCATTCGGCAGTGGGCAACCGCATGGTGGGCTGCAAGGTGAACAACCGCATGGTGCCCATTGACCACATCGTGGCCACCGGCGAGATCATCGAGGTGATCCTGGGCCCTGCCGACAAGGGCCCCAGCCGGGACTGGCTGAAGATCGTGCGGACCAGCGAGGCCAAGAGCAAGATCCGCAACTGGTTCAAAAAGATGCGCCGGGAGGAGAACATCCAGCAGGGCCGGGACGCCCTGGCCCGGGAGCTGCGCCGGGAGATGATCATTATTCCCGACGATCAGCTGGACGAGTTTATCAACGGCTGCTGCCGCCGCCTGCGGCAGAACAACGCCGAGGAGCTGTACGCCGCCATTGGCTACGGAGGCATGACCATTGCCAACTGCCTGCCCAAGCTGAAGGAGGAGTGGACCAAGCTGAAGGCCACGGAGGAGCGGTCTGAGGAGGACCTGCCCAAGGTGGACCTGAGCAAGGTCCACGCCACCGACGGCGTGGTGGTGGAGGGCTTTGACAACACCCCCATCAAGTTTGCCAAGTGCTGCAGCCCCCTGCCCGGGGACCCCATCGTGGGCTTTATCACCCGGGGCTTTGGCGTGTCCATCCACAAGCAGAGCTGCTCCAATGCAGTGTCCAGCATGAAAGACCCCTCCAACGCCCCCCGCTGGGTCAAGGCCTACTGGGCCGACAGCGTCAAGGACAGCTACAAGGCCGGGCTGGAGATCATTGCCCTGAACCGCAACGAGCTGCTGCAGGACGTGCTCAGTGCCCTGGCCGATATTCGGGTGCCCATCTACGCCATGAACGCCCGCCAGGTGGAAAACAACTGTGCTGTGATCAGTTTGACCATCGGCATCAACAATACCGAGCACCTGAACCGTGTGGTCGCAAGACTTTCCAAGGTAAAGGATGTGCTCAAGGTGACAAGGAGCTAAGACCATGCGAGCAGTCATTCAGGCCGTGTCTTCGGCCAGTGTACGAGTGGAAGGCGGCGAACCCCGGGCCATTGGGCCGGGGCTCATGATCCTGCTGGGGGTCCGGGATACCGACACCCTGGACATCGTGCCCAAGCTGGCCGACAAATGTGCCGGTCTGCGTATTTTTCCGGATGCCGAGGGCAAACTGAACCTCAGTGCCCGGGACCTGGGCTATTCGGCCCTGGTGGTCAGCCAGTTCACCCTTTACGGCGACACCCGGAAGGGCTACCGCCCCAGCTTTATCAAGGCCGCCAAGGCCCCTTTGTCGGTGGACGCCTATGAGCTGTTCTTGGAGGAGATGAACAAGCACGGCCTCAAGGAAGTGCAGCACGGAGAGTTTGGGGCCCACATGCAGGTTTCTCTGGTAAACGAGGGCCCCTGCACCATCATCATCGACACCGACGAGTGGAAACGAAAGGAGTGACCCTATGCAGGCCTTTCACATTCCGGCGGCACCGCCGTACTACACCAACACCTTTTTGCTGATCTCGGAGGCTGGCCATGCTGTGGTCATCGACCCGGCAGCAGAGGTGCAGAGCTACGATGAAATTTTAAAGCAGCATCAGGCCAGCCTCACCACCATCCTGTGCACCCACGGTCACTTTGACCATGTGGGCAGTGCCCAGGCCCTGAAGGCAGAGTGGAACGCCACCCTCTACTGCGAGGCCGCAGACCTGGCAGGGGACCGGATCCTGCCCCTTACGGCAGCGGACCACAGCTACCAGGAGGGCCAGCAACTGGCGGTGGATGAGCTGAAGTTCACCGTCTGGCACACCCCTGGCCACACCCCCGGCAGCGTGGTGCTGCTGTGCGGCGAGTACCTGTTCTGCGGCGACACCCTGTTTGCCGGCAGCATCGGCCGCACGGACCTGGAAGGGGGCAGCAGTGCCCAGATGACCCAGAGCCTGAAAAAGCTGGCTCAGCTGCCCATCCCCCGGGACACCCAGGTGCTGCCGGGCCATGGAGAGTTTTCCACCTTTGGGCAGGAGCTGGACCAAAACTACTACATCCGCAGTGCCCTCCGTGGGGATGCGTTTTGACAACAAAGAGAGAGTACCATGAAAATTTACATCACCGGGCTGCCTTCCGGGTATGAGGTGGAGCATCTGGTCCGCCTGTTTTACCCCATGGCACCCCTTACCCTGACGCCCCCGGCAGACACCGAGGACTGCGTCTGGGCAGAAAAAAAGCCGGAGGGCCTGTGGGCCATGGTGCGGCAGGGCGGCAGCTCTGCCCAGCAGACGGCCCCCCTGCCGGAGCCGGTGGAAAAAGGCGGCGAGACGCCGGAATTTGCCCTGGCCAGCCTGACCTACCACCTGCTGCGGCAGTGGACGGGCATCCGCCCCCCCTGGGGCAAGATGACCGGCGTACGGCCGGTGCGCCTTGTCCACGACAAGCGGGCCGCCGGGTGGACCGAGGCAGAGGTGGATCGGTTTTTCCTGGAGCGGTTCGACTGCTCCCAGCAGAAGTACCGCATGGCCAAGGCCATTGCAGACCTGCAGGAGCCCATTCTGAAGGCCGGCAGTGCCCCCAAGACCTACAGCCTGTACATCGGCATCCCCTTCTGCCCCTCCCGGTGCAGCTATTGCAGCTTTGTCAGCTGCAACCTGGACCGGGACCGGAAAATGGTGCAGCCCTATGTGGATTGCCTGTGCCGGGAGGTGGAGGAGATCCGCTGCCAGGCAGACAAAGCAGGGCTGACCCTCAGCTGCATCTATATCGGCGGCGGCACCCCCACCAGCCTTTCTGCCGACCAGCTGCGGCAGCTCATGGGCACCGTCCGGGCGAATTTTGACCTGTCTGCCGTCGTAGAATATACGGTGGAGGCCGGGCGGCCGGACTGCACCGATGCCGAAAAGCTGGCGGTCATCAAGGAGTACGGGGCCACCCGGATCTCCATCAACCCCCAGACCTTCTCGGATCAGGTGCTGGCCAACATTGGCCGCAAGCACTCGGCCCAGGACATCCTGGACTGCTACGCCCAGGCCCGGCAGGCCGGGCACCGGGATATCAACATGGACCTGATCGCAGGCCTCCCTGGGGACACGGTGGAGGGCTTTGAGCACAGCCTGCGGCAGGCCATTGCCCTGGACCCGGAGAACATCACCGTCCACACCCTGACCCTCAAGCGAGCCTCCCGGATCGTCATGGAGGACCAGCAGGAAAACGACTATGCGGACGTGGCCGCCATGCTGGAAAAATGCCAGCTGCTGGCCCAGGCAGGATACCGGCCCTATTACCTCTACCGGCAGAAGAACACCCTGCAGAACCTGGAAAACGTGGGCTGGTGCAAGCCGGGCCATGAAGGATATTACAACATCTATATCATGGAGGAAGTTCAGACCATTCTCTCCGCCGGCGCAGGCGGCAGCACCAAGCTGGTGGCTGACGGGGGAAAGCGCATCCAGCGCATCTTCAATTTCAAGTATCCGAATGAGTATATCCAGCGCTTTGCGGAGGTACTGGACCGGAAAAAAGGAGTGGCTGATTTTTATGATCTCGATCTGGGTCCCGAAACGACTGATTGAAGTTGACCTGTACAATGTGGCAGCCAAAAGCCCCCAGGCTCTGGCAGAGCTCAGCGAGAGCAGCTATAGCCGCCGGGTGCAGTATGCTGCCCGGAAGGTGCGTGCCTCCGGCGCAAAGATCGTGATGCTCACAGGCCCCTCGGCCAGCGGCAAGACCACCAGTGCCCACTGCCTGGCCAAGGCTCTGATCCAGCAGGGCACCCCTGCCCGGGTCATCAGCCTGGACAACTTTTTTAAAGGGGCCGAGTTCTACCCCCGGATGCCCGACGGCACCCTGGACTACGAGAACCCGGAGACCCTGGATATGCCCCTGATCCGTCAGTGCCTGAAGGAGCTGAACGAGACGGGCCGGACCACCCTGCCTATCTATGATTTTGCCACCGAAAAGCGGGCCGCAGAGACCGAGGACATGGACCTCCAGGGGGGCGTGTGCATCGTGGAGGGCATCCATGCTCTGAACCCGGAGCTGACGGGCCTGGTAAACGGCGACGCCATCTACCGCATCTACGCCGGCCTCCGGGAGGAGTACTGCATCGACGGCCGCCGGGCCATCAACACCCAGGATATCCGGCTGTGCCGCCGGACCCTGCGAGATGCCGCCACCCGGGGCCGCAGCCCGGAAAAGACCCTGGCCATGTGGGACCGGGTGCTGGACGGGGAGACCCGGTATATCAAGGGCTTCAAGAGCAGTGCAGACTTTTTGCTGGACACCTCCTTTACCTACGAGCTGGGCCTGATTGCCAACCTGCTGGAGGTGGTGCGCCGTCAGTTTACCCTGGAGGGCCACAATGCGGAGCTGTGGGACGAGACGGCCCGGCGGTTCGAGCAGGTGGACCCCTTGGCTCTTTCGCTGCTGCCGGAGAACAGTATGCTCCGGGAGTTTTACGGCGGCAAGGCCTGAAATGCCCGAAAATCTGGGTAAGATGCGAAAAAATTGTTTCCAAACCTGCACCAAACTGTAAAAACTGGGGGCCTTTCGTTGCAATTGCGCCAAGGGTGCGCTATAATGAGCATGACCCCACAACCCATTGACCCGGCGCTGGCTGGGCCTTGTGATGAAGAGAGAGGTGTCTTTTATGGATTTTAATAAAATCAAAGAGATGGGTCTGGAATACGCAGAAAAGGGCTACTCCGCAGCCCGTGACCTGGCAGAAAAGGGCAAGACCCAGGCCCTGATCCTCAACGAGCAGACCAAATTGCTGAAGGCACAGCGTCAGTTGGGTGCGCTGGTCTACAGCCTGGCCAAGGGCAAGGAAGAAAACCAGCCCCTGGTGGATAAGTACATCGAGATGATCGACACCATCGAGGACGAGATCCTCCGGCTGAAGGCGACCCTGACCCCTGCAGAGGCTGCAGAGGTGGAGTTTACCATCCATGAGGAGGACCCGGACCTGGAGCCGGAAGCTCCGGCGGAAGCTCCTGCCCCGGAGGCCGCCCATAAGAGCTGCCCCCAGTGCGGTGCCCCGGTGTCGGCAGACGCACTGTTCTGCAACAAGTGCGGCGCACAGCTGTGACCTGACCGTCGGGCCAGGGCCCGGACCGGAGGGCGGTATCCCCAGCAGGATGCCGCCCTGTTTTTGTGAAAAAGGAAAAATCTCAGCAAAAACCCGGAGAAATTGCCGCTTTCCCTTGCAAAAAACCAGGCAATGCGGTACAATTTGTAGTATCTTTTGGAAGGGAGGGCCTGCCATGCTGGACTGGGAACCGAGAGAACCGTATACGGCAGAGCAGCTGCTGGAGATCCTCCGGATCCTGCGAGACCCCCAGCAGGGCTGCCCCTGGGACAAGGTGCAGACCCACGCCTCCATCCGGAAGAACTTTTTGGAGGAGACCTGCGAGGTGCTGGAGGCCATCGACGCTGATGACCCGGCCATGCTCCGGGAGGAGCTGGGAGACGTGCTGATGCAGGTGGCCTTCCACACGGTGATGGAGGAGGAGCAGGGGCACTTCACCTTCCAGGATGTATGCCGGGAGGTCTGCGAAAAGCTGGTGTTCCGGCACCCCAACATCTTTGCCGCATCGGCGGCGCAAAATGCCGGTATAAACGGCTGGGATGCGCTCAAGAATAAGGAAAAGGGCCGCACCACCCTGGCAGATGAGCTGAACACTGTGCCTGCCACCCTGCCGGCTTTGATGTACGCCCAAAAGCTGCAAAAGCGGGCCGCCCGGTGCGGTGTGGCCCAGCCCACCCAGCAGCAGGCCCAGCAGACCCTGGAACAGGCAGTAGAGGCCTGGGGCCAGGCTCCGGAGGCCCAGACCGCCGGGGAGATGCTGTTTGCAGCAGTAAACGCCCTGCGGCTGGCCGGAGTGGACGCCGAAGAAGCCTTGACCTTTGCGTCAAAGCGTTTCCGGCAGGACTGCCTGCAGCAGGAAAATGCCCCAATGGAAGAAGAAACCACGGAACAAGAACAGAATTTTGGAGGGTAATATCATGACTAAGACGGATCTGATCGCACAGGTGGCAGCAAACACTGAGATGAGCAAAAAGGACGCCGACCGGGCTGTCAGTGCTATGTTCGAGGCACTGGGCAAGGCCATGGCTGAGGGTGAAAAGATCACCATCTCCGGCTTTGGCACCTTCGAGGTCCGGGAGCGGGCCGAGCGTCAGGGCATCAACCCCCGTACCCGGGAGCCCATCACCATCGCTGCTTCTCGCAGCATCGTGTTCAAGCCTGGCAAGTCCCTGAAGGATACGCTGTAAGCTGCAGTCTTTTTTGCCGCCGCTGCCTGCCAAAAGGTGCGGCGGCGTTTTTTGTACAGATCAAGGAGGAAAACCCTATGCGACTGGATAAATATCTCAAGGTCTCCCGGCTCATCAAGCGGCGCACCGTGGCCAACGAAGTGGCGGATGCAGGCCGCATCCTCATCAACGGCAAGGTGGCCAAGGCCAGCCAGGCCGTCAACGCCGGGGACATCATCGAGGTCACCTTCGGCAACCGTCCCATCAAGGTCCGGGTGCTGTCGGATGTGGAGCCCCGGACCAAGGACGTGGCACGGGAAATGTACGAGATCCTGGAGCAGCCTGCGCCGCTGGCCACGGACCCCCGGCCGGAATAAGACCCCGGCCCCCGGCATAGGATGCTCTGAAAGGAAGGAGCCTGCCTATGTCAAAACCCCTTGAAAAACCGGAACAGCCCCTGCCCCATGACCTGATCCTGGAGGGCCGGAACCAGCTGACCGTCACCGGAGTGCGCCGGGTGCTGCACTGCAACGCCGAGGCAGCGGCCCTGGAGACCGGCTGCGGCACCCTGCACCTGGCCGGGGCCCAGCTCAGTGTGGTGTCCTTGGACCTGGAGGCCGGGCAGGCCAAGCTCACCGGCCGGCTGGACCGGCTGGAATACACCCGCAATGCCCCTGCCGGCGGCTTTTGGCGTCGGCTGCTGGGCTGATGCTGCCGGTACCGCCCCCCGGGGCCCTGGGCCGGGAGATGGCCGCCTGCGGTGCCCTGGGGGCAGTGCTGGGAGCCGCCCGGGGGCTTTTTCCGGTCCGGGGGCCCAGAGCCTTTTTGCCGGACATGGCCCTGGTGGGGGCCCTGCTGCTGGGCACCCAGAGCTACGCTGCCGGGGCCAGCTGTGCCGGGGTGCTGCGGTGGTATATGCTGGCAGCCGCCTTTGCCGGGGCCGCCGGAGCCCGGAGCCTGGTGGGGCCCCCGGTGCAGTGGCTGGAAGGGCGGCTGCTGTGGCTGCTGGGGCTGCCCTTCCGGCTGTTGGGGCACCGGGTGGTGCAGCCCCTGGCCCGGCGGCACAGGGCAGGCCGGGAGGAGCGCAAACTACGCCGGAACGCAAAAAGAACCGCAAAAAATCAGAAAAAGAGCTTGCCAAACCAGCACCCCCTGTTGTATAATTCATACGTATCAAAGTAAGAGCATGGCTTGCAGCAGGGCTGCAGCTGGGATGGGGGTGCGTATCATGGCAAATCAGACGACGAAAAAACGCAAGAAAAACGCAGTGGGCAAGACCCTGGCCCGGCTGTTTTTTGTCCTGATGCTGCTGAGTATGCTGGCTGCCTATATCTCCAATCAGGTCACCATCAGCTCCAAGCGTGCGGAGCTGGAAACGCTGAACCAGCAGATCGCCCAGCAGCAGACGGAAAACGAGGAGATGCAGCGGATCCTCAGCGGCGACTCGGACCAGATCACCGAATGGGTGGCCCGGGACTCTTACAACTATGCCGCCCCCAACGAGCGCATCTTTGTGGATGTAACGGGGAAGTGAGCTTGCGGCAGGCACCATTTTATTTGGAAAACAAGGAGTATTGAGCTTTGGCAATTGAGGTTGGAAACGTTTTTGAGGGCCGTGTCACCGGCGTAAAGCCCTTTGGTGCATTTGTTGCCCTGCCGGAAGGCCGGGTGGGCATGGTCCACATTTCCGAGGTGTCGAACGAGTTCGTGCAGGACATTGCGACGGTCCTCCACGATGGAGATACCGTAAAGGTGCAGGTCATCAACGTTGCACCGGACGGCAAGATCGCCCTGTCCATCAAGCGGCTACTGCCGCCCCCTGCCCGGGAAGGCCGTGGCCCTGCAGGCCCTCGCCCCGGCGGACGGCCCAATGGTCCCCGGGAGGGCGGCCACTTTGGCGGCGGCCGCAGCGGCGGTCGTCCCCCCCGTGAAGGGGGCCGTGGCCCGGCCCGGGAGGCAGCCCCCCGTGTGTGGCAGCCCAAGGCCCCGGCCCGTTCCGACAACCTGAGCTTTGAGGACATGATGAGCCGCTTCAAGAGCCAGAGTGAGGAAAAGATGGCGGACCTGGACCACGAGACCAACAACCGCCGGGGCGGCGGCTATGCCCCCCGGAGCCGTCGTGGCCGCTGACCCACCCATCACAATGTATGGAACAGGCCTGTCCCTGGTCGGACAGGTCTGTTTTTTCGCCGGAAACAAAAGAAAGGAACCACAATGCCCGCAAAATTTGAACTGATCGCTCCCTGCTTTTTTGGGTGCGAGTCCACCGCAAAATTTGAGCTGACCCGCATCGGCGCCGAGAACATCCGGGTGGATGACGGCCGCCTGACCTTTTCCGGTGGGGCCGAGATGATCGCTGCCGCCAACCTGAACCTGCGTACCGTGGAGCGTGTGATGCTGCTGCTGGCCCGGTACAAGGCCACCACCTTCGACGAGCTGTTCGACGGGGTCTACAGCATCCCCTGGGAGGAGCTGCTGCCGGCCGACGCCGCCTTCCCGGTCAACGGCTCCTCGCTGGACAGCCAGCTCACCAGCGTGCCTGCCTGCCAGAGCATCATCAAAAAGGCTGTGGTCAAGCGGCTGATGAACAAGCACCACACCTCGGTGCTGCCGGAGAGCGGCACCGAGTATAAGATCCGCTTTATGCTGCGGAAGAACGTCTGTGAGATCACCCTGGACACCACCGGCGAGGGCCTCCACAAGCGTGGCTACCGCCGCAACGCCATGGAGGCTCCCCTCCGGGAGACCCTGGCGGCCACCATTGCGGACCTGGGCCGTGTGCGCCGGGACAGCCTGGTGGAGGACCCCTTCTGCGGCAGCGGCACCCTGCTGATCGAAGCCGCCCAGAAGGCCATGAACATTGCCCCGGGCCTGAAGCGCCGCTTTGCCGCCGAGCGTTACAGCTTTGTGCCTGCCGCCGTCTGGGCCCAGCAGCGGCAGAAGGCCCTGGCAGAGTCCAAGCTGGACGTGGGCTTTGAGGCCTTTGGCTATGACATCGACCCGGCTGCCGTGGCCCTGGCCAACGCCAACGCCAAGCTGGCTGGCGTGGAGAACCGCTGCCACTTTGAGGTGGCCGATGTGGCTGCCTTTGCCGCAAAACCGGAGGCCATCGTGCTGACCAACCCCCCTTACGGCGAGCGTCTGGGCACCATTGAGGGGGCCGCCAAGCTGGCCCGGACCCTGGGCCAGCAGATGGAGGCCCACCCCTGCGCCGGGGTCTACGCCATTACTGCCGACATGGACTTTGAGGCCCACTACGGCAAGCGTGCCAACAAACGCCGCAAGATGTACAACGGCATGATCCCCTGCCAGCTGTATATGTACTACAACGCACCCAAGTTTGAGCACACCGCAAAGCCCATGCCCAAAACTGGCTTTGACGGCAAGCGTCGGGTGGACCGCAAGGGCTGAGCCTTGCCGGGCGCAAAAGCCCCCTGACTGCATCCAAAAGCCGCACCGGAAAATTCCGGTGCGGCTTTTTGCATCGTTGCCGGAAAAACCGGGGCAATTCCGGAACGAATGACCAAACAATGCCTGCCGGAGAAAAAGACGCACACAAACAAAGTTTTATGAGATGTTGTGCACAAAGCCTGAACAAGGTGAGACAAATTCATGGAGAATTTACAATCCTACCGTTGCACAGCGGTACAAAATGGATTATACTTACCTTATTACCATGACTTGTGCGGTCTGTGGCAGAAAGGAACGGTGCCCCCTATGAAGGGTCGAATGAAACCCTATCTTCCGGAGTTGACCATCCGTGATTATAATATCTACCTCCAGTATCTCCGAGGAGTGCGGCGGCAGCTGTACAAGGAATATGGCCTGTACGCCTGCCATCTGCTGCGGTACAACGGGGTGCTGTTTGCCATCTTGTCAGACAGCCTGGCCGGGCGCATTGCCACCTGCCAGCGGCAGCGAGTGCCCGGCACCCTGTGCTGGCGCAAGCTCATGTGCCAGACCCAGGGCATCCATCTGGCGGCCCAGGTAGAGGTGCTGCTGGGCTGGCACGACCTGCAGGACCAGGCCCCCCAGGACCTGCGTCCGGTAAAACGGCTGCGCCGCAGCCTGGACCGTCTGCTGCTGCGCCGTGCCTACCAGCGCACCGTGGAGGCAAACCCGGGGCTGGAGCGGCTGTTCGTCCAGGAACGGGAGCAGGCCCTGGTGCAGATGAGCCTCCACGCCCGGAACTACAACCTGGCGGCAGAGCCCATGAGCAACATCTACGGGGCCCTGTACTCCACCCTGGCCATCGATGACCCCAGCCAGCGCAAGAGTATGCGGTACATTGGCAGCAGCATCGGCCGCATTTTTTACCTCATCCACAAGGCGGAAAAGTTTGAGGCTGACCGCCGGGCAGGCCGCTACAACGTGTTTGTGATCAACGACCTGACCAGCCAGGCAGCAGCCATGGAAAACGCCCGTCGCCAGGCTTTGGCAGCTGCCAACGACCTGATGCGAGTGTACGGGATGCTGGATATCAAGCTGAACCGCAGCCTGCTGGATAACATCATGCTGCTGGGCCTGCACCATGCGGTGGATCCGCTGGAGGACGGCACCGAGCAGGACAATTGGGAGATCCCATGAAAAAACAAAACCGAAAAAGCTGGACCATGGCCTACTGCGGCATGGCGGCGGCCCTGTGCGTCGCCCTGATGCTGCTGGGGGCTGTGATCCCCATTGCTATGTTTATTGCGCCTGCGCTGGCAGGGTTCTTGATCGCAACGGTGTGTGTGGAATGCGGCCGTCCTATGGCCCTTACCGCCTACGCTGCGGTGAGCCTGCTGGCGATTTTATTTGTGCCGGACAAAGAGGTGGCCCTGATCTTTGTGTTTTTGCTGGGGTACTACCCTCTGGCAAAGCCCTGGTTCGACCGGGTGCGCCCGGCGGTGCTGCGGTGGGCCTGCAAGCTGCTGCTGTGCAACGGTGCCATTGCCGCCATGTACGGTCTGCTGCTGCTTTTGATCCCGGCAGGCAGCATTGCCCGGGAGCTGCGGGGCACCGCCCTGGCGGTGACCCTGGCCACAGTGGCCATGGGAAATGTGGCCTTTTTGCTCTACGACCGGGCCCTGCGGAACCTGCTGGCGGTGTACCGCCTGGTGTGGCAGCCCAAGCTGCACCGGATGCTGGGAGGCCGCTGAGGGAAAAAAGAGTTGCATCCCAGAATAAGATGTGGTATAATCTGCCATCGAAAGAGAGGGGATGCAGACCACACCGTTGACGCAAAGCGCCGGGCCACACGGGTGACAGCCGTGAGGGTGACGAGGAGAGGGATCATCGAAGCATTCGGCGGATGTTTCTCCGGCTGAGGGCTAGACCAGCCGCAGCGAAAGGCAAAAACCGGCAGTAATACCGGAACAGATCCTTTCAAAGCAAGCCATACAAGAACAAATACAAGAGGGAAGCTGACAGCCCTGCCCCTGTTTTTTGCAGGGAGGCTGTCGGCATGGAGGTGTTTTGTATGTGTGGCATCGTAGGTTATGTGGGAAAGCGCAATGCCCAGTCTGTGCTGTTGGATGGTCTGGAAAAACTGGAATATCGTGGATACGACTCTGCCGGGGTGGCCCTGGCAGAGGGCAACAGCATCCGTGTGGTAAAAAGCAAGGGGCGGCTGGAAATGCTGCGGCAAAAGCTGGAGGCCCAGGCCCTGCCCCAAAGCGGCTGCGGCATCGGTCATACCCGGTGGGCTACCCATGGGGAGCCCAGTGACGTGAACAGCCACCCCCATTCCACCCCCAGGGTCAGCATCGTCCACAACGGCATCATCGAGAACTACGGGGTGCTGAAGGCACGGCTGATGACCCAGGGCTACACCTTTGAGAGCGAGACCGACACCGAGGTGCTGGTAAAGCTCATCGACAGCTGCTACAAAGGGGAGCCGCTGCAGGCATTGCAGCAGGCCCTGGCCAAGGTCCGGGGCAGCTACGCCCTGGCGGTGCTGTTCCGGGACTACCCGGACACCATCTTTGCAGTAAAACGAGAAAGCCCCTTGATCGTGGGTTGGGGGGGAGGAGAGAGCTTTGTGGCCTCGGACATCCCGGCCCTGCTCCAGTACACCCGTCGCTACAGCGTGCTGGAAGAAGGGGACATGGCGGTGTGCCGGGCTGAGGGCATCCGCTTTTACAACGAGTTCGGGGAGCCGGTGCAGCGGCAGGTCCTTACAGCAGATTGGGACATGGAGGCAGCAGAAAAAGGCGGCTACCCCCATTTTATGCTGAAGGAGATCCACGAACAGCCGGAGGCCATTACCGCCACCGTAAGCCCCCGGGTGGAACAGGGCCTGCCGGAGCTGCAAGTGCCGGGGCTGACAGATGAGATGCTGCGGAACATCGGCACGGTGCACCTGGTGGGCTGCGGCACCGCCATGCACGCAGGCATGGTGGGCAAGGCGGCCATTGAGACCCTGGCCCGGGTGCCGGCAGAGGTGGACATTGCCAGCGAGTTCCGGTATCGGGACCCCATCCTGAGCCCCCGGGACCTGGTGGTCATCATCAGCCAGTCCGGGGAGACCAGCGATACCCTAGCGGCCCTCAAACTGGCCAAGAGCCGGGGGGTGCCGGTGCTGGCCATCGTCAACGTGGTGGGCAGCTCCATCGCCCGGGCTGCAGACTATGTGATGTACACCTACGCCGGGCCGGAGATCGCTGTGGCCTCCACCAAGGCCTATATGGTGCAGCTGTGTGTGCTGTACCTGTTTGCCCTGCGGCTGGCCTACGCCCGGGGCACCCTGACGGAGGCCCAGACCCGGCACTACACCGCCAAGCTGCTGGAGGCCCCGGAGGTGATCCGGAAGCGTCTGGCAGACTGCCAGCAGATCAAGTACCTGGCCAGCCGCTGCGTGAATACCCAGAGCTGCTTTTTCATCGGCCGGGGCTTCGACTACGCCCTTTCCCTGGAGGGCAGCCTGAAGCTGAAGGAGATCAGCTATGTACACTCCGACGCCTACGCCGCCGGGGAGCTGAAGCACGGCACCATTAGCCTGATCACCGACGGGGTGCCGGTGATCGCCCTGGCTACCCAGAAGCAGGTGTATGAAAAGACCCTGTCCAACGCCAAGGAGACCAAGAGCCGGGGAGCCCGAGTGCTGCTGTTTACCACAAAGGACGCCCCGGTGCCGGAGGGGGTGGCAGATGCCGTGGTGCGTCTGGACGACTACGAGGACCTGCTGATGCCCCTGCAGCTCATCGTGCCCCTGCAGCTGTTCGCCTACTATATGGCGGTGCTGAGGGGCTGTGATGTGGATAAGCCCCGGAACCTGGCAAAGAGCGTCACCGTAGAGTAACGCCTGTCAGAGGGGCATACAGGGGCCTGTGAGGCCGCTTTGGCCTGGGGCCATGACTTTCCCCGTTAAAAATTACAACAAAAAGCGAGCCCTCCCGGAAACACTCCGGGAGGGCTCGCTGCTTTTTATTTGGGAGCTGGCAGATCACCAGAACCAGTACCGCTTTTTCAAAGCGATGTAGGCCACGGCGATAACGGCCACCATGGCACCGCCTGCAATAAAGAAGCTCCAATTGATGTTGGTGAACCGGAGGTTCTCATTGGTCAGCAGGTAACGGCCAGCGGTGTCTACGGTGATGACGCCGTCCTTGTAGCTGTTCAGGTACTGCCACTTTCCGGTGGTCTCGTTGTAGAGGTACAGCCGGGAATACTGGCTCTGGTCCAGGTCGATGCGGACCGCACAGGGCACCGTGTTGCCGTCGTTCAGCACAAACTCCTGGCCCTGGGCCACAGTCTGCAGGGCCAGAGAGGTGCTCAGCTGGCCTGTGGTGTTCTTGACGTTTTTGCCGGACACCTGCAGGGTGTAGCCGTCGCCTACCACGCACAGGGTCTTGCCGGTGGTACGCAGAACGTTCAGCACCTCCCCGGTGATCACCGGGATCTCCTGCTGGGCAAACACCACCTCGGCGTCCTCACTGTCCTGGATGGCCTGGACGATGGGGTCCTGGGGCACCGGGGTGTCCTGGTCCCCGTTGGAGCCGTCGGAGCTCTCAGAGCCGGAGGAGGCGGCAGCGGCACGGTTGACGATCACGGTGACCAGGGTGCTGGCCTTGCCGTTGGATACGGTAATGGAGGTGGAGCCGGTGCCCACGGCGGTAATGACGCCGGTGGGGCTTACGGTGGCCACGCTGCTGTTGCCGGACTTGAAGGTGAACTTCTGGGAGGCGGAGGACGGGGTGGCCTTGGCGGTGAGGGTCCGGGTGGCACCGGGCTTCAGCACCACATAGGTGGTGTTGGTGGTAATGATCTGGCCGCTGTTGGAACTGCCGGAGCTGCCGGAGCCGCTCTCAGAGGCAGGCAGGGCCAGCACCGTGACGGTGGTGGTGGCCGTTACCTTGCCGCAGGTGGCGGTAATGGTGGCAGTGCCGGGGGCCACGCCGGTAACACGGCCAAAACTGTTGACCGTAGCCACCCGCTCGTTGGAGGAGGTGAGGGATACGGTGGCATACTGAGAGGCCGAGGTGGGCCGCACCTGTAGGGAGGCCGACACGGAGTTGCCCACATAGATGGTGTTGGAGGAGAGGGAAAGGTCCATCTCCGTAACGATCATGGTGGAGTCCATGGAAACGGCCAGGGTATAGGCGCAGATCTGGTTGCCGGCAGCGGCGGTGACGGTGGCAGTGCCAACGCCCACTGCCTGCACCACGCCGCTGCTGCTTACGGTGACCACGCTGGTGTCATCGGAAAGATAGATCACCGAATCGGTGCTGTTCCGGGGGCTGACGCTGGGGGAAAGCTGCTGGGTCTCCCCCAGCACCATGTTGGTGGTGTAGGAGCCGGGCTCAATGCTTTCAGCAGGCACCTTCATCTCCCAGGGCAGGGAGATGGCCGCCCCCAGTACCTGGGGCATGGCGGCGGAGGCAGGCACTGCGGTGCCGCAGGCCAGCAGACTGAGCAAAGCGGCGCAGAGGGCCAGTTTCTTTGCGGTTGATTTCATGGTTCGTGTACCTCTCTGGGGTGTTTCATAAACGGATGATTCAGGGCCGGAGACCAGGTCTCCTTTAGCGGAACAGCACACCCAGAGCCTCCATTGCGTACTCAAAATAGGTGATCTGGTCGTACTCCACACGGGCGGTGACGCTCATGCCGTTGGCCAGGTCCACCTTATCGCCGCTGTGGCTCACCACATAGGTAGAGTCGGGCTTGATGGTCATCTTGTAGTAGGAACCGTTGGAGCTGGAGGTCACATCGCTGTCGATGGAGGTCACAGTACCGGTGATGTTGCCGTAGGAATACTCCGACAGGCCGGTGATGGCGATCTTGCAGGGGTCCCCCACATGGAGCAGGGGGCGGTCGTTGACGGTGACCATGGCAACGATCTCCAGGTCATCGTTCTCGCTGGCCACGGTGGCCAGGGGAGTGCCGGCACTCAGCACCATGCCCTCCTTGTAGGGAGAGTCCATGTGGATGACGCCGGAGGTGGGGGCGTACAGGTAGTAGTCGTTGGCCCCGGTGTTCAGGGAGTCCAGCTGGGCCTGCAGGTTTTCCACCGTGCTCTGGGCACTGGTGATGCTCTGGGAGATGGACTGCATGGTGGAGTAGTACAGGGCCTGGATCTCGCTCTGGCTCTGCTCCATCAGGGTCTTGATCTGGGCATCGGAGTAGCCGGCAGACTGGTAAGCCGAGGCGTCAAAGGTCTTTTGCTCCACCTGGCTCTTGTAGGTCTGGTACTGGTAGTAGTAGGGCTGGTCCTCCGGGTCTGTCTCGCTGAAGTAGTTGGTGTCGTCCTGGATGCACAGCAGCAGCTTGTTGTACTGGTCCAGCTGGGTCTTGTAGATCTTCAGCTGGCTTTCCAGGTTGTCCTGCTGCATATCCAGGTCGGTGCTCTTGATGTGAGCCACCAGGTCTCCCTCGTTGACATAGCTGCCCTCAGAGATGTACAGCTCGGTAATGGAGCCGGAGTAGCTGGACATGATGTAGGTCTTATTGCTGGCCTGCACGGTGCCGCTGTTCTGGCTTACATAAACACGGTTGGTGTGGGTGCTCCACACCCCCAAAAAGATCATGAACAGGCCCACCAGGATCACAAGGGCGTACCCGTAGGGGGGCACGTCCCGGTCCATCATAATGCGGCGGTCCTGCAGATCGTCAAGGTTCTGGATGGTCTTTGTCATCATTCTTTGGTCTCCATAAACACGTCCACAACGGCTTCATCGTCGTCCTGGCTGACAAAGATGGTGTAGGTGTCGCCGCTGAGCTTGATGTCGTTTTCAAAAGCGTGGATCTGCAGCTTGGAGCTGGCCAGCTGGCTGTAGCCCATGGGGCCGGTGTAGTGGGCATACAGGCAGCCCTTTACCCGCAGCACAGCGTCCACGGTGTAGCCCGGCTCCGACTGGGTGATCAGCTGGGTGGCCTGCTGGATCAGGTACAGCTCCGGCACATGCTCCGGGCCGGCAGAAATGCGGACAGCCTGCACCAGGGGGCCAATGGGCTGGGCGTCGTGGCTCTTGATAAAGTTCTGCAGCTGGGTCAGGGCCACCATCATGTTGCCCAGTTCTTCCGGGGCCACACGGCGAGCCACCACGTTGGTGAGCTTAAGGGTCTTGTTTTCAGCAACTTTGATCTCGTTCATCTGGATGTACCTCTTTGTCCTATCGTTAGATTTCCTCCCCAGGTGGGAGGGGCGTAATAGGCGATCAGAAGCGGAGAAGGGCTTCTCCGTTTTTGATCACCTATTACTGAAGTTCAGTAATGGGTGACCGCATAAACAATGTGCCCGGAGGCAGGACGCCTCCGGGCACACCATAACGAGGCATTGTCCTCTGCTGGCCTTGCAGCGGAGCACAGGACACACTGCATATCGTTTGCTAGGGCTGAACGCTGGGGCACGCTGCACCGTTGTAAAGGGGCGATCTGCAGCTGCGCAACTGTAAATGTCTTTTTCCACAGCCGGGTGCGCACCCGGCTGCTTCAAAACCTTACAAAAAGGCAGGTGCCGCAGCCCTCAGTCCAGAAAAGTCAAGGGTTGATCAGTTGGCCTTCTCAACAGTGATGGTGCTGGGCAGAGCGTTCTTGACGCCGCCGGTAGCCATGTTGTAGATGGCAGCAGCAGAGCCAACGATACGCAGGCCAGCGTTCAGAGCACCGTTCAGAGTGCCCAGAGCAGAGTTGCCCCAGGTCATCTCGGGGTCGATGCCGCCGTTGAAGACGTTGTAGCCGCTCTTGTAGTACTCGCCGACAGAGTGAGCCCAAGCCTTGCCCATAGCACCAGGAGCGTAGGAGCCGCCGAACAGAACGCCAACGGTGTTCTTGACGTACTCACCAACGAAGTGGTTGCCGATCAGGGTGACCATGTTCTTGTTGAAACGCTGCCAGTTCTCAACGGTCAGGCGAGCGGGCAGGATGTCCTCCAGAGCGATAGCACCGCCGTTGACGTAGGTCATCTCGTTCTCAGAGATTGCAGAAAAGTTTGCAGGCATCATCATGATGAATTACTCCCTTCAAAATTTGAAAGTTTGGGGTCTGCCCCGGCTGCGCGGCTGGGGCCAGACCTTTTTATGTAATCGGGTGCGCACCCGATCGCAACACAGATCAATAGGTGATGGACTCGCCGTCGTCATCTTCCTCCACAACGGCTGCAGCCACAGGCTGTTTTACCACAGGCTCACGCTTGCGGTAGATGCCCTGCTGCATATTCCACAGTTCGGCATACTTGCCGTCCTTGGCCATCAGCTCGTCGTGGGTGCCACGCTCCACGATCTTGCCGTGGTCCATCACCAGGATCATATCACAATCCCGGACGGTGGAAAGGCGGTGGGCTACGATGAGCATGGACCGATCTGCCAACTGATCGTAGATCATGTTGAAGATCAGATTCTCGGTGGCAAAGTCCAGGTTGCTGGTGGACTCATCCAGAATATAGAGGTTGGAGTCCTTCAGGAAAGCCCGGGACAGGGCAATGCGCTGCTTTTCGCCGCCGGAAAGGCCGTTGCCGGCTTCCTCCAGGTAGGTGTTGTACTGCAGCGGCAGATGCCGGATAAAGTCGTGGGCATCTGCCTTCTTGGCAGCCTCCTTCACTTCCTCCAGGGTAGCATCCATACGGGAAATGCGGATGTTGTCGTAGATGGTCTTGCTGAACAGCTCCACGTTCTGGGGCACGTAAGCAATGGCACGACGGACGGAATCACAGGTATAATCCGCCAGGTTCACGCCGTTGAAGTCGATCTCGCCGGACTCCGGGTCGTAGTACTTCAGCAGCAGCTTGGTGATGGTGGATTTGCCGCTGCCGCTGCTGCCCACCAGAGCCACCTTTTTGCCGGCAGGAATGGTAAAGCTCACATGATCCAGAGCCGGGGCACGGTTGCCGTAGCGGAAGGTCACGTCCTTGAACTCGATATCGCCCTCCACCTTGTCCAGGGGAATCTGCTCGGTATCGGCGGCGATCTCGTCCTCAGCAGGGTAGTCCATGATCTCGGTCAGACGCTTCATGGAGATGCTGGCTTCCTGGATGCTCATCTGCAGGCTGATCAGGTTGCTCAGGGGGGAGGTGAAGTAGCTGGACAGGGTGCTGAAAGCCATAAAGCTGCCCAGGGTCATCTCGCCGTGGAGCACCTGGCTGATGCCCACATAGGTGGTGAGCATACTGAAGCCGGTGGAGATAAAGGTAGAGATCAGGCCCTGGCCCGTGCTGATGCGGCTGGACCGCAGGCTGATCTTCAGGCTCTTGATGTACTCTCGCTCCAGGTTCTCCAGCTGGGTGTCCTCGTTGGCGTTGCACTTGATGGTCTCAATGCCCCGGAGGCTTTCGATCATCTGGCTGTTGAGGGCTGCCGACTGGATCATGGTCTCCTCGTTGATGCGCTTGTAGGGCTGCTTGAACACCAGCACCAGCAGGATGCTGACCAGTGCCATAAACAAGGAGATGGAGAACAGCATGGCGTTCATCTGGAACAGGATGATACCGGTGATGATGGCCATGGAAATGTCCATTACCAGGCTCAGAGCGATGCTGGTAAAAATGGACTTGATGGTGTTGGCGTCAGAGTAACGGGTGGTGATGTCACCGGTCTTGCGGGTGGAGAAGAACTTCATGGGCAGCTTGAAGATGTGCCCGAAGTACCCCAGCATCAGGGGAATGTCGATTTTGATGGAAAGGTGGATCAACACCCACTGCCGCACAAAGCCGATGAGACTACTGGTAATGCTTACCAGACTGAACACGATGATCAGGGTCACCAGCAGGTTATCCAACCCGTAGGGCAGCACCTCGTCCATGAGGATCTTGTTGAACATGGAGGAGGCAATGCCCAGGATGGTGGTGATCACCGAGCTGAGGATGGCGTAGAAGAACAGCTTTTTCTGGGGCAGAAGCAGGTCCATATACCGCTTCATCATGCCCCACTTGTTGGGCTTATCGTCCTTGTTGTCCTTGCCGTCTTTGTTCTCGGCACCGGGGGCGTTTTTGGTGCGGCCCATGTTGCCCCGGAACTCCGAGGTGGGGTTCAGCAGCAGCAGAACGCCGGTAAAGTTTTTGTAGAACTCGTCCAGGCTGATCTTTTTCAGCTCTGTGGCAGGGTCACCGATGATCACGTAGTCTTTGGTCTTGTGCTTTTTGCCGTTGGCCTGGGCCTCCTTGATGGCCTCGGCCTCTTTCAGCATGTGCTGACGGCGAGCCCCATCCTCCTTGATGGTGGTTTTTTTGAACACCACCACGAAGTGGGCCAGGCCCTGGTCGGTAATGACCTGGGCAATGCAGGGAAGGGAAAAATCACTGAGGAAGTTTTCCCGGTCCACACGGACAGCTGCGCTGGTAAAACCCAGCTCATTGGCGGCCTTTTGCAGGCCCACCAGGTTTGTGCCTTTCAGGTCCGTCCCCATCATATCCCGCAGACGGGTGATGGTGATCTCCTTTTTGTAATGGAGGCACACCATTGCGAGGCAGGCAGCGGCACAGTCGGTGGTGTCATGCTGCCGGACGTAGGTATAGCGCATAGATGCTTCCTTTGAATATACACAGATTTATTCAAACACCACCCAAGCGTTGGCAAATGCCGGAAACGCCGCAGTGAATTTGATGAAGGAAAACCGACGCAGCCCCGACAGTCTGCCAAAGGGAAAAAGCCTGGCAGCACCTGCCTTTTGGCCGGTGGAATTGCTGACAAGATTTGTGGGTGGAAACCTTACAGCTTATGTGCAGTATACCACAATATAACAGCTTCTTCAAGGGCTTCTTTTTTAACGAGAGGTGAAAAATGAAAGATATGTGAAAATTTATCTCCTAAGCCCTGCCAAATGTGGCAAAAACTAACAACCGGAAAGACAAAAGAAAAAAGGCCATGTTTCCCGAGAAACACGGCCTTTCTGGCGCCTCTTGCCTGACTCGAACAGGCGACACCCTGATTAACAGTCAGGTGCTCTAACCGACTGAGCTAAAGAG
>CAKSXW010000016.1 GCA_934518555.1 uncultured Faecalibacterium sp. | reverse complement strand
ATGATCCACGAGATCGTCTGCGAGACCGGTTCCGGTGCACCCTACGAGGTGACCAAGAAGGTCATGGAAGACTTCTTCGGTGAGGGCTGCTACGATAAGGCCAAGGCCTACACTCCCATCAACGAGAACAAGGCTAAGCTGGCTGCCTACTGCGTCAACGACAAGAACTTCCACGACTCTGCCACCCTGTGCAACTGGATGTGGCCCATGACCCAGTCTCCCTCCAAGGAGCGCAACTACCACGGCGACTTGGACCTGCAGGCAGACTTTATGACTGCGGTTACCGGCGAGACCTACACCCAGGCCGGTCTGCAGGAGGCAGGCGCCCGCATCACCCAGATGCTGCGTGTCATGACCGCCATCAGCTTCCAGAAGAACTGCGGCAGCGCAAACCTGCGCCAGGAGCACGATGCCATCTGCGATTGGGTGTTCGATAAGGACCCCGACTTCCAGGCATTCGAAGAAGGCACCACCAAGCTGGACCGTGCCGACATGGAAAAGGCTAAGGATCTGTTCTACGACATCTTCGGCTGGGACCGCACCACCGGTGTGCCCACCCGTGAGACCCTGGAGAAGTATGACCTGGCTGACATGGCCGATGATCTGGAGAAGCGTGGCATCTACGCCCAGAACACCTAAAATCCCACAGAAAGAGGAACGATCGTCATGTTGTTTGGCAGACGCAAACCCGGCTACACCACCACGGTGGACAGCTCCGCAGACCCGGAACAGGTGATCCTGGAGCTGCAGAAGGCAGAACTAGCCGCAAAGAAAAAACCAAAAGCGGAGGTGTTTGACATCGACGCTGCCAGCGAGACCGCCCACCGCCTGAAAGAGACCGGCAGTACCTTTGACGGCAGTGCCGCCAAGGCAGGGGAGGACGTGATGGCGGTGGTGGAGCAGGAGACTGCTGCCCTTGCTGCAAAGCAGGCAGAAGCTGCCCAGGCCCCTGCCGCCCCGGAGGCCGAAAAGGCTGGCCCGGAGCTGCTGGATTTTCTGGCCGGAGAGCCGGAGGTGGAAAATGATCCCTTTGCGGACCAGCCCACCCAGACCGCCCCGGAGCTGCCGCAGCTGACCCCGGCCCAGGAGTTGGCAGGTTACATCCGCTCCCGTTCGGCAGCAGCAATGCTGACCCCCCACGCTCTGCTGGTGGCGGAGCTGGAAAATGCGGAGGAGCTGCTGGCCCAGATGCCTGCGGACCCCCAGTGCGCCGATATCGTTACCCGGAAGGGCGCAAAGGACATCTACTACTATTCCAATGCCAATATGAGCGATAACTACGCCATGATCGCCCAGCTCATTGAGGACAAGGACCTGTGTGTGATGTTTGCTGAGATGGTGCGGTTCAACGCTCGCATCTACCCCAGTGCCACCCCCCTGAAGTACTTCCAGCGTTCCCCCTACGGCCTTGCGCCGGAGGTCATCGAGCAGACCTGGCAGTCCATGCAGGGCAAGCCGGAGTACGCCGATATCGAGGAACTGACCAACAACCAGAACGAGCGGTTCCTGTTCTCTACCCAGCACCTCACCCGTCGCTATGCCAAGGCCATCAGCGATGTGGATGAGTTCTGCGATTAACCGCAGAGCCTACAATTGAATCAGGGTACAAGAGCTTCTTTGAGCAAAGGTGTCTAAACCGTCGGCACTGACACCGCGCCGCAATGCCAAAACCCTCCGGGGCCGGCATTGAAGGGTGGCAGGGGAAACCTTACCGCCTTCCCGCAGAAGAAACGCTGCAATTTGAAAAAAAGAACTCCTCCCATCTTCACAGGGACCTTTCGGCCAAGGGCTGCCGCTGCAAAGGCGGCCAGGCTGAAGGGGCCCACCGGCGAGGCAGGCTGCAAGCTGCCGCCGGGGTCGTGGAGCACATTTGCGGAGGCGTTTTGATTTTTCGGTCAAGACGTCTCCGCTTCTTTTTCACCTGCCATTTGATAAAGAAAGATCCCCCTTCTCCTCTGTCTGAGCCATAGCAGACAGGGGAAGGGGGCCTTTGGAGGATGTTTTTATGAGCCAGACTTTCAGCGCTCCTGCCCAGGCACTGCACAGTGTACTGGAGGCAGCAGCCCTTCTGCCCCGTCCCCAGGCAGAGACCCTTCCCCTGGAGGAGGCCTGGGGCCGCATTGCTGCCCAGGACCTGTGTGCCCGGATGGACCAGCCCCCCTTTGACCGCAGCCCCCTGGACGGCTATGCCCTCCACAGTGGGGACCTGGCTGGTGCCAGCCGGGAGAACCCGGTGACCCTGCCGGTGGTCATGAAGCTCTATGCCGGGGATGCCCCGGCAGCCGCCCTGCCTGTGGGCTGCGCTGCCCGGATCATGACCGGAGCCCCTCTGCCGGAGGGAGCCGACTGCGTCCTGATGCAGGAGCAGACCGATGGCGGCGAGGACACCGTGCAGCTCCATGCTGCGGTAAAACCGCTGCAGAACGTGGTATTCCGGGGCGAAGATGTGGCCGCCGGAGCCGTGATCGCCCCTGCCGGCACGGTGCTGACCCCGGCCCACCTGGGGGTGCTGGCCGGCCAGGGCTACACAGAGGTTTCGGTGTTCCGGCCTCTGACCGTAGGGGTCCTGGCTACCGGCAGCGAACTGCTGGAACCCGGCGCCCCCTGGGCACCTGGTAAAATTTACGATGCCAACGGCATCCAGAACGCTGCCCGGCTGCGGCAGCTGGGCTTTGGGGTGGAGCGCCGCCAGTGCTCCGATGACCCGGAGACCATTGCCTGCCAGATCCGGGAACTGCTGGCCCGGTGCGATGGGGTCATCACCAGCGGCGGCGTTTCCGTAGGCCAGAAGGACTACCTGCCCCTGGTGCTGGAGCAGCTGGGGGCAAAGCTGCTGGTGGAGGGGGTGGCCCAAAAGCCCGGCAGCCCCATGCTGGCAGCCCTGCTGGAGGGCAAACTGGTGTTCTGCCTGTCCGGCAACCCCTTTGCCGCCGCTGCCACCCTGGAGCAGTACGCCATCCCGGCTCTGCTGCGAGCTGCCGGGCGGCCGGAAGCAGCCTGCGTCCCGGTCCGCACCCGACGCACCCTGACCACTGGTTTTTCCAAGGCCAGCAAGGGCTGCCGCTACCTGCGTGCCACCGCCAGCGGCAGCAAGGTGACCATCCCCGGGGAGGGCAATGCAGAGGTCCATTCCTCCGGCGCCTTGTCCTCCATGATGGGCTGCAACTGCCTGGTGGAGATCCCTGCAGGCAGCGGCCCGGTACAGCCCGGCACAGAAGTGGAGGTGCTTTCCTTTGTACAGTGAACAAAAGCAAGCCCTGGCGGACGCCCAGCCCCTGAAGCGCCCGGCGGTGCTGGCAGTCAGCGGTGTCCACAACAGCGGCAAGACCACCCTGCTGGAAAAGCTGCTGCCGGAGTTGCGGAGCCGGGGGCTGAAAGTGGGGGTCATCAAGCATGACGGCCACGAGTTTACCCCGGACGTGCCCGGCACCGACAGCTTCCGGCTGCGAGAGGCCGGGGCCCAGGGGGTGGCGGTGTTTTCCGGCACCCGGTATCTGCTGACAGAGGAATTCCGCCTCACAGAGCAGGATCTGCTGGCCCTGTTTGAACGCCACGGCTACGACCTGGTGCTGCTGGAGGGCTTCAAGTCCAGCGGCTGGCCCAAGATCGAGGTGGTGCGCCGGGCCATTTCGGATACTCCGGTCTCCTTCCAGCCCCTGGCTGTGGTGGGGGATATCCCCGGGGCCGATTTTGATTTGAACGATATTCCGGCACTGGCAGACTGGGTGCTTGCCCAGATGCCCGGGCTGTAAGGAGAAATGATAGCATGAAACTGATCCGTACTGTTGACGCAGCAGGGCAGGTGCTCTGCCATGATATCACCCAGATCATCCCGGGGGAGTACAAGGGAGCCCGGTTCCGCAAGGGCCATGTGATCCAGCCTGAGGATATCCCGGTGCTGCTGTCCATCGGCAAGGAGAACCTTTATGTGTGGGAAAAGCACCCCGGCATCCTCCACGAGGACGAGGCTGCTGCCCTGCTGTATAAGGCTGCTGCCGGTAAAAACATCCACGGCACCGAGCCCAAGGAAGGCAAGATCGAGCTGATCGCAGACTGCGACGGTCTGCTGAAGATCCGCCGCAAGGCTCTGCTGGCGGTGAACAGCATCCCTCAGATGATGATCGCCACCATCCACGGGGATCTGCCGGTGAAAAAGGGCCAGAAGCTGGCTGGCACTCGCATCATCCCCCTGGTCATTGAGCAGGAGAAGATGGACGCCATGCAGGCCGCTGCCGGGCCGGAGCCTATCCTGAATGTGCTGCCCATGCAGCCCAAAAAGGTGGGCATCATCACCACCGGCAGCGAGGTGTTCAAGGGCCGCATCGAGGATAAGTTCACCCCCATCCTGCAAAACAAGCTGGCAGTCTACGGCTGCCAGCTGACCTTCCACAAGGTCTGCGACGACGACCCTGCCGGCATCACCGCCGCCATCCTGGAGGCCAAGGCCGCCGGGTGTGAGCTGATCTTTACCACCGGCGGCATGAGCGTGGACCCCGACGACCGGACCCCCCTGGCCATCAAGAACACCGGGGCGGACATCATCACCTACGGTGCTCCGGTGCTGCCTGGGGCCATGTTCCTGGTAAGCTACTTGGAGGGTGTGCCGGTGTGCGGCCTGCCGGGCTGCGTAATGTACGCCAAGCGCACTATTTTTGATCTGCTGCTGCCCCGTCTGCTGGCGGATGACCCCATCACCGCCCAGGATATTGCCCGTTTGGGGGAGGGCGGCCTGTGCCTGAACTGTGAAGTGTGCCACTGGCCCAACTGCGGCTTTGGACACTGCTGATAACCCTCTCAGTCAAAGCCTTTCGGCTTTGCCAGCTCCCCCGAAGGGGGAGCTTTACTAAGGTGAAGAAAAGTATGAATGAAAATAATCTGACACATTTTGATGCCTCCGGCAACGCTGTGATGGTGGATGTCAGCGAAAAGCCTGTCACCACCCGGGAGGCCACGGCCCACGGCATCATTACCATGAACGCCGAGGCCTTTGCTGCCGTGGAAAACGGCACTGTGAAAAAAGGCGATGTGCTGGGGGTAGCCCGTATTGCAGGCATCATGGCCACCAAGCGCACCAGCGAGCTGATCCCTCTGTGCCATCCGCTGCCCCTGACCAAGGTGGGCATCCAGTTCCGGCTGCTGCCCCAGCAGCAGGCAGTGGAAGCCCTGTGCACCGTTAAGACCAGCGGCGTTACCGGCGTGGAGATGGAAGCCCTGACGGGGGTTTCCACCGCTCTGCTGACCATCTACGATATGTGCAAGGCCGTGGATAAGGGCATGGAGCTGGGCCAGATCCACCTGGTGGAAAAAACTGGCGGCAAGAGCGGCCATTACATCCGGGCGGAGGGCGGCTATGTTTGATCGTTACCACCGTGACATCCACTACCTGCGCCTGTCGGTAACGGACCTGTGCAACCTGCGCTGCCGCTACTGTATGCCGGACGGGGTGGAAAAGCTGGAACGGGAGGCCGTGCTGAGCTACGAGGAATTTTTGCGGCTGGCAGCCCTGTTTGCCCAGTGCGGCATCGACACGGTACGGGTCACCGGCGGCGAGCCCCTGGTCCGCAAAAACGTAGCCCAGCTGGTGGCCGGGCTTAAAGAAACCCCCGGTATCCGTCGGGTCACCATGACCACCAACGCCGTGCTGCTGGCAGACCAGCTGCCTGCTTTGCAGCAGGCCGGGCTGGACAGTGTGAACATCAGCCTGGACACCCTGCGCCCGGAGCTGTTCCGGCAGATCACCGCCCGGGACGATTTTGCCGCCGTACAGGCAGGCTTGCAGGCTGCCCTGGCCAGCGGCCTGCCAATCAAGCTGAACTGTGTGCCCCAGGCCGGGGTCAACGAGGCAGAGCTGGAGGACCTGGCGGCCCTGGCAAAGGACAACGCCCTGCAGGTGCGGTTCATCGAGATGATGCCCATTGGCTACGGTGCCGCCATGCCCTGCATCTCCGGCCCGGAGCTGCGGCAGCGGTTTGCCCGACGGTGGCCGGAGCTGACGGCCCTGCCCACAGAGGAGGGCCACGCCCTGGGAGATGGCCCGGCGGTGTACTACACCGTGCCGGGCTGGAAGGGCAGCATCGGCTTTATTGCAGCGGTGCACGGAAAGTTCTGCGCCTCCTGCAACCGGGTACGGCTCACCAGCCAGGGCTTTTTGCGGCCTTGCCTGGCCAGCGAGGCAGGCTGCGATCTGCGTGCACTGCTCCGCAGCGGTGCATCCGATGACCAGCTGCTGGCCGCCATCCGGGAGACCATCTGGGCAAAGCCCCAGGAACACCATTTTGAAGATAGTTCCATGCCTGCTACCCGCGGCATGTACCGCATTGGAGGATAATTGTTATGGGTAAACTTTTGGCGATCTGCACCAGCCCCAAGCGTGGCACCGTAAAAACGGAGGTGCCCAGTGCTGTTCTCACCCCGGAGTGGGGCATCCTGGAGGATGCCCACGGCGGCAATTGGCACCGTCAGGTCAGCCTGCTCAGTGCTGAAAAGATCGAAGCCTTCCGCAAAAAGATCTGGGTGGAATACGGTGCCTTTGGCGAGAACCTGGTCATTGAGGGCTTCGACTTCCGCAACCTTCCGGTCACCAGCCGGTTCGCCATTGGGGACGTGGTGCTGGAGATGACCCAGATCGGCAAAGAGTGCCACAACGACTGCATCATCAAGCAGCAGACCGGCGAGTGCATCATGCCCCGGGAGGGCGTGTTCGCCCGGGTGCTCACCGGGGGCCAGATCCATGTGGGGGACGAAGTGACCCTGCTGCCTGCCCTGGAAGATCCCCCGCTGCGTGCTGCCGTCATCACCCTGTCCGACAAGGGCAGCCGTGGGGAGCGAGAGGACAAGAGCGGCCCCCTCATTGTCGAGATGCTTACCGCCGCAGGCTATGTGGTGGAGGAGACCATGATCCTGCCCGACGAGGCCAAGGCCCTGAAGGCCCAGCTGATCCGCATGGCAGACGGCCGCCAGGTGAACCTGGTGCTCACCACTGGCGGCACCGGCTTCTCCCCCCGGGATATCACCCCGGAGGCCACCTGCGCCGTGGCGGACCGCAACGCCCCCGGCATTGCCGAGGCCATCCGGTACCACAGCCTCAGCATCACTCCCCGGGGGATGCTGAGCCGGGGGGCCAGCGTGCTGCGTGGCAAGACCCTCATAGTGAACCTGCCTGGCAGCCCCAAGGCAGTGCAGGAGAGCCTGGAGTATATCCTGCCCAGCCTGGAACACGGGGTCCGCATTGCTGCAGGCCTGGACGGCGAGTGCGCCCGGAAATAAGGCTTCCCACCCTGTAGTTGCTTTACTGGGTGTAGAAATAAATCTCTGTTTTCCATAAAGTAAGGAGTAAAAGCGTTATGAACGATCATCGCATTTCCCGTCGGAGCTTCCTGGCCGCTGCTGGCATGGCCGGTGCTGCTGCTGCCCTCACTGCCTGCGGCGGTGCTTCCAGTGCGGCATCCAGCGTGGCTTCCTCTGCCGCTGCTTCTTCCGAGGCTGCCCAGAGCGTGGAGCTCATCGTGTTTGCTGCCGCCTCCCTCACCGAGACCCTCAATGCCATCGGTGAGACCTACATGGCAGAACATCCGGGAGTGACCTTCCGGTTCAACTTCGACTCCTCCGGCACCCTCAAGACCCAGATCCAGGAGGGGGCGGATTGCGATCTGTTCATTTCTGCCGGGCAAAAGCAGATGAACCAGCTGGACATCACCGCCTCTGCAGAGGTGAACAAGGACGGCCTGGACTTTGTGGACGCCGACAGCCGGGTAAACCTGCTGGAAAACAAGGTGGTGCTCTGCGTGCCGGAAGGCAGCGACAAGGGCATTGACAGCTTTGACGCCCTGGCAGAGCACCTGAAGGCCCAGGACATCCTGTTCTGCATGGGCAACAGCGATGTGCCTGTGGGCCAGTACACCCAGAAGATCCTGGCTTACTACGACCTGGACGAGACTGCCCTGGCTGCCGCTGGTGTCATCACCTATGGCTCCAACGTGAAGGAAGTGACCACCCAAGTCACCGAGGCCAGCGTGGATGCCGGTGTGGTCTACTGCACCGACGCCTACAGTGCCGGCCTGACCCCGGTGGACGAGGCCACCAAGGAGATGTGCGGCCAGGTCATCTACCCGGCTGCTGTGCTGAAGGCCGCCCCCAACGCCCAGGCTGCCAAGGAGTTCCTGGCTTACCTGCAGACCGACAAGGCCATGACCGTCTTTGAGGGCGTGGGCTTCAGCGCCGTGTAAAAGGGAACCGTTATGGACTGGTATCCGTTGTGGAACAGCCTCCGCATTGCCCTTATCAGCTGTGCGGCGGTGTTCTTCCTTGGCATTTTTGCCGCCTATTACATCGCCCGGCTGCCCCGGGTGGTCAAGGGTGTGCTGGATGTGCTGCTCACCCTGCCTATGGTGCTGCCGCCTACGGTGGTGGGCTACTTTTTGCTGCTGCTGTTCGGGGCTAAGCGGCCTTTGGGCATCTTCTTTATGCAGCACTTTGGGGTAAAGCTGGTCATGAATTGGTACAGTGCCATCTTTGCCTCCATCGTGGTGGCCTTTCCCCTGATGTACCGCACCGCCCGGGGAGCCTTTGAGAGCTTTGACGAGACCCTGGCTTGGTCTGCCCAGACCCTGGGCCAGTCCAACACCTGGATCTTTTGGCGTGTGCGGATGCCGGCCTGCCGCCAGGGCATCCTGGCAGGCACGGTGCTGGCCTTTGCCCGGGCCTTGGGCGAATACGGTGCCACCAGCATGATCGCCGGTTACACCCCCGGCAAGACCGCCACCATTGCCACCACGGTGTACCAGCTGTGGCGAACCAACGACGAGGCCGGAGCCATGCGGTGGGTGCTGGTGGATATCGTGATCTCGGCGGTGGTGCTGCTGGCAGTGAACCTGCTGGAGAAAAAGCAGAAAGCAGGTGGCCGGACATGAGCCTGGAAGTCCACATTGAAAAAAAGCTGGAGGGCTTTACCCTCCGGGCAGATTTTTCTGCCGGCAACACCTCCACCGCCCTGCTGGGGGCCTCCGGCTGCGGCAAAAGCATGACGCTGCGGTGCATTGCCGGCATCGTAAAGCCGGACCGGGGCCGCATCGTGCTGGATGGGCGTGTACTGTTTGACAGCGCACAGCACATCGACCTGCCGCCCCAGCAACGGGGGGTGGGGCTGCTGTTCCAAAACTATGCCCTGTTCCCCAACATGACTGTGGAACAGAATCTGCTCTGCGGCCTGAAAGCGGAAAAAGACCCTGCCGCCCGACGGGCTGCCTGCGCCGAGATGCTGCGAGCCATGCGGCTGGAAGCCCTGGCCAAGCGGTACCCGGCCCAGCTTTCCGGCGGCCAGCAGCAACGGGCGGCCCTGGCCCGGATCCTGGTGGGCAAGCCGAAGATCCTGATGCTGGACGAGCCCTTCAGTGCTCTGGACAGCTACCTGCGTGAGGAGGTAGAGGGGGAGGTAGGCAGCCTGCTGGCAAACTTCGGGGGCACCGCCCTGCTGGTGACCCATAACCGGGATGAGGCCTACCGCCTGTGCCGGGAGATGATCGTCCTCAATGAGGGGCAGGTGCTGCGGTGCGGCACCACCAAAGAGGTGTTTGCAGACCCCGGCAGCATCGCTGCCGCCCGGCTCACAGGCTGCAAGAACATCCTGCCCTGTACCCGGCTGGAGGACCACAAGGTCCTGCTGGAGGGGTGGGGCGTCCCCCTGCAGCTGGCTCTGCCGGTGCCGCTGGGCTGCACCGCCGTGGGCATCCGTGCCCACGACCTTGCCCCCTGTGCCCCGGGGGCCCTGAACGCCATCCCAGTAAAGGCAGTTTCCACCAGCGAGAACCCCTTTGACTGGAACCTGATCTGCACCGCCCCCCAGGGCACAGAACGGCTGTGGTGGAAGGTGAGCAAGACCAGCCTTTCTGCCGCTGCCCCGGAGCCGCCCCAGTACCTGTGTGCTGCCCCGGAGAGCATCATGCCCCTGAAGGGCTGAACTTTACCCCCTGCATAACCAAAAGGAGCCGCTGCACCGTAACGTGCAGCGGCTCCTTTGTCTCAGAGGGCAGCCTTACATATCCCACACTGCCTGGTTGGTGGTGGAAATGGCGGTGGCTCCGGCCTCCAGGGCGGCCATCACGTCCTCCTTGTCGGCGATCAGGCCTCCGGTCAGTACCGGGACCTTGGCCTTGGCGCAGACCCGGCGCAGGATCTTGGGCATGGCACCGGGCAGCAGGTCCAGGCAATCCGGCAGGTTGGCAGGGATCTTGTCCAGGCTCTCCAGAGCAATGGAATCCAGCAAAAACACCCGGAGGATGGCGGCCAGCCCCAGCTCCTTGGCACGGCGGATAAAGGATTGCCGGGTGGAGATGATGCCGTCGGCCTCGGTGGTGTTGCGGATAAAGTCCACCGCCACTTCTTTGCCGGCCAGACCCACGATCAGGTCCACGTGCACCACCGCAAAGCGTCCGGCTGCATGGATCCGGCTTACGATGGAGGCAATGTTGCAGATATCTCCATATAATACAAATACCACCCGGATGTTCTCGTTTTGCAGGGCACTGCAAAGCCCGGCATCGTCCTTAATGGCGGCGATCACCGGCGTTTCCTGGATGGCGTCCATCAATTCTTGCTTCATGTTCTTCCTCCCTAGTTCTTCCTGCACGGGAAAATCCTTCTTACAATTAGAGGTATTATGACGGTTTTGCCAAAGAAAAGCAATGGCTTTTTGAAAAAACCTGGTAAAATCCCAGATGACTGGGCAAGGTGCCTTGTTTTAAGAGAACAAAACTGGCACTTTGCACTAAAAATTTACAGTATGTTTACAATTACTTGACAACGCCGGGCGGCTGTGCTATGCTTTGTGCATCAAACCAGCATCTTTGATGCACATGGGAACTGAATACAGGTGTTGACGGCCTTATTAGAGCAAAGAGCAGGGCGGACAGGAAACGAAAAGGGGCAAGTGCCCTTTTCGGAACTGTGCGAGCCTGTTTTTTTTGTTTGCGACCCATTTTTTGCAGATCAGAGCCTCAGGTGAGCAGGGCGGTAAAAGCCCACAGGCTCCCTTTTGTTTTTATCTGGGAGAGAAAGGAGTTCTGCCAGCCATGTTGACCCCTATTTATGAGACCTTGCACATCACCTCCGAGGTGTCCGTGATCATCATCTCGGTGGCGCTGATGCTGTTTTCGGGCTTTGCCATGACCCGTGTTACAAAGCAACTGCGGCTGCCTAACGTAACGGCCTACATCGTGGCAGGCATCCTCATTGGCCCCTATTGCCTGAACCTGATCCCTTGCCGGGTGGTGACAGGCATGAGCTTTGTGGCAGATATTGCCCTGGCCTTTATCGCCTTCAGCACCGGCGAGTTTTTCAAGTTTTCTACCCTGAAAAAAAGCGGCGCAAAGGTCATGATCATCACGGTCATGGAGGCCTGCCTTGCCTCGGTGCTGGTATTTCTGGTGGTCTATTTTGTGCTGGGCCTGGAGCTGAACTTCTCCATCGTTCTGGCGGCCCTGGCCTCGGCCACGGCCCCGGCCTCTACGGTCATGACCATCCGCCAGACCCACGCCAAGGGCGACTTTGTGGAGACCCTGCTGCAGGTGGTGGCCCTGGACGATGTGGTGGGCCTTTTGGCCTATAGCATCGCCATTTCGGTGGCCCTGGCCTCCATGACCGGAGATTTCCACGTCGGCAGCATCGCCAGACCTATTTTTCTGAACGTTGCCGTGTTTGTGCTGGGAGGCCTCTTTGGTCTGATCCTGAAGCTGCTGCTGCACAAGCGTTCCACCGACAACCGCCTTATCGTTTCGGTGGCAGTGCTGTTTACCTTCTGCGGCATCTGCGCCATTCTGGACGTTTCCCCCTTGCTGGGCTGTATGTCCATGAGCATGATCTATATCAACCTTACCGATGACGAGCGGCTGTTCAAGCAGCTGAACTACTTCAGTCCTCCCATCCTGCTGCTGTTCTTTGTGCGGTCCGGCGTCAATTTTGACCTGGGCGCCTTGGTGAACAGCTCCGAGAGCATTGGCTCGGTGCCGCTGCTGCAGGTGGGCGTCATCTACTTTGTGGTCCGCATCCTGGGCAAGTATGCCGGTGCCTTTTTGGGCTGTGCCATGGTAGGCAAGGAAAAGCGGGTCCGCAACTATCTGGGCCTGGCCCTGGTGCCCCAGGCTGGTGTGGCCATTGGCCTGGCTGCCATGGGTGCTCGTACCCTGGGGGGCGAGACCGGCGATGTGCTGGAGACCATCATTCTGGCGTCCAGCGTGCTGTATGAGCTCATCGGCCCGGCCTGCGCCAAGCTGTCGCTGTATCTCTCCAAGTCCTACTCCAACAAGCTGGAGGACATCGTGCCCATCCCGGAGGAGGAGGGGACACCCCAGAAAACAGAAGTGGAGCTGCTCATTGAGCGGATCCAGAAGATCCAAAAGGAGCTGCCCAAACACAACGACCCCTTTTATGAAGAAGAATTGGCCTTCTCTGAAGCTGCAGAGGAGCATTACATGAGGACCGCCGGGCCCCTGGCGGCCTCCTTCCGAAGGAGGAGCAGAGCATGATCCTGATAGGAAACCTTCCCATGACCGACCCCATTGCCGCCTTTTTGGGAGACTGGGCCGTGACCCTGAACCCCTACTCGGTGCTGCTGCGGGTGTTCATGATCGTGCTGCTGGCCTCCATCATTGGCTGCGAGCGTTCCAGCAAGCGTCACTCTGCAGGCCTGCGGACCTTTGTGCTGATCGCATTTTCTGCCACCACGGCCATGCTGCTGGATCAGTTCCTGATGGCAGGACATCCCACAGGGCTGCCGCTGCTGTCGGCTGCCACGGTGGTGGCCACCGCTATGCTGTCGGGCAACTCCATCCTGTTCAGCTCCCGGGGCCAGATCAAAGGCCTGACCACCTCTGTAGGCCTGTGGGCCTGTGTGCTGCTGGGCTTTGCGGTGGGTGCAGGCTTGTACACCGTGACCCTCATCGTGTTCGTGTTCCTGCTGTGCATTTTGATGTGCTTCCCCTCCTTTGAGATCTACCTGCTGAACCGCTCCAACCACTTCGAGATCCATCTGGAGCTGAAAAGCAGCTTTTATCTGCGGGATTTTGTTACCGTCAGCCGTCGGCTGGGGCTGCGGATCGACGATATCGAATCTAACCCGGCTTACTCCGGCTCCGGCCTCAGCGTGTACACCATCACCTTTACCATCTGCAGCGCAGAGCTGAAAAAATACAAGACCCACCACCAGATCATCGAGGCCCTGCGCTCCCTGGATTACATCTATCACATCGAGGAAATTCGCTGAAAAAAGAAAGGAGCGAGGTTATGGCTTCCCAAAATGAACTGCTGAAGCGCACCCGGTTGTTTGTGCTGGACATGGACGGCACCTTTTACCTGGGGGACCAGATCCTGCCTGGTGCGGCAGCCTTCCTCCAGGCAGTAAAGGCAGCAGGGAAGGACTACCTGTTCTTTACCAACAACTCCTCCCGGTCCCCCCGGGACTACATGGCCAAGCTGGAAAAAATGGGCTGCCCCATTACCCGGGATCAGATCATGACCAGCGGCGATGTGACCATCCGGTACCTGCAGACCCACTGCCCGGGCCGGACCGTCTACCTGGTGGGCACCCCTGCCCTGGTGGAAAGTTTTGCCCAGGCGGGCATCCCACTGGTGGAAAAAGACCCGGAGATCGTGGTCATCGGCTTTGACACCACCCTGACCTACGAAAAACTCTCCAACGCCTGCACCTTTATCCGGCAAGGAGCCACTTTCCTGGCCACCCATCTGGATATCAACTGCCCCACGGAGACAGGCTTTATCCCGGACTGCGGCAGCTTTTGTGCAGCCATCAGCCTTTCCACCGGAAAACAGCCCAAGTACCTGGGCAAGCCTTTTGCCGAGACGGTGGAGATGGTGCTGGATAAGACAGGCTATACGGCCCAGGAAGTGGCCTTTGTGGGAGACCGGCTGTATACCGACGTGGCCACCGGAGTCCGGAACGGTGCCATGGGCCTTTTGGTGCTTACCGGAGAGACTCATCTGGAGGACGTGGAAGGCTCCGACGTGAAGCCCGACGGCATTTTTGCCTCTTTGGGGGAGATGGGCCAGCTGCTGCAGGCCTTGGAATAATTGCCCAGAATTGGGCTGCTGGTTTCGGTGAAATAGACGATTTTTATTCATAAAGCATAAAAAAACGGAAAAAAGTTCAATTTCGTTCTTGCAAAACGTCTGTTGGTATGATATCATCAAGGCAAGAAATGGATAGCCCCATGCATCTTGCTTGCAGAGATTGAGCGTGCCAAGCGGACAGCCAGAACGAAACCTGAAGTACATTCAGGGAACTTGGCCTGTTCGCTTTTCTTTTTTAGGATCGGACCCCAAGACCTTGTATTTTTGGAATCTGCGCCTGGGCTTGCACAGCCGGACGCTTAAAAAAACATGAAGGAAAGAAGGACTCTACTATGAAAAAGATCTCTCGCCGCAGCTTTTTGATGGCCACTGGTACGCTGGCAGCCGCAACGGCTCTTACCGCCTGCTCCGGCGGCGGCTCCACCGGCAAGGCCAACACCACCGCCTCCAGTGCAGCTGCTTCGGCTGCTCCCGAAACGGTGGACCCCAGCAAGTACGAGGTCACCGAGCCCATCACCATTACCTGGTGGCACGCTCTGGAGTCCCAGTACGATGAGCTGGTGGCAGACGTGGTCAAGAAGTTCAACGCCACCCAGAACCTGATCACTGTGGAGGCGCAGTACATCGGCTCCTACAAGGACATCAACGAGGCTCTGGTGGCTGCTCACGCTGCCGGTACCGGCCTGCCTGCTGTGGCAGTTGCCAACACCGACTATGTGGCCTCCTACGGCGACAGCGGCCTGTACGAGAACCTGGACCCCTACATTGCCGGTACCGGCTACGACGTAGACGACTTCTCCGCAGGTCTGCTGCTCAGCAGCCAGTATAATGGCAAGCAGGTGGCACTGCCTTTCCTGCACTCCACCCAGGTCATCTACTACAACAAGACCATGGCTGACGCCAACGGCTGGACCATCCCGGAAAAGATCGAGGACTTTACCCCCTTCCTGGCTGAGGTCCACAGCAAAAAGGGTATCTACGGCACCGTGGTGCCGGGCTGGGATCAGTGGTACTTTGAGACCCTGTACCTGAACGAGGGGGTCCAGATCATCACCGACGACAACGACTGCGACCTGAACGGCGACACAGCACTGGGCGTGACCAAGATGATCAAGGGCTGGTGTGATGCAGGGGATGCTTACTTTGCAGCAGGCACCGATGCTTCCGCCACCATGCGCCAGAACTTCTACGACCAAAAGACCTTCTCTGTCATGCACACTTCCTCCCTGTACAACAACTACGTCAGCAAGTGCCCGGACTTTGAGGTTGGCATGGCATGGTACCCGGCTGCTACCACCGGCGACAAGAACTCTGAGGTGGGCGGCTGTGTGCTGGGCATCCCCTCCAAGAACGACCAGGCCACCAAGAACGCTGCATGGCAGTTCCTGCAGTTCCTCTGCGGTAAGGAAGTCAACATGGAGTGGGCCGAGGGTACCGGCTACCTGCCCACCCGTAACTCGGTGCTGAACACCGACGAGGGCAAGAAGTTCCTGGAGAAGAAGCCTGCCTTCCAGTGCATCTTCGACAACCTGAACCTCATCAACCCCCGTATCCAGAACGCCGCATGGAGCGAGCTGGCCACCACCTGGAAGAACTACATGGAGATCATGATGAACCAGGGCGGAGACATCACCTCTGACTCCAACGATATGGTCACCGAGATCAATGAAATCCTGGAGGATCACGCCTGATCGGAAGGCCCTGCCCGATGACGCAACACACATTCTCCGAAAGGACGTGAAACTATGAAACAAGCTGCTGCTGGCACTGCCCCTGTGGTCAAGGCCGATAAGAAACCTTTCTTTTCCCAGCGCACGCTTTCGAAGTTCGTTGATTTTCTCTTTGTAGTGCCTGCGCTGGTACTGCTGGGTGTTTTTACCTACTACCCCATCGTCAAGCTGGTGCAGATCAGCTTTACGGACTGGAACCTGCTGAACGACACCTGGAAATACGTTGGCCTGAAAAACTGGAACTGGCTGTTTGCAGGCAGCGGCGCAAAGTACCTGTGGAACTCCCTGAAGGTCACCTTCCTCTACTCTATGGGCGAGATCCTGGTGACCATGGTGGGCGGTATGCTGCTGGCTTTGCTGTTCAACCGGATGACCCGTTCCTTCGGCTTGATGCGTGCCTTCGTCTTTGTGCCTAAGTACGTGGCCATGTCCTCGGCGGCTGTGGTCTTTCTGTGGATCCTGAACACCGACGCCGGTGTTCTCAACTACCTGCTGCAGTGCATCGGCCTGCCGGCGGTGGACTGGCTGAACCAGCAGTCCACGGCACTGCCCTCGGTGTTGATGCTGACCGGCTGGCGTGTCATCGGCTACGGCATGATGATCTACCTGTCCGCCATGATCGGTATTTCTCAGGAATACTACGAGGCAGCCTCTCTGGATGGTGCCAACGGCTTCCAGAAGTTCTTCCGCATCACCCTGCCGCTGCTGTCTCCCACCACCCTGTTCCTGCTGGTCACCACCTTCCTGTCCTCTATGAAGGTGTTCCAGTCGGTGGATATCCTGACCTCCGGCGGCCCTGCTCGTTCGACGGAAGTGTTCGTCTACCTGATCTACCGTTACGCAATGGTGGACTTCCGCATGGACCGTGCTTCTACGGCAGCTGTGATGTTCTTCCTCATCCTGCTGACCATCACGATCCTGACCATGAAGCTCTCGGACCGTTCCGTGACTTACGATTCTTGATCACTTGAAAGGAGAAACGCAAAATGGCTGAGACCTATAAGCCCGTGGATAATGCGGCTCTGATCAAGGAGGTCAACGAGCTCCACAAGCACAAAAAACGCCCGGCGAGCTACCACGTCCAGACGGTGGTGGCGGTCATTGTGACCATCATCATGCTGTTTCCGCTGTACTGGATGATCGCCACCTCCTTTAAGTCGGCAGAAGAAGTGCAGCTGGTGATCCCCACCCTGTTCCCTCATGAGTTCCATCCCGAGAACTACCTGAACGTTCTCCAGAAGGCCAACTTCATGAAGTATTACTGGAACACCATCGTCATGACCGCCGGTATCCTGTTCCTCCAGGTAAGCACCGGCATCCTGGCCGCCTACGGTTTTGCAATAGGCCGGTTCAAGGGCCGTGCCGCACTGTTCTATGTGGTGCTGGGTGCTCTGATGATCCCTCACCAGGTCACCTTTATCCCCATCTACATCATGTGCGCCAACTGGAACCTCTGCGATACCTTCCTGGGCCTGATCCTGCCGGAGGCCGTGTCCGCTTACTACATCTTCATGCTGCGGAACACCTTCCTGTCCATTGACCAGAGCTACATCGACGCAGGCCGCATCGACGGCTTGAGCCGGTTGGGCACCATCTGGTATGTGCTGGTGCCTATGAGCAAGGCCACCATCTTCACCGTTACCCTGGTCACCTTCACCAATGGTTGGAACGCCTACTTCTGGCCCAAGATCATTGCCAAGAACGAGGTGCGCCGGGTGCTGACCGTGGGTCTGGCGCAGCTGAAGAACACCTTTGCAGGCCAGGCAGTTTCCAACTATCACGAGATCATGGCCGGTGCTGTGCTGGCCATCATCCCGGTGGTCATCCTGTTCCTGATTTTCCAGAAGTACATGATGACCGGCTATTCCAAGGCCGCCATGAAGTAAGAGATCAGGCAAAAATCGCGAGAAGGGCAGCCCACGGCGGCTGCCCTTTTTGCTCACGGGAAAGGAGCATACCATGTTTGCGTACATTACCCCCCAAGCAAAGCAGTACCGTGCCAATCTGCATTCCCACTCCACCCTTTCGGACGGCAGACTTACCCCGGAACAGCTGGTGGAGGCGTACCGGGAGGCAGGCTACTCCATTCTGGCCATTACCGACCACGAGGCCCCCTACGACCACACCGCCCTTTCCACCCCGGATCTTCTCCTGCTGACAGGCTACGAGGCCTATATCCGGCCCTCCCACACTGCTGCCTTTGACCCCTTCCGGCCGGAGATCCACCTGAATCTGCTGGCCAAGGACCCCCACAACACCGCCATCGTGGGCTTTGACTCCAACTTTTGCAAGTATATGCCCCTGGAGGTGGCACAGCAGCGGAAGCACCTGGGCAACCTGGGGCCCCGGCGGTATTACCGGACCTATGTCCAGGAGTTTATAGACGAAGCCCGGCATGGGGGCTATCTGGTGGCCTACAACCACCCCTGCTGGTCCATGGAGGCGGAGGAGGACGTGCTGAGCTACCAGGGCTGTTTCAGCCTGGAAATGTTCAACACCGGCTCCCAGCTTATCAGCGGCGGCGAGAGCAACCTGGCCCTTTTTGACAAGCTGCTGCGCCGGGGCAAGTTCCTGTTTGTCCATGGAGCCGACGACAACCACAACAAGGAGCCCTTTGGCACCCTGCTCTGCGATTCCTTTGGGGCCTGGACCCAGGTGCTGGCCAAGGACCTGGAGTACCAGTCGGTGATCGAGGCCTTGGAAAAGGGGGATTTCTACGCCACCACCGGCCCCACCATCACCAACCTGACCTTTGACCGGAACCATGTGACCCTGGACTGCACCCCGGCCCAGCGGATCATTGCCCACGGCAGCCCCAAGGTGGCCCGGAACATCTGCAACCCCGACGGCTCGCCGGTGACCCATGCAGAGTTTGACATCCCGGACAAGGCCCCCTATGTGTACTTCTCGGTGCTTACCGCCGACGGAAAAGCCGCCCGTACCCGGGCCTTCCGGCCGGAAGAATTCCGTCGGTGACCCCTGCCCAGAAAGGAGCAGTTCCTATGCGTGGTTTCCACAAAACCCAGTTCCTTTGCAGTTTAGGGCTGGCAGCGGTGCTGCTGGCAGGCTGCGGCACCATCGCTGCCTCTCTGCCGGCCTCCTCGGCCCCGGCGGCGGCTTCTGCTGCTGCCCCGGCCCCGGAAGAAAAGATGCTCTACACCCAGACGGCCACCGTGGCAGCAGAGACCTACCAGGGCCGCCGGGAGTTTGAGGCATTTCTGACCCGGGCCCAGCGGCAGTTTTTGATCCCGGCCCTGGCAGAAAACCTGATCCCCCAGGGCATGGACCTCTGCGATGCCACAGGCATCCTGTACATCTCAGGCTACTACTCCACCAAGGGCAAAAGCTCGGCCATCCTGGCGGTGGACACCGCCACCGGCGAATTGGTGGCAGAGTACCAGCTGAAAAAGCCCGGCGATCTGCCCTTTGAGGGCCATGTGGGAGGCGTCGCTGTCAGCGACACCACCCTGTACCTTTCGGGAACAAAAGATACGGAGGGCCGCACCACCATCCTTGCCATCCCCCTCAGCAGCCTGCCGCCCCAGGGCAGCCATACAGTCACTGTGGAGCACAGCATCCCGGTGCCGGTGTCACCCTCCTTCCTGAGCTTCTCGGAGGGGGTGCTCTGGGTGGGTAACTTCTACCACCCCGGGGCCGACTATGGGCTGTCGGAGGGCATGGACTACACCACCCTGGACGCTGCGGGGGAAAAGTTGGGGTGCTACATCCTGGGCTATGAGATGCCGGAAGGGGATACCGGTCTTACGGTGGCCCCCGGGGACCGCTACGCCCAGCCGGATGTGGTGCTGGTGGCCCCCAACAAGATCCAGGGCGTGGTGGTCAAGGAGGGAGCAGTGACCCTGAGCCAGTCCTATGGCCGCAAGAACAACGCCTGCCTGCTGCGGTATGCCCTGGACCGGAACCAGCCGGAGGATGCCCGGGTGCCCGTCAATGGCCGGGAGGTGCCAGCCTATGTGCTGGACAGCCGCCGCCAGACCGAGGCAGTCACCGCCATGCCCATGACCGAGGCTCTGGCAGACGCCCCGGACGGCGGCATCTATGTATTGTTTGAATCCGGTGCCATCCATTATGCCAACGGCACCGACCGCACCGACCATGTGTGGAAGATCAAGTTTTAAAGTTTGTTTTGGGGAGATAGGATCATGATCTGGATCGCTTTTGTTCTTTTGATGGGGGCCGGGTGCGCTGCTTATGTGGGAGCCACCCAGTTGGACCGCTCGAAGCAGCGGGACAAGTGCTCCATAGAGGCCTTTACGGAACGGCGGAATGGGGTAAGCTGCCTGTGTCTGTCGGTGCTGCTGGTACTCCTGGGGGTGGGGTTTGCCCTGTAAGGGGGGAGGCCTTATCAAACCCCGGCAGTGGTACCGGAGCTGACCAAAAGAACTACGCAAAAAAAGAACGCCAAGGTCCTGCTTTTGAAAAAGCGGAACCTTGGCGTTTTTTACCTCCAGAATCTTGGACTTGACCGAAGAAGAAAAACAGCGGGAACAGCACCAGGAAGAACGGTAATCTCTCGTTCCCCCGCAGGGCAGCAGACACCGAAGGTAGCTTAAAAGGACCGGCGCAATGCGCCGGTCCTTACAGGGGTTTGGGGGCAGTCAGCCACCAGCAAGCACGGGCCGGTATATACCGGTCCATTGCTTGCTACAATGGTAATACCCCCAAGGTGGGAGAAACGACCGTCTTATGCAGCGGCCCATTTGTTTCGGGAAGAATGCTTATCTGAGAACAATTATAAATTCTTAATCCTTAACCTGGGTAGAATCGGTGCTCTGGCAGACCATATTGTAGTTCCAGGTGTTCTGGTCATACTTCTCGCCGGTAGCCACAACAGAGATGATGTGGTTGCCGGGAAGCATATTTTCCAGTTCCGTTTCCGGACGGTAGGAATACTGGTAGTTTGGTTTATCGGTCAGAGGGATTTCCACTGTGAAATTGTACTTCTCTTCGCCGGCCTTGGAAACCGCGGCATTGTAAGGGGTAATAATCGGCTTTTTATTGTCGGCATTTACCACGCCGCGATCCAGATAAACCTTGACTGTCCCTTGGCCGTCGGCAAACTTGGCGTCCGCAGTTGTAATCACGCCGCTGACTGTGCCCATCCCGGTCTTATCCACATTGTCAGGCAACTGAACCTTGCTCCCCTCGGTCAGGGGGTAATCTACACCCGCCACGGTCAGCTTTAGGCTCTCCATAGTGATAGGTACGGTATTGTAGGTGGTCAAATTGGCCACATCGTCGGCAAGACTAATCTTCACATTATCCAGCTCAAAGTTCTTCACATTCACCAGATTGAACTGATTCTTGACGCCGTATACCGTCACATCCTTGACCTTGATGTCGGTCATGGGAGCCCGTTCATAGGCGGTGTAATAAATGGCGTTCTTGGCGTTTACAGCAGAATCCGGCGAACCGGCGGTAATATTGGACATGTACACGTTCTTCAGCTGGGGGGTGTAGGGACCCAGGTCGCCTTCTCTGTCCTGTGCGGAGCCGGCGGTATACTGGGTTTCGCCGTACATTAAAGCGTTAGACGCTTTGGCTACCGTGCTGTCCTTAAAGTAGATGTTCTCGATCAGGCCGCCGCGGTAGGAATTCGTCTTGAAGCGCAGCACCTGCTGCAGGTTGACACTGTCATAGTGGTTGTCGGTGGCAAACACGTTGCGTACGCCGCCAGTACACTCGCTGCCGGCGGTAACGCCGCCGTGGCCGTCGGCAAAAACACTGTTGCGCACAATCAGGTTCTCGCTGGGCTCGCCGCCCACCTGGCCCCGGCTGTAGCCGTCCCGGTTTTTGCCGGACTTGATGGCAATGCAGTCGTCACCAGTATCGAAGGAGCAGTTCTCAATCACCACATAGCAGGTGGATTCGGGGTCCACGCCGTCGTTGTTAGCGCCGTGGGAGTTGATATCCAGGCCCCGGACCAGCACATTCCGGCTGCGCAGGGGGTGGACCTCCCACATGGGGGAGTTGATGATCCTGATGTCCTCAATCAGAATATTCTTGCAGGCGTAAGTTTCCACCGTACAGGGCCGCAGCAGGGACTTCATGGGAGTAATGGCATCGCCGTTATCATCCACTGTGGGGGTGTCGATCATAGTCACCTTGGTGATATCGTTCCAGTCGATATCCATGGTGGGGATCTGGGCGGGCAGCGGGGTTTCGCCGTCATTCAGCAGGCGGTACTTCACCGGATAAGCCCCGTCGCTCCACTGCTGCACCAGCACATTGACCACCGTGGACTGTGCGGGCTGGCCATAGCTTCCACGCTTCCAAGCCAGCCAGTTTACAGCGTCCGCCTGGGGATTGATCGTTCCCTTGCCAGTGAGGCCGATATTTTCTGCGTGGAAGGCGCGGATGGGGGAAGCGTAGTTATAGGTGTCGTTACCCTCAAAACTGGAGAGGACCATGGGGTAATACTCATTGGAGATGTTGCGCACAAACCGCAGTTCCGCATTCTCTTCAATGTGGAGGTTTACGTTGCTCTTAATTTCGATGGAGCCGGTGTAGTACACTGTTGGATTTTCCCTTGTGGCGCCCTCTTCCGCCGGAATCACGACCCGTCCGCCGCCCTCCGCAGTGGCGTCGTCAATGGCAGTCTGGATAGCCCTGGTGTAGTCGTCCACCGTCTGTGTCATTGGCACCGATGTCTCATTTTCAAGCACATAGTACTCCTCGGTCATCTTGCGGACCAGGCCGGCATATTTCTCACTTGTTACCACATAGTCCACATCCCGGAATATAGGAGTATTGGCGTTCACGGTCTCATCAATCTGGGAGTAAGTCTGGTCGTCCCAATACTCCTTGCTGCTGCTGAGCGCCGATTTGACATGGAGCGCATTGGTGAACTCGACCTTTCCGTTGGAGGAGGTCACCACCAGCTTGTCACCCTCGGCAATCACTGCGTCGCCGCTCTTCTCTACATCGCCGCTGTCGGTCACGCGGTACTGCTGCACGCCCTCGTCTTTCGCCCGGATCTGGCTGAACAGCGTGGAGACAGTGGTGCCGGTTTTCACTGTGACAGAGGATGTACCCACCGTCAGCAGGTTGGAAGCTGCGCCATTCCGGAGGATAACAGTGGAGGAGGTATTTCCCAAAACCGGCGCATCGCGGTCCGCTTTCATGTTCAGTGCCCGGAACATCATACGGGCAGTCTGCAGTATTTTATTAGGGGCGGCCTGATTGTTGCCAATGCCCAACATAGTGCCTGCCTCAGTCCAACGAGCCACAAAACTCTGGGCCCACTTGGGAATACTGTCGGCATCACTATACCCCTGAGCCGAAACCGGGGTCACCAGCATTGAAACCAGCATACAGGCGCTGAGGAGAAGTGCCAAAATCTTTTTTCTCTTTTTTCTCATGATGTTACCTCTTTCATCGTCAAGACCGTTGAGATTCAGGGTCAGCCTCTTATCCAAGTGGACTCCTGTGCTGACCGTACGTTCCGCACCTCATTCCCAGTCACCTCCTAACTATATGAACTTAGTCGATTGCGAAACACAAAAAAGCCAGTGATAGCAAGGCTTTAGTGCATCAAATATATCTGACTTTCCTCCACTAATTTGGTATAATTACAGGTGATAAGGCCGCAACAACGCCAGCAAAGTGGAGGAAAAGCCATGGGAAAGAAATATCAGAAGATGTCGATTCTGGACACCTACAAAAGTGTAGAGGAACGTCTGGAAAACAATAAAGCAGAACCGTTTGTGTTGTTGGATGAGCACCTGTGTTCCTGTTGCCGGTACATGTCCAGATTGCTTCTAAAAATAATACAGCTTTCAATGTATTGAACATCCACGCTTGGACGCTGCCCTTTCAGCAGATAATTACTCATCTGTTTTGCCGCACAATATGCCTGTTCCTCTGGACGCTTGTATACAATATTCTTTACAATACCACGCTCCATATTTTGAATCGTTTCATCAAACAGATCGCTGGCTACAATACGGATATCATCCTGTTTCTCTGTTGCTGTGATTTCCTCCGCCAGCAGCACGCTTAGCCGGGCACTGACGCTGAATGCACCCCTAATTTCAGAATTGCGTTTCAACTCCGCACGCATCCGTTCTCTCAAATCAAATTCATCATCATAGCCATACAGCTTTAAAATCATTGATTTCAAATGGTTCTCCTGTACATAGTGTTCAAAGCCTGAAACAGTTTGATAATGGGAGGGGATTGATATGTCGCCGCAACAGAGCAGGATTGTGCTTCTTTCAGGAATCTGGCTGGTTAGAAGCTCGGCTACCATTCTTCCTGTCATATCATAATTTGCCTGTACGCAATTGATGCGTCCACAGTCCGGAATATCATCACAAGCAAGGAAAACTGGTATGTTATGCTCTACATACATCCGCAACGCTTCTCGACTGGCTTGGCTGGAATGTCCAATAGTGACCAGCGCATCAATTTCTCCGTGATATCGATCAAAACAGGTTCGCAACTCCTCATTTTGATCGTGATCTGTCCCTTGCCAATAGAACACCTCTACTGCGTCCACATTATAATCTCGTACCTCATCAATAGCCCGGCGGAATCCCTGCCATACATGAGAATAAAAAAAGCGGCCTTTTCCGTCGGGAACCGGAAATGCTCCTACCACCCGCAACGGTGTGCGCTTGAGCGCCGAAGCCACAGAATTCATCTGGTAGCCCCGTTGGACGCAAATCTCTAAAATCTTCTGCTGAATATCTGTTCCAACTCCCTTTTTCCCATAAATGGCCCGATGTACGGTCCCAGTTGATACCCCTGCCTCTTCCGCAATATCTCGAATTGTTACACGTTTCCCCATGCACTGATCCCCTTCTGAAGCAACGTACCGCAGAGAAAGTAAAACGTTTTAGTATTTTCTATTTCTTATAGTAACACCACCCAACTTTATGGTCAATATAATTATAAAAAAATCCTAATAATTATAAACAATTCCTGCATTTTTGGTCAGATTGACCATTCTGTGTTTTAGTTTTTTAGATAACCCTAATTATTTCTGCAGGGTCCTGAGAAACAGGCAACCTTTGTCTGCTTGGACGGGTGGATGAAGCACCACCTGGAAAACAAGCTCATTTAGGCTATCGTCGGTTTAGGCTGACGGCAACCGGCCCGGCAGAGCAGGCGGAACGCCTTCCCCTTTCCATGCTTCCCCGCCTCCGGCCCGACACTGCACCTTGACAAAGAAAGCCCGCAAGATAGCGACGGCGCAGCATAGGGCAACGGACAGGGCATATCTGTACAGCGGCGGCTATGGTACAATAGGGACATTAATAAACAGATAAGTCTATTCATCATCCAAAACCTTAAAGGCCTTTTTGTATAACGAAAACCACTCGCTAGGCGAGTGGTTCCATAAAAGACTTATGTCGATAATGCGGACAAAAAGAACTCCCTTTGCTATAATGAAGATGCGGTCTGCCAACTGCATCAAACAAGCAAAGGGAGGACATTCAAGAATGAATGACATAAAAAGTTTATACCGTCCATCGTGACGGTCAGAACTTTTTTCATCGGTAAACCCTCCTTTGGTGGATTCGGGAAGTTCAGCCCGAAAACAAAAAAAGCGCGTCCATCTTTCTGTTCAGAGAGAACAGCGAATGAACGCACTATGTATGGAGAAAAGTGTTTTGCACGGCTTCCAGCAGAAAGGTGGAAAATAGATTCACACAGATTATCTTGTATTTACATGGATTTACAGGAAAGCGTTTACCAATCTTAGCAGAGAGCCAGAAAACAGGGTTCAAAAGGTGCTTTATGGGGCTTCATTAGCTGGAAACCCGATTTTATTAGCTGGAACCGAAAATTCTGCTAATGGCATTAGCTGGCTAATTTTGGTGATAGGTTCAAAATGAAAAATGCGAAGATCGTCTTTCACATGGAAAAATGACCTTCGCATTTCTTAAAAGGATGTCCCTACCCGGATTCGAACCGGGGGCGTTTCGCTTAGGAGGCGAACCCTCTATCCAGCTGAGGTATAGAGACATATATGTATTATCGTTGATTTTTGACTTTTCTGCACTTTGTATGGAATGCTTTTCACAACGAAGTGACCGACTGCGTTGCAACCGAAACGGTGTTAAACTTGTTGCATCAAAAATTGTTGAGAAAACTTCGATTCCCGGTCTTGCTTTTGATTAGAGCAATCACTTCTGCCCCCAAGGTATCAGGTTGACCGAATTCTTAGGAGGGGGACGCTCTATCCAACTGAGCTACCGAGACACGGGACTGCGGCCCTGGTGGGGGCACTTCTTTATAATACCGCATCATGGCAAGAAAATCAAGTTGAACCCGGCGGAAAAATGGTGTATGCTATAAAGGACTAAAAAGCGGCGGTGCCTTTGGGGGCCGCCTGCGGAGGGACCTATGAAAAACATCTTCCAAAACCTGCACCGCCGCCCCGGCAGGAACAAGCGCAAGGGCTACAGCCCCACCCAGATCATCTGCGTCAGTTTTGTGGCGGTCATTGCCCTGGGCACTTTGCTGCTGTCGCTGCCTATGGCCAGCAGGACCGGGCGGCTGAAGGTCATAGACGCCATGTTCACGGCCACCAGTGCCACCTGCGTTACGGGGTTGATCGTCCGGGACACCTGGACCCAGTTCAGCGGCTTTGGGCAGATGGTGATCCTGGCCCTGATCCAGATAGGCGGCCTGGGTCTGGTGACCCTTACCAGCTTTTTTGCCCTGGCCATGCGGCGCCGCATGGGCTTCCGGGACCTGCGGGTGCTGGGGGAGAGCGTCTCGGCAGACGGCTACGCCCAGGCCAAGGATGTGCTGAAGATCGTGGTGGGGCTGGCGGCCTGCTTTGAAGGGGCAGGCATTTTGCTGCTGATGCTGGCCTTTGTGCCTCAGTTTGGGCTCCAGGGCATCTGGATCAGCATATTTACCGCCATTTCGGCCTTTTGCAATGCAGGCTTTGACCTGTTTGGTCAGTTTGGGGCCTATTCCTCCCTGGTGCCCTATGTCCACAACTACTATGTCCAGGCAGTGGTCATGTTTATGATCATTGCAGGCGGCCTGGGCTTTATGGTGTGGGTGGAGCTGATCCAGTACCCCAAAAAGCGCAAGTTGTCCCTTCACGCCCGGGTGGTGCTGATCTTCTCAGTGCTGCTGTGGGTAGGGGGTGCGGCCCTTATCGGCCTGCTGGAGTGGAACAACCCCGGCAGCATGGGGGACCTCAGCGTAGGGGATAAGATCATGGCGTCCCTGTTCCAGTCCGTGTCCACCCGTACCGCTGGCATGAATACCATTGACCTGGCAGCCTGCGGCCCCATTACCAAGCTGCTGATGAGTGTGCTGCAGTTTATCGGTGCGGCTCCCGGCTCCACTGGCGGCGGCGTGAAGGTGACCACCTTTGCCGTGCTGATCCTTACCATCCGCAGCGTGGCCCAGGGCCGGGACGACTGCGTCATTGCCGACCACCACATTGAATCCAAGACCGTGTACCGTGCCCTGACCATCATCGTCATTGGTGCTCTGGCAGCCTTTGGCTCTGCGGTGGTGGTGTACTACAACAGCTCCGAGGCGGTGTCGGTCATCGACGCTATTTTTGAGTCCTGCTCTGCCTTTGGCACGGTGGGCCTGTCGGTGGGGGTCACCGGGCGGCTGAACAACGCCGCAAAGGCCCTGTATATGCTGGTGATGTTCACAGGCCGTGTGGGCCCGGTGTCGCTGGCCATGAGCCTTACAGCCCGGCCCGACGACAACAAGCGCAAGATCATGCCCGTGGGTCATATCAATGTAGGCTGACCCTCTCCGCCAAACCCAGAGGGTTCAAAACATAAAAACAGGGTGCCGTCCTGCCGGATGACACCCTGTTTTGTATATTGAGAGATGTAAATTACTCTGCGTACAGGCTGATGATGTTCAACACGATCTGAGTGCAGCGGTCCATCCGCTCCACAGTGGTGCACTCGCACACGCCGTGGAAGTTGAAGCCGCCAGTGCCCAGGTTGGGGCAGGGCAGACCCTTCCAGCTCAGGGTAGCACCGTCGGTGCCGCCACGCACAGGCACTTCCTCCGGCTCCAGCCCGGCCATGCGGACGGCCTTGCGGGCGGTCTCCACCAGGTGGAAATGAGGCTTGATCTTTTCCAGCATGTTGCGGTAGCTGTCCTTGATCTCCACTTCCACGGTGCCGGCGCCGTACTTGCCGTTCAGGTAGCTGGCAATGTCCAGCATGTTGTCCTTTTTGAACTGCAGCTTGGCGGCGTCGTGGTCCCGGAGGATGTAGCCCAGCTTGGCATTGGTAACGTCCCCGTACATCTGGCACAGGTGGTAGAAGCCCTGGCGGCCCTCGGTGGTCTCAGGCCGTGCCATTACCGGCAGAGCCTGGTGGAACTCCATGGCCACGTTGGAGGCGTTGATCATGGTGTCCTTGGCAGAGCCGGGGTGCACCGAGAAACCGTGGATGGTAACGGTGGCAGCTGCGGCGTTAAAGTTCTCGTACTCGATGGACCCAGCGTCGCCGCCGTCCACGGTGTAGGCAAAATCGGCCCCAAAGCCCGGGATGTCAAACAGGTCGGCACCCTCGCCGATCTCCTCGTCGGGGGTAAAGCCGATGCACAACTTGCCGTGGGGCAGGCCCTTTTCCAGCACCGTCTCTACGGCGGTCATGATCTCGGCCACACCAGCCTTGTCGTCAGCACCCAGCAGGGTGGTGCCGTCGGTGGTGATCAGGGTCTCGCCCTTCATGGAGGCCAGGAAGGGGAAGGCAGACACCTTCATCACCTTGCCGGTGGCAGGCAGCACCACATCGCCGCCGTCGTAGTTCTCAAACAGCACCGGGTTCACGTTCTCGCCGCTGGCATCCGGGGCGGTGTCCATGTGGGCGATAAGACCCAGAGCCGGCTTATCCTCGCAGCCGGGGGTGGCAGGCAGGCTGCCGTACACATAGCAGTGCTCGTCCACCCGGGCGTCCTCTACGCCCAGCTCCTTCAGTTCTTCCACCAGCTTGTGGGCCAGGTCAAATTCCCGGGAAGCAGAGGGGTGCAGGCCGGATTCGGGGTCCGAGGTGGTGTACACCCGGGCGTAATTCAGAAGTCGTTCATAAGCGCGCATAGCAGGCACACTCCTTTATCAAAATCAACGGCTGCCAAAAGGGCATCCATCTATTATCATACCTTTTTTTCTTCTCTTTTACAACCGTTTCGGGGCCACTGGACAAAAAAGAACCGCCCTCACAAGGGTCTTGAACAAAATTCATGGAGAAATCTCTGCTTCTCTGCAAAAAACGTGCTACAATGGGGCAGAATGAAGAAACCGGAAAGAAGAAACCGGGAGGAGAAAAATATGAGTACCAAAGTTTTTTTCTACACCCTGCGTCCCTTTGATGAGCAGGCTATCCTCAAGGACCTGGCCCAGCAATGGGGGGTAGAATACGGCTGCACCGAGGCCTATCCTACCCTGGAAAACGCCCAGCTGGCGGCAGGGTACGACGCTGTTTCGGTGACCCCCTGCGACATGAGCGCCCCTATGGTCCAGAGGTTCCACGATCTGGGAGTCAAGGCCATCTGCTGCCGTTCCATCGGTTACGACCATGTGGACCTGGAAAAGGCCCGGGAGCTGGGCATGAAGGTGTCCAATGTGGACTATCCCCCCAACGGCGTGGCAAACTTTGCCATTATGCTGATGCTGATGAGCCTGCGGAAGGCTGGCCATATCCTGAAGCGTGGAGAAGTGCAGGACTACTCCCTGAAGGGCAAGATCGGCCGGGACATTTCCAGCTGCACCGTAGGCGTCATTGGCACCGGCCGCATTGGTCAGACGGTGCTGAAGCACCTGTCCGGCTTTGGCTGCAGCCTGCTGGCCTACGACCTGTACCCCAACGAGGAGGTAAAAAAGATCGCTGAGTATGTGCCCCTGGAGACCCTGCTGGCAGAAAGCGACGTTATCACCCTCCACACCAACGCCACCGAGGAAAACCACCACCTGCTGGATGCCGCTGCCTTTGCCAAGATGAAGCCCGGTGTTACCATCGTCAACACCGCCCGGGGCAAGCTCATTGACAGCGATGCCCTGCTGGCAGCCCTGGAAAGCGGTCAGGTGGGGGCAGCCGGTCTGGATGTGCTGGAAAATGAGAACGGCCTGTACTATTATAATCGGATGGGGGATGTGATCCCCAACCCGGAGCTGGCAGCTTTCCGGGCCATGCCCAACGTGATCCTGACGGACCACACGGCTTTTTATACCTACGAGGATGTAAAGAGCATGGTGCGTGGTGTGCTGGAAAGTGCCGCCGCCTTTGCCGAGGGCTCGCCTACCCGGCATGAGGTGACCAACCGCTGAGAAAACCCCTGTAAAAAGAAAAATCGGACAGACCACAGCGGTCTGTCCGATTTTTTGCTGTTTAGAACAGTGCGGATGTAGATCAGCCAGCCAGAGCAGCAGAAACAGCGTCCTTCACGCCGTTGGTGGTGAGGGTTGCGCCGGACACGCCGTCGATCTCGGCACCGTTGGCAGCCACCACCTGCTTAGCCAGCTCCTCCAGAGCGGCACCGCCGATGCTCTCGGTCTCGCTTGCGCCCTCCAGCTTGCAGTCGGAGACAGTGCCGTCAGCCTCCACAGTCAGGGTAGCGGTGATGTCGCCGCCAAAGCCCTTGCCGGTGCCGGTCTTGGTAACACTGGAAGCAGCGGTGGACTCGGTCTTGCCGCCGCAGGCCACCAGAGAGGCACCCACAACAAGGCTCAGGGCCACAGCAGCGGCCAGCTTACGAATGGTCTGGTTCTTCATTCTTCATTTCCTCCAAGATAAAAAGTGATTCATACGTTTGACCTGAAAGGTGCGTGCAATTCATGGGCTGTATTAAAGTACCATACGAAAACGTGGTCTGTCAAGGGGGAATGCACAACTTGGCATCAATTGGATAAAAGAATGTGGAACGGTCACTTTTTGATAGGAGAAAGCAAAAAAAGCTGCCCCACCGGTGAGGGTGGGGCAGCCGTTTGCAAGGAAAAGGGGTCAGCCCAGGCTGATGCCCATGCGGCGGGCCACGGTAAGCAGCTCGCAGCCTTCGGGCACGTTCCGGGTCTTGCCGGCAATGTCGGCAAGGCGGTTCTGGGTCACATGGCCGTTGACCATGGCCACGGTGACGCCGTAACGCTCGATCTCCACCAGCTTGGCGGCATAGCTGCCAAACTCCGTGGCCAGCACCCGGTCGTAGGCACTGGGGCTGCCGCCTCGCTGCATGTGGCCGGGGATGCACACCCGGGTCTCCATGCCGGTCTTTTTCTGCACGGCCTGGGCAATGCGGTTGGTGGCAGTGGTGCCAACGCCCATCTCGGCACGCTTGGCCATCCAGTCCTTCCGCTTCATCCGAGCTTCCTCGGTGTTGATGGCACCCTCGGCCACGGCAATGATGGAGAAGTTGGAGCCCTTTTTGGCACGGCGTTCCACAGCGTCGCAGACACGGTCGATGTCGTAGGGCATCTCCGGCAGCAGGATAATGTCGGCACCGCCAGCCACGCCGGAGTACAGGGTCAGCCAACCGGCCTTGTTGCCCATGATCTCGATGCACATGACCCGGCTGTGGCTGCCGGCGGTGGTGTGGATGCGGTCGATGACGTCGGTGGCAATGTCCACCGCAGTGTGGAAGCCAAAGGTCACGTCGGTGCCGTAGATATCGTTGTCAATGGTCTTGGGCAGGCCGATGATGTTCAGCCCCTCCTGGGAGAGCAGGTTGGCAGTCTTGTGGGTGCCGTTGCCGCCCAGGCACAGCAGGCAGTCCAGCTTGGCATCCTTATAGGTCTTTTTCATGGCGGCGACCTTGTCGATCTTGTCGTCCTCCACCACACGCATCATTTTAAAAGGAGTGCGCTTGGTGCCCAGGATGGTGCCGCCCAGGGTCAGGATGCCCCGGAAGTCGTCCTCGGTCATCTCTTTATAGTCTCCGTTGATGAGGCCGCTGTAGCCGTTCAGGATGCCAACGATCTCCACGTTATCTCCCAAACGAGCGTACAGTGCTTTTGCCACGCCACGGATGGTGGCGTTCAGGCCCGGGCAATCGCCGCCGGAAGTCAGGATGCCTACACGTTTTTTCATTCAAAAGCCCTCTTTCCTCAGAGCTTCAGGGCGGTGCCCCGGCCGGGGCAGACCCTGAGCGAACATTTATAGTATAAGATTATTCCGAAAGGGGGCAGGTGTCAAGCAATCTTCCAAAAAATTTACACCGCATCGTTTGCCAAAAGGGCAGCGGAAAAAAGTTTGCGGAAAAAGAAAAAAAGTGGTTGACAACCAAGGCACCTTCAGGTATAATATCCCTTGTCAGCAGCGCCGAGCCGCTCCTGAAAAACTGAATGATGGGGATTTGCATAGTGGTAGTGCGGTAGACTCTGACTCTACTTGTGGGAGTTCGATTCTCTCATCCCCAACCAAGA
>CAKSXW010000015.1 GCA_934518555.1 uncultured Faecalibacterium sp. | reverse complement strand
TAAAAGTGTTAAATCTTGTTTCGCTCAGCACGCAATCGCTTGCGTCCTGTGTGAATTACTTTGTTTGGAATTGTTTAACGTGTTTTTCCAACACGAAAATAGGTTCCGTTACAAGTTTTTCGATATTGTTCAATTTTCAAGGTCCTGTGCGCCTCAGCCTTGCGGCTGACGACTTGATTATTTTACCACAGAAGCGGTTTTTTGTCAAGCTCTTTTTTTCGGAATCTTTCGAACTTTCTGAACTTGGAGCGCTTCGTGTTTCTCGGCGCTAACCGGAACATTTCAGCGTCTATTGGTTCTTTTCAAAGGCTTCCAGCCGAGGTTTCAGAAGTCATTCTTTGTCTCAGCGCTTGGCGCTCAAGTATAATACCACACCCCGGCGGCCTTGTCAACACTTTTTGACAAGTTTTTGAGAAGAAATTTGAGTTTTCTTCATTTTTATTCTCCGTTTCTGATCCTGACAGCAAAAAAGGGCCGTCTGCACAGCTGCACAGACGGCCCTTCTTATATTACTTATATAGTAGAGCTTAGCGGATCTCAATGCCCAGCTTGAACTTCAGGTTGCCAAGGATCTTCTTGACGGCGCGCTCTGCTTCTTCGGCAGAGACTTCCTTCTTCGGGTCTGCAAGAGACAGGCTGAAGGCCATACTCTTCTTGCCCTCACCGAGGTTTGCACCGCGGTAGATGTCGAACAGCTTGACCTCGCTCACCAGCGGGCTGGCCTTCTTGATGGTCTCTTCGATCTCGCCGCAGGTAACGGCCTCGTCGCAGACCAGTGCCAGGTCACGCTTGACCGGTGCATAGGGGCTCAACGACTGATAGCGCAGCTCACCCTCCACACAGGACATGAGAGCCTCATAATCCAGCTCTCCCAGATAGATGTTCTGGCTGTCCTTCTGGTCCTTTGCGATCTCCAGCTCGGCGTTGATCTCGTTGGCCAGCTTGCCAAACACGCCCAGACGCTTGCCGTTGCAATACACAGCGGCGCTGATGCCGGGGTGCAGCCACGGGGTGGTCTCGCGCTTATAGTCAAAGTGCAGGCCGAAGCAATCTGCCAGTGCTTCCAATGCGCCCTTGACGGTAAAGAAGTCCTCCTCGGGGCCAAAGGCACCCAGGCAGAGGGTCTGACGCTCGTGGGGATGCTCGTTGATGGGCAGCTCCTTGGCCAGATACACCGGAGCAAGCTCAAACAGACGGCCCTCGGCGTTGCCCTTCTTCAGGTTATCCACGATAACGTTCAGCATGGAGGGTGCCAGCAGGGTCCGCATGATGGACAGGTTCTCGCTGATGGGGTTCAGGATGCGGATGGCCTTGCGTGCCTCATCCTCTGCAGGGATATGGAGCATATCCAGCTCGGCATTGGAGTAGAAAGCCAGAGTGGAGGCCTCATAGAAGCCCTGGGCGGCCAGCAGACGCTTGGTCTTGAGCTGCTGCTTCTGGTCGTAGTTCAGGCCGCCGTTGGTAACGGAGGCAGTGTTCAGGAAGGTGGGCACGATGTGGTCGTAGCCGTATTCCCGGATGACTTCCTCGGCCAGGTCCGGGAAGCTCTCCACGTCCTCACGGTACAGAGGAGCGGACACATCCCAGCTGCCATCTGCCTGCACGTCCACGGTAAACTCCAGACGCCGGAGGATGTCGATCATGGTCTGGTCCGGTACGGTAATGCCCAGGACACCGCAGATCTTGGCAGGGGTGGTGACGATGTGCTTGCGCTCCAGGGGACGGCCATCGGTGCAGTCAAAGGACAGGGTGGTGATGTCGCCGCAGTCCAGCTCCTGGATCAGGTGCAGTGCACGGGCCAGGCCCAGCTCCGGAGAGTGGCGGTCCACGCCCTTTTCGTAACGGGCAGAGGAATCACTGTTCTGGCCCAGGGCACGGCTGGTCTTACGGACACAGTCCCGGGCGAAGGTAGCGCACTCGAACAGCAGGCTGGTGGTGTTCTCGTCCATGCCGGAGTTGGCACCGCCCATGATACCGGCCAATGCCACCGGCTTTTCGGCGTCGCAGATGACCAGGTTGTTGGGGTTCAGGGTGAACTCCTTCTCATCCAGGGTGACGATCTTTTCGCCATCGTGGGCACGGCGCACATCAATGGTGCGGCCAGCCACCTTGTTCAGGTCAAAGGCGTGCATGGGCTGGCCCATCTCCAGCAGGGTGTGGTTGGTGATATCCACCACATTGCTGATGGAACGCAGGCCGCACAGGGCCAGGTGACGCTTCATCCAACGGGGAGACTGGCCCATGCGGATGTTGCGGACATAGTGGGCCATGTAGCGAGGGCACAGGTCCGGAGCTTCCACCTGGACGGTGATGGGGGCATCAGCATCGCAGACAGTTTTGTAGTCCATCGCAGGCAGGTGCAGAGGCTTGCCCAGAATGGCGGCCACCTCCCGGGCAATGCCCAGAACGGACTGGCAGTCCGGGCGGTTGGCGGTGATGGAGATATCAAAGATGTAGTCATCCAGACCCACCACAGGGGCGATGTCGGTGCCGGGGACAGAATCCTCCGGCAGGATCAGCAGGCCATAGACCTCAGAGCCCGGGAACAGGTCATCGTTGAGGCCCAGCTCCTCACCGGAGCACAGCATACCGTTGGATTCCACGCCCTGCATCTTGCGGGCCTTGATCTTGATGCCGCCGGGCAGGGTGGAGCCATCCAGCGCAGCGGGCACGCAGTCGCCCAGCTTCATGTTGGCAGCACCGGTGCTGATGCGGATGTCATGGCCGTAGTCGCCGCAGTCCACCACACACTTGGTCAGGTGGGTGCCCTCCTGCTTTTCCATCTCCACGATCTTGCCGACCACCACCTTGCTGATGCCGGCATCCAGCGGGATCAGTTCTTCCACCTCAAAACCGCAGGAAAAAAGCTTTTCCTCCAGTTCCTGAGCGGTAACATCGATATCTACAAACTCTTTTAACCAACTGAAAGGTACTTTCATTGTCTGTTCTCTCCCCTCTTATTCGTGGAACTGCTTGAGGAACTGCAGGTTGTTCTCGAACATCAGACCGATGTTGTTGATGCCGTACTTCAGCATGGCGATACGCTCGATGCCGATGCCGAAGGCAAAGCCGGAGTACTCGTCCGGGTCGATGTTGCAGTTCTCCAGCACCTTACGGTTCACAACGCCGCCGCCCAGCACCTCGATCCAACCGGTGTGCTTGCACAGGGGGCAGCCCTTGCCGTGGCACTCAAAGCAGCTCACGTCCACCTCCACGCTGGGCTCGGTGAAGGGGAAGTAGGAGGGGCGCAGACGGGTGTGGGTGTCGGCACCAAACAGCTTCTGCACGAAGGTGTTCAGGGCGCCCTGCAGGTCGCCCAGGGTGATGCCCTTGTCCACCACCAGACCTTCCATCTGGTGGAACATGGGGCTGTGGGTAGCGTCGGAGTCAGAGCGGAACACACGGCCGGGCATCAGGATCTTGATGGGCGGCTTCTGAACGTCCATGGTGCGGATCTGGCCGCCGGAAGTCTGGGTCCGCAGCAGGAACTCCTCCGACAGGTAGAAGGTGTCCTGCATGTCGCGTGCCGGGTGATCCTTGGGCACGTTCAGGCGGGTAAAGTTGTGGTCATCGTCCTCGATCTCCGGGAAGGTGCCCACCGAAAAGCCCATGCCGGAGAACACGTCGATGATCTGGTTGGTGATCAGGGTCAGCGGGTGCAGGCCGCCCATGGGGCGGGTCTTGGCGGGCAGGGTGATGTCCACCGTCTCGGCAGCGTTACGGGCAGCCAGTTCCGCCTGCTTTACCTGCTCGGCAGCAGCGTCATACTCTGCCTGCACCTTCTGCTTGAGCTCGTTGATGATCTTGCCCATGGCCGGGCGATCCTCCGGTGCCACGGTCCGCAGGTTCTTCATCAGAGCCGGGATCTTGCCGTTCTTGCTGAGGTATTCCTGCCAGAAAGAAGCCAGTGTTTCCTTGCTGGAGACCTGACCAAGGCTTTCTTCGGCCTGCTTGGCCAGCTCGTCGATCATTGCTTGCATGGATGTTCTCTCCTTTATTTCTTCGTGTTCATGGAGCGGAGCACAACAAAAAAACCCCGTCCCCTCTGCCTGACTGCTCAGACAAAAGGGACGAAGCTGTAACATCTTTGCTCCGCGGTACCACCCGGTTTCCGTCTGCACAAAGGCAGACGGCACTCAAACGCCGTAACGGGGCGTAAACCGTCCTGTGCTAGTAGGCTGTCTGCCGTTCCCACAGGCCGCTCGGGAGCGAACTTCAGTACAGACTGCCTCCGGGAGCCCTTTCAGCCGGTGAAGCTCCTCTCTTTGCCGTGCAGACCTGCCCTACTCTCTCCGTCGCTGCGTTTGGAGTATTCAGGTTCATAACCAATTGCTATGTTACCACAATTTGCAGCGGTTTGCAAGGGAAAGGCTGTTTTTTGTAGGCTCCACCGCCAGGGCCGCCCCCTTGCAGCCCAAACAAAAGGCCCTGCCGGGTCAGGGCAGGGTCTTTGCGTAGAAGCCTTATTTTGCCAGGATCTCTGCGGCCAGTGCATCCATCTGGGCCTCGGCGGCAGCACTGACCGCCGAGCGGATGGTGACCACCTGGTCGCAAAGGGTGACGTTCTTCATGGTCTCCAGCTCCCCACGCATAAGCTTGGCAGCCATGGGAGCCCAGGTGCCATTCTCCATCAGGCCGACCGTGCGGCCCTGGAAACTCTTGGTCTTGAGGTGGGCCAGCAGGTTCTCCATGGGCGGGAAAAGGAAGCCGTCGTAGGTGGCGCAGGCCAGCACCATTTTACCGCAGCGGAAGGCCTCGGTGACGGCGTAGGAAACGTCGGTACGGGTCAGGTCCATCTCCACCACCTTAGCCCCCTGAGCCCGGAGCTTTTCGGCCATCTGGTGAGCAGCAGCCCGGGTGTGGCCGTGGATGGAGGCACTGGCCACCAGGATCTTTTCCGGTTCTTCCGGCTTATAGCTGGACCAGGTGTCGTAGTAGTTCAGGTACTTGCTCAGGTCCCCGGTAAGCACCGGGCCGTGGAGGGGGCAGATGGTGGCAATGTCCAGGGCAGCGGCCTTTTTCAGCAAAGCCTGCACCTGGGGGCCGTACTTGCCCACGATGTTCAGGTAGTAACGGCGCGCCTCACTGGCCCAGTCTGCCTTTTCGTCAAACTTTGCCACGGCACCAAAGCGGCCAAAGCCGTCGGCGGAGAACAGAACTTTTTCGCTGCTCTCGTAGCTGACCATGACCTCCGGCCAGTGGACCATGGGGGCAAACACAAAGGTAAGGGTGTGGCTGCCCAGGCACAGGCTGTCGCCGTCCTTTACGGTGACACGACGCTCCGGGGCAATGGCTGCGGCCCCAAAGAACTGGTCCATATACTGGAAGGTCTTGGCGTTGCCCACCACCTGCATGGTGGGGTATGCAGCAGCCAGCCGGGCGATGTTGGCACCGTGGTCCGGCTCCATGTGGGACACCACCAGGTAATCCGGGGTGCGGCCCTCCAGGGCCTGTGTCAGGTTCTGCGTCCAGGGGTCGGTGGCACGGGCGTCCACCGTATCCAGGACAGCCGTTTTTTCGTCCAGGATCACATAGGAGTTATAGCTGACCCCGGTAGGCACCGGGTACTGGCTCTCGAACAGGTCGATGGTGGTATCGTCCACCCCCACGCCCAGGATGGCATTGCTGATCTTTTGTACGCTCATAAACTCTGCGCTCCTTTTATTTTTAGGATGCACCGACGATTCGGTGGTTATTTCTGAGAACTGTTCCTAGTATAGCACATCGTCAGAAAAATCGCAAGGGAGGGGTCAGAGTTCTTCCCCACCCTGGGGCAGCTTTGCCGTCACCGGTTTGCCGGGTTCTGCATCCAGCTCCAGCAGGGCGGCGGCACTGGCCTCGTCCAGGGTCTGCACTGCTCGCAGCTTGCGGCTGATGGCCCGGCTCCGGACGCCGATGAGGTTATCCAGTTCCTCATCGGTCTGGCGCAGACGCTGCTGCATCTTGGACAGTCCCTGCCCGAACTTGTCAAACTCGGTCTTGACAGCCCCCAGCAGCTGCCACACCTCCCCGGAACGCTTCTGGATAGCCAGGGTCTTGAAGCCCATCTGCAGGCTGTTCAGTAGGGCTGCCATGGTGCTGGGACCTGCCACGTTGACCTGATAATCCCGTTGCAGCACCTCCAGCAGCCCGGCGTTCACCACCTCGGCATACAGGCCCTCAAAGGGCAGGAACAAAATGCCGAACGCCGTGGTATAGGGCGGCTCCACATATTTTTCCCGGATGTCCTTTGCCTCGCTGCGGAGCACCAGCTCCAGGGCGTGACGGGCGTTTTCCACGGCCTGGGCATCCCCGGAGGCCTGGGCGTCCTGCAAGTGGGCGTAGGTGTCCCCGGGGAACTTGGAATCAATGGGCAGCCAGACGCTGCCGCCGTCGGCACCAGGCATCTTGATGGCATACTCCACCCGCTGGGTGCTGCCAGGAATGGTGGCTACGTTGGTGGCGTACTGCTCCGGGGCCAGGATCTCTTCCAGGATGGCCCCCAGCTGGATCTCCCCCAGGATGCCTCGGGTCTTGACGCCGGAAAGCACCTGCTTCAGGCCGCCTACGTCTGCCGCCAGGCTCTGCATCTCTCCCAGGCCCTTGTACACTTGTTCCAGCTGGTCGTTGACTGCCTTAAAGCTCTCGGTGACACGCTTTTGCAGGGCATCCTGCAGCTGCTCATCCACCGTATGGCGGATCTCATCCAGCTTTTCGGCGTTCTGACTTTGCAAGGCCGTCATGCTGTCGGCCAGGGTCTTTCGCATTTCCTCCAGCTTCCGGGCATTGGAGCCTTCCAGCCCCTGGAGACGCTGCTCCAGGCTCTGCTGCTGGCTGTTCTGTCCGGCACTGAGGGTGCTGCTCATGCCCTGCACGGCGGTCTGCAAGGTCTCGCTGATGGTACGCATGGCCTCGTGGTCCTGCTGGGCCAGCTGGGCCTGCTGCTGAGCAAAGGCCTTGGACTGGGTCTCCAGCTGCTGGCGCACCCATTCCTTCAGCTCCCGGTCATCACGCTGACTGGCAGACTTGCCGGAGCGGTACAGCAGCAATGCCTGCAGCAGGCAGATGGTCACCAGCAGCACGGTGTACAAAAGGGATAAGAATTCCATGGTCGTTCTCCTGTTCAAAATCCAAGATCCGGGCCCCTGCCAAGAGAAAGCCCGGATCTTTTGCAGCTATTGGGGGATCACAGCACCTGGTAGTGCCGCAGGGTCTGCTGGGCACACACCTGCTGGCCGTAGAGGCCTACGCCGTCCACTTCCATCTCGCCCACCTGGTTGTCGCAGGGGTCGGCCCGGAAGGAGCACATAGGCGGCTCAAAGGGGGCGTTCAGGGCCCGGTTGGCCACCATGCGGCCAGTATCCAGGTTGCCAAAGTAGTGGAGCCGCATCTTCTCGTTACCAGCCCGGGCCATGGCCACACCGGCAGAACAGTCGGCGTACATCCAGCCCTGGGGCTCCACATAGAAGGCTGCCCAGTCGTGGCAGCCCACCGTTTCCCGGCGGACGATGAGGCCGCTCTGCCACTGGGCCGGGATCCCGGCCAGGCGGCACAGCACGATAAAGGTGGAAGCCATGACGCCGCAGTCGCCCCGGCGGTCCCGGGCGCAGCTGTTGGTGATGTTCTCGTGGACAAAGTAGAAGGGCTGGAAATGATAGTGGACGTTCAGGGTGACGTAGTCGTAGATCCGCTTTGCCTTTTGCACCGGGTCCGTCAGGCCCTGGGTGAGCTGGGCTGCCAGGGCTCGCAGATAGGGGGTAAACTCCAGATGGGGCAGCTGCTCCTCGGTATCAAAGGTGGGCTGCTCCGGGGCAGCGGTCATGTGCAGAGGGTCCGCATACCGGGCAGTGGTGCGGTAGCTGTACACAGCACCAAACCGACGGTTCTCGGTCAGGTCAGCCTCCCAGTAAGCCGTGCGCTGAGCGGCAGTCTCCGGGGCGATAAAGGCCGGAGCCTCGGTGAAGGAATCCAGCGAGATCTGGCTCTGGGCCGGGCAGGCAGCCGGCAGCGGCAGCCAGACCCGGACATGGACGGAATCACGGCCCTGCTGCTTTGCCTGGGCCAGGGCCTGGGCAAAGGCCTCGTCGGTCATGCCGATGCTGGTCTCCAGGGTGATGTCGGCACTGACAGAGCCTTCCTGCTGCATCCGGTCGTGCTCTCCCTCATTGCGCTCCCAGCCGGGGCAGGGTGCCGGAGGGTCCAGCAGCCGGGCTGCCAGGTCCGCATGGATGGCCAGTAGGGTCTCCACCGCATGGCAGAGATACCGCTTCTCCCCTTCCACGAACCGCCAGTCCATGGCACCGGCCCGGTCCAGGGCCTGGAATTCTTCCTCGGTAAAATCCCGTACCTGGCTCTGGAGCTGCTGCAACACCTGGTCTGCGGTGAGGGTGTAGTTCTGGGGCAGCCGACGCAGGATCTCCCGTTGGGCCAGCAGCGCATCATGCATGGCCTCCAGCCCCTGGGGGGCAGGGTTCTCCGGCAGGGGGCCGCCAGGGCAGAGGGGCTGGTTCTGGGTCTTGGTCCAGTCCTCTGCCAGGCAGGCGTCAATGCGTGCAATGGCCTCCTTGTAGTATCCGGCCTCCTTCAGGCGGCGGATATCATCGGGCAGGCCCAGATTCAGGCTTTCCAAGCAACGGTTCAGATCCTTCATGGCAAGTTCCTCCTATCTGATTTCAATGGTTTTTGTTTTTAATGGTTGGTTTGTTCTTCCCAAAAGACCACAGCGTCCTTCAGCCAGCCCTCGGCATCGGTACCGTTGGCGGTGCCGATAGCGTGCGGTGCGTGCTGATAGGTCACACGCTTGTAGGGCACATTGCAGGCCTGCAGAGCCTTTTCAAAATCATTATACTGGCCGGGCATCCAGGCAGGGCCCAGCTTACTGTCGTCATTTCCGCGCCAGAAATACACCGGCGGATATCCTTCCTCCACAGCCTTATCCAGAGAGGTCCAGTAATAACGCCACCCACAGGTGCCAATATCGTACAGGGTGTGGTACAGCGGCTTCATCACGGAAGTATCAGAGACGGCATACCCCAGCAGCAGCACACCGGGTTTTGCCACATGATACCGGCCATAGCCTCGCTTGCTGTTGGCAAACACCCCTGCCACCTGTCCACCGGAGGAATAGCCCACCAGGGCGTAGTCCTCCGGCTGTACGCCGAATTCTTCTGCATGGGCCGTGATATATTCCACCGCCCGGGCCAGGTCCTCCAGGGGAGCATTGTCGCCCATATCCATCCAGATGCGGTACCGCAGCACGAACACCCCATACCCCATATCATGGAGCTGGGCCGCCGACGCCATGCCCTCACGCAGTTCGCCGCTGGTAAAGGCAATGTTGCCGCCCAATACCACCGCAAACTTGGCGTTTGCCTGCTCCGCCGGGAAATAATACAGCTCCACCGCTGCCTTATCCGGCATGGCGGCGATTTCCTCCTCCGTGTAGACCTTGTAGGTCACCTGACGGCCTGCGTTGTAGTTCTCTGCTACCAGGTTCAGAGCTGCCGCACAGTCCTCCGCCTGTTCCTGACCTGCGTATTCTGCCAAGGTCTGGTTTTGAAAGCAGGCTCGCAGCAGTGCACTGCCATCGTCAGCGTTGCCAAAGGTAAAGATGCCAGACTTTGCAATACTGGGGTCCTGCCGGATCTCCTGCATGGTGGTCTGGGCCGTGATGGGGCCGGTGCTTTCTGCGGCCCACACCGGCAGGCTCAGGCAGGCCAGCTGTGCCAGGCACACTGCCCCACACAGCAGCTTGTATTTCCATGGTCTCATTTTTTGTTCCTCCTTGGTCCGGTCTCCACCGGACGATATGAGTTTATTGTATCACATCCCGGGCTATTGTCAAAGAAAATCTGTGCAGTCCGGTGCTTGTACCCTGCCGGGGATTCTGCTATACTGAAAATGGCTGAATCGCAGCTATTTTGGGAAAACCGGGAGCATTGTGGCTCCCATTGGGGATGGAAAGATGAATCAGATCACGATCCGGCACATGGAGCCGGAAGACTGGGCCGCCGTTGCCCGGATCTACCTGGAGGGCATTGCCACCGAGCACGCTACCTTTCAGACCGATTGCCCACCCTACGCCGCCTGGGATGCCTCCCACACCAAGGCCTGCCGCCTGGTGATCCTGGCGGACGGGGTCCTGGCCGGGTGGGCGGCACTGCACCGGGTAGACCCCCGGTGGTGCTACCGGGGCGTGGCCGAGGTAAGCATCTATGTGGGCGAGGCGTTCCGGGGCCGGGGGCTGGGCTTCCAGCTGCTGCAAGCCCTGTGCGCCGAGGCCGAACAGGAAGGCTACTGGACCCTCCAGTCCACGGTGCTGCAGGACAACGCTGCCAGCCGTGCCCTCCACACCAAGTGTGGGTTCCGGCTGGTGGGGCGGCGAGAGCGCATTGCCCGGGACTGCCACGGCCGCTGGCTGGACACCTACCTGATGGAGCGTCGGGCCAAGGCCGACGAACCGTTGGGCATCCGGAAGCTGTAGATCTTTTGGCTCCAAACAAAAACAGGACCGCTGTACCACCTTATCATGGGTACAGCGGTCCTGCTTTTTTGTTACCAGGCCTCGTGCTCGCCCTGGGCGTCCCGGGCGGCGGCCACACGGCTGCGGCGGAACATACTTTCCACCACAGCGCAATATTTATCTGCCAGACAGACGATGACGGCTTCCCGGCAGGTGGGCACATGACGGAAGGTCAGGGGCCACATATGGCAGGAGATGATGCTCTGCTCCTTTTTGGTAATGTGGAACACCCGTTGGGCATTCACGCAGGCAGAGCCCGGGTGAGAGAAGCCGTGCATCTCAAACAGCCGGCGCAGGCCGTGAAAGCTGCTGGTCTTGTGCCAATCGTAGAGGTAAAAATCGTGGAGGAAGGCCCCCACTGCCAGAGAGGTCTCGTCGGCGTGGAGGTGCAGCCGACGGTTGAGCCAGAAGCTCACCAGCACCACGTTTTTGCAATGCTGGTAGGTGGTCACGTCTCCATGCTGGATAAACTCCCGCATGCGCTGTACTTCCGGGTTGTGATCGTATTTTTCCAGGATGGCGTAAAGCTGTTCACGTTCCATGGTAGAAAGCTGCATGAGCGAGTGTTCCTTTCGCCGCAAAGGCGGCACTAAAGATCAAGAGCGGAGCTGCACCGGGTTGGAGTTGCCAAAGTTTTCAGCCTCAGAGGGGTTGGCACGCTGGAGGCTTAGGTCCACAAGATACTGTTTGCCGTCCCCCAGCTGTTCCAGCTGCTGCAGTTTGGCGTTGGCAGCGGCCTGGTCCGGGTACCACTGGATCAGGAAGAAGTTTTCGGCTTCCACCCCATAGTACAGCCACACGCCGTCGGCCCGCAGCAGATCATCCAGATGGTCCACTTCTTCGCCGTCCGGCAGGCCCAGGCCCTCCTCTGCATAGAGGCTCTCAGGCTCTACCTGGAGCACCTCGATGACCTGGATGGAGCTCTGGAGGTACTCATCCTGGGAGGTGGCTTTATCGGAGCGTTCCCAGCCGGTGAGAAAGGCCTGCATCAGCAGGTCACGTACTTTGATACGGGGCAGTGTAGGGTCCATAACCATGGGGTTCTTCCTTCTTTCTTTGTTTCCGCCGACCAGTATACTTCAAATCTTTGTGCAGGTCAACGGTTTAATTGTGAATTTTTTGTAGGAACGTTCAAATCCGGTCCTTTTCCTCCCGGTAGGTGCCGTGGCGGCCCTCCGGGTGGGCTGCAATGACCTCGGCGCACAGATCGGCGCACAGGCGGCACAGCTCCGGGCAGGGCCGTTTGCGGTAATACTCCGCCGTGCGGTCCTGGGCCACTGTGCCCTCGGTGGGGGCCGCCCCGGCCCGGGCCAGCAGCTCCCGGCAGATAATGCTATCGCCGCCGTTGCGGCTGCGGTACATCTGGGCCGCCTCCTGCACCAGGGCATACATCCGGGATTTGTCCTGGGGGTCCGCCGGGTCGGCGTAGACCAGGCTCAGCACCGTGACCACGCCGCAAAAGGCTCCGCACACCTCTCGCATCCGGCCAATGCCGGCGCCGAAGCCGGAGCTCATCCGCAGCAGCAGCTCCTCCGGCAGCCCCAGCTGTGGGGCAAAGGCCGCTGTCACGCTCTGGCTGCAATTGTATCCTTTTAGAAAATAGGCGTAGGCTGCATCGCCCTGGTTTGCCATCTGTTCCACTTCCTTTGGATGTCGTTCGGGGTTTATTATAGCATTTTTAAACTTTTTATGAAAGCCCTTGATTTTCGCCCCCAGACGGTGTATATTAGCACTCGAAAGTTCTGAGTGCTAAGAGCTCCATAAGGAGTCCCTGGCACTGAATCCAAAGAATAAAGAGGTTTTGTACTATGGCCAAGAAAGAATTTCAGGCAGAGAGCAAAAAACTGATGGACATGATGATCAACTCCATCTACACCAACAAGGAGATCTTTCTCCGGGAGCTGATCTCCAACGCTTCGGACGCCATCGACAAGCTGTACTATAAGAGCCTGACCGACCCTGCTGTGGGCATGAACAAGGGCGATTTCCGCATCCTCATCACCCGGGATAAGGAAAACCGCATCCTGACGGTGGAGGATAACGGCATCGGCATGACCAAGGCCGAGCTGGAGGAGAACCTGGGCACCATTGCCCACTCCGGCTCCCTGGACTTCAAGAAGGACAACAAGGACGAGAACATCGACATCATCGGTCAGTTTGGTGTGGGTTTCTACTCCTCCTTCATGGTGGCAGACAAGGTCACCGTCATTTCCAAGGCCTATGGCTCTGACGAGGCCTGGCAGTGGGAGTCCTCCGGCGTGGACGGCTACGAGATGACCCCGGCAGAAAAGGCCACCCCCGGCACCCAGATCATCCTGCACATCAAGCCCGACACCGAAACCGACCACTACGACAACTTCCTGGATGAGTACGGCATCGTGGCCATCGTGAAGAAATACAGCGACTATGTGCGCTATCCCATCCAGATGGAGCGCGAAAAGAGCCGCCAGAAGCCGGAACCGGACCCCAAGCCCGAGGACTACAAGCCCGAGTGGGAGACCTACACCGAGCTGGAGACCCTGAACAGCATGATCCCCATCTGGAAAAAGCAGAAGAGCGAAGTGACCGATGAGGAGTACAACACCTTCTACAAGGATAAGTTCAACGACTATGCAGACCCTGCCCGGGTCATCGTGAGCCGCACCGAGGGCACTGCCAACTACAACGCCCTGCTGTTTGTGCCCAGCCACCGCCCCTACGACTTCTACACCAAGGACTACGAGAAGGGCCTAGCCCTGTACGCCTCCGGCGTGCTGATCATGGAAAAGTGCGCCGACCTGCTGCCGGATTACTTCAGCTTTGTAAAGGGCATCGTGGACAGCCAGGACCTGAGCCTGAACATCAGCCGTGAGATGCTGCAGAAGGACAGCCAGCTGAAGCTGATCCACAACGCCCTGGAAAAGAAGATCAAGAACGAGCTCCACGCCATGCTGAACAATGACCGTGCAAAGTACGAGGAGTTCTGGAAGGAGTTCGGCCGTCAGATCAAGTTTGGTGCCTACTCTGATTACGGGATGCACGCCGAGCTGCTGCGGGACCTGCTGCTGTTCTGGTCCGCCAAGGAGCAGAAGATGGTGACCCTGCAGGAGTACGTTGACAAGATGCCTGCTGAGCAGAAGTACATCTACTTTGCTGCCGGTGACTCCACCGACCGCCTGGCCAAGCTGCCTGCTGCCGAGCTGGTGCTGGACAAGGGCTATGACCTGCTGCTGCTCACCGAGGACGTGGATGAGTTCTGCCTGCAGATCCTCCGCAGCTACCCCCGTAAGGACGCCGAGGGCAAGGATGGCACCGTGGAGTTCAAGAACGTCAACAGCGGTGACCTGGGCCTGGAGTCCGAGGAGGAAAAGAAGGCCGCTGAGGATGCTACCGCCGAGAACAAGGCTCTGTTCGATGCTATGAAGGACGCCCTGAACGGCAAGGTAAAGGAAGTCAAGGTCTCCACCCGGCTGAAGGATCACCCCGTTTGCCTCAGTGCTGACGGTCCCCTGTCTCTGGAGATGGAAAAGGTACTGTCCAAGCAGCCCGGCAGCGAGAGCGTAAAGAGCGATAAGGTGCTGGAGCTGAACGCCAGCCACCCGGTGTTCGCCGTGCTGAAGGCCGCCCAGGAGGCTGGCGACACCGACAAGGTGAACAAGTACAGTGCTCTGCTGTACGCACAGGCACAGCTCATTGAGGGCCTGCCGGTGGATGACCCCACCGCCTACGCCGAGGCCGTTTGCAGCCTGATGAAGTAACATTCTCTACAGCAGGCAGCCTGCTGCACTGAAATACCCCTTAACAAACAGACCGTGCTCCGCTATAATAGAGTGGAACACGGTCTGTTATTTTTATCTTTCTGTGAGAGGAATTCTGTTTCATGGAACCAAAAAAGCATTATTTTGCAAAAATCCCCACGATTGCTATCTTTATCGTCATGGCAATGTCCGGGCCGTTGGGGGTGCTGCTGTTCATCCTGAAGGGTATCGACCAAAAGGTACAAAAGGAGGAACAGGCCGCTGCCAATGCCAACGCACCCTACAGCACCGATTTCCGCACCCAGGATACCCACCCGGAGACTGCTGCATCCGTCCAGCCGGACCCTGAGTACATCTACGGCCACGACACCCCCACCAAGGAACAGCGGGACTCCAAGGAGCGGCACAAGCTCCTTACCTTTTTGTGTACCTTGTTTGGCGTGATCTTTCTGCTGAGTGGCTTTGGCAAGATAACCGACTTTGTGGACATGTGGGCTTACTATAGGGAATGGAGTCAGCTGCTGGTGGGCCTGGCCCAAATGGTCGGCGGCGGCGGTGCTCTGTTTACCGGGCTGCGGATGGACCGCACCCGGAAGCTGGAAAAGCAGCTGGACCGCATCGTAGGGGACCGGGACAACATCCCCTTGGAGGAGCTGTTTGCTGCCGCCGGGGTAGACGCTGCCCAGGGCCAGGCCGCCGTAAAAAGAGCCATCGACCACGGCTACTTTGGGGCGGATGCCTACCTCGACAACCGCACCGGCACCCTGGTGGTCCGGGGTGCTGCTCCCCAGCCGCCCAAGCCACAGGCGGACCCGGCTCCCCAGCCCAGTGCCGCCCCGGAGGATGAATACTCTGCCCTGCTGCGCCAGCTGCGAGCGGTAAACGATGCCATCCCGGACCCGGTGATGAGCCAGAAGATCACCCGGCTGGAGAATATCAGCGGACGCATCTTTGCCCTGGCAGAAAAAGACCCGGACAAAAAAGCCCAGCTGCGTAAATTTATGGATTACTACCTGCCTACGGCCCTGCGGCTGCTGAATACCTACGCCAGCCTGTCGGCCCAGCAGGTGGAGGGGGCCAACATCACCGAGGCCAAACAGAGCATTGAGGGCAGCATGGACCTGTTGGTGACCGCCTTTGAGAACCAGCTGGACAAGCTGTTCCAGGCCGACGCCCTGGATGTGAGTGCTGATATCGCTGCCCTGGAGGGGATGCTGAACCTGGACGGACTGACTGGCAGCAGCTTTTCCCACTAAAGTTTCCACGCCGGAACAGGCTTTTCTGTGCCTGTTCCGGTTTTCTTTTTGCCCTAAAGCGCAAATCTCCATTTTTTACGCCTCCGGCTCTCCCGGGCATTTCTCAAGGATTCCTGGTGATATTTTACAATCGTTTTTCTGATTTCAACTTATTTTTATTTTATATGCAATCTTCTGCAGAAGGGTGCATCTTTGACATTTTTGCAACTTTTCATTCAGATGCAACAATAACACATGGTTTTTTCTCTGCAGATTTACTATCATAGAATCAGACAGGCCTGCCGTGGCACAGCGGCGGCCCTTTATCATCCCGTGATCACCACAAGAGGAGGATAACCCCAATGATGAAATCTATTTCTGTCTGGAAGCAGGAGCTGGCCGACGGCACCCATGCCGCCCGGCTGGCTTCGCTGTACTGCTGCGCCCCGGAGCAGACCCCTGCCCAGGCCGCTCGTTATGAGGCTGTGCTGAACGGCCTGGATACCACCTTCGGCCCCCATGCTGAGGCCGGCCTGTACAGTGCCCCCGGCCGCACCGAGATTGGCGGCAACCATACCGACCACCAGCATGGCCGTGTGCTGGCCGGCAGCGTGAACATTGATATGATCGCCGCTGCCGCCCCCAACAGCCTGAACCAGCTGCGGGTCCAGAGCGAGGGCTATGACCTGTGCGTCATCGACCTGGCAGATCTGGCCCCCCGGAAGGAAGAAGAAAATACCACCGCCTCCCTGCTGCGGGGCGAGTGCGAAGCCTTCCGTCAGCGTGGCGCAAAGCTGTCCGGCCTGGACGTGTACATCTCCTCTAACGTGCCCAAGGGCAGCGGCGTTTCTTCCTCTGCCGCCTTTGAGGTGCTGGTGGGTGTGATCCTCAACGACTGCTTTATGACCGAAAAGGTCTCCCCCATCGCCATTGCCCAGATCGGCCAGTGGGCCGAGAACGTCTACTTTGGCAAGCCCTGCGGTCTGATGGACCAGATGGCTTCCAGCGTGGGCAATATCATCACCATCGACTTTGCCGACAAAGATCACCCCGATGTGGAGCCGGTGCAGGTGGACTTCTCCCAGGCAGGCCTGGCCCTGTGCATTCTGGATTCCGGTGCCGACCACGCCGACCTGACCGACGAGTATGCTGCCATCCCGGCAGACTGCCGTGCCGTGGCTGCTGTGTGCGGCGGCGAGGTGCTCCGGGAGGTGCCCTTCGAGACCTTCCTGGCTCACATCCCCGAATGCCGCCGTCAGTGCGGCGACCGTGCTGTGCTGCGGGCCTTCCACTTCTACGCCGACAATGACCGGGTGCCCCAGCAGGTGGCTGCCCTGCGTGAGAACAACTTCAGTGCCTTTTTGCAGCTGGTCACCGAGTCTGGTGACAGCAGCTGGGAATACCTGCAGAACGTGATCCCTGCCGGATACAAGGAGCACCAGGAGGTGGCCCTGACCATCGCCGCTGCCAAGCATTACCTGGGCGGCAAGGGTGCTGTGCGTGTCCACGGCGGCGGCTTTGCCGGTACCGTCCAGGCCTTTGTGCCGGTGGAACTGCTGGCTGAGTTCAAAAAGAACATGGAAGCCATCCTGGGTGAGGGCCGCTGCCATGTGCTGAACATTCGCCCGGAAGGAGGCGCAGTGCTGTGATCTCTACTGCCATTCAGCAGCTCGTGAACTACGGGCTGGATACCGGTCTGATCCTGCCTGATGACGAGATCTATATCCGCAACCAACTGCTTATGACCATGGGTCTGGACGACTTTACCGCCCCCGAGGGGGAGGTGTGCTACACCGACCTGGAAAGCATCCTGAAGGCCCTGGTGGATGACGCTGTGGCCCGGGGCGTGTGCGACGACAACTCCACTGCCCGGGACCTGTTTGACACCAAGCTCATGGGCGTGCTGACCCCTCGTCCCAGCATCGTCCGTGCCAACTTTGAGGAGCGGTACGAGAACGAGGGCCCTCAGGCCGCCACGGACTGGTTCTACCAGTTCAGCCAGGACACCGACTATATCCGCCGCTACCGCATCAAGCGTGACCTGAAGTGGGTGACCAAGACGCCTTACGGTGATCTGGACATTACCATCAATCTGTCCAAGCCGGAAAAGGACCCCAAAGCCATTGCTGCCGCTAAACTGGCCCCCCAGAGTGCCTACCCCAAGTGCCAGCTGTGCGTGGAGAATGAGGGCTATGCCGGCCGCATGAATCATCCGGCCCGGGAGAACCACCGGATCATTCCCCTGACCATCAACGACAGCCCCTGGAACCTGCAGTACAGCCCCTATGTGTACTACAACGAGCACTGCATCGTGTTCAACAGCCAGCACACCCCCATGAAGATCGAGCGGGCCACCTTCCGCAAGCTGCTGGACTTTGTGGGCCTGTTCCCCCACTACTTTGTGGGCAGCAACGCCGATCTGCCTATCGTAGGCGGCAGCATCCTGAGCCACGACCACTTCCAGGGTGGCCACTACGAGTTTGCCATGGCCAAGGCTCCCATGGAAAAGACCTGGGTGTTCCCCGGTTTTGAGGACGTGGAGGCTGGCATTGTCCACTGGCCTATGAGCTGCATCCGTCTGACCTGCGACGATGACCAGCGTCTGGTGGAGCTGGCCGACAAGATCCTGGCTGCATGGCGCAGCTACACCGACGAGAGCTGCTTTATTTTTGCAGAAACTGACGGCGAGCCCCACAACACCATTACCCCCATTGCCCGGATGCGTGACGGCAAGTACCAGTTGGACCTGGTGCTGCGGAACAACATCACCACCCCGGAGCATCCTCTGGGCGTGTACCACCCCCATGCCAAGCTGCATCACATCAAAAAAGAGAACATCGGCCTCATTGAGGTCATGGGTCTGGCAGTGCTGCCCAGCCGCCTGAAGCAGGAGCTGTTCGACCTGGCTGACGTGCTGGTGGCACGCCTGCCTGCAGACCAGTACCCCGAGAGCCTGCAGAAGCACGCTGAGTGGGCCCAGGACATCCTGGCCCGTCACCCGGAGTTAAACAGCGACACCGTCCACCTGATCCTGCAGGACGAGGTGGGCCAGGTGTTTGCACAGGTGCTGGCTGACGCCGGTGTGTACAAGCTGGATGAGGCTGGCCGTGCCGGCTTTGTCCGCTTCCTGGAAAGCGTAAAATAACCTGGAACCTTCCGGACCCGTCGGCAAAGCTGCTGACGGGTCTTGTTCCCTCATCTGACTGTTGGAGGTAGCCCTATGCCCTACACCCTGGAAGTTTGCGTAGACAGTACCGCCAGTGCCCTGGCGGCAAAACAGGGCGGTGCCCATCGGCTGGAGCTGTGTGCCGACCTGATCATTGGCGGCACCACCCCCAGCCTGGCCCTGCTGCGGCAGGTAAAAGCCGAGACAGGGCTGCCGGTTCGGGCCCTGCTGCGCCCCCGGTTTGGAGATTTTTGTTATGACCGTTACGAGCTGGCCCAGATGGTGGAAGGGGCTGCCCAGTTGGTGGAAGCCGGGGCCGACGGCATCGTCACCGGCGTGCTGACCCCCGACGGTGCTCTGGACGTGGCAGCTCTGGAGCCCATTTATGCCGCTGCCCGGCAGGCTGCCCAGGCAGCAGGACGTCCAGTAGCCTGCTGCCTGCACCGGGCTTTTGATGTCTGCCGGGACCCCTTTGACGCCCTGGCGGCTGCCAAGGGCCTGGAGCTCACCACCATCCTTACCAGCGGACAGGCTGCCAGTGCCCCCCAGGGTGCTGCCCTGCTGCGGCAGCTGGTGGAAGCCGCCGGGCAGGACCTGGAGATCCTGGTAGGAGCCGGGGTCTCTGCCGCCAACCTGCCGGAGCTGGCTGCCAGCACCGGAGCCAAGGCCTTTCATCTCTCCGGCAAGCAGGTGCTGGACAGTGCCATGACCTTCCGCCGGGAGGGCGTGCCCATGGGCCTGCCGGGCTTTTCTGAGTTTGAGATCTGGCAGACCAGCCAGGAAAATATCCGGGCCGCCCGGGCGGCTTTGGACCGCCTGCACTGAATTCCCCACGCAAAAAGAGCGTTTCCTTCCACTATGGGAGGGAAACGCTCTTTTTTGATCTAATGCTTTTTGTTGGGGGCAGCTCACACAGTCTTGCGCCGCAGCAGGCTCATGGGGGGCAGCTCCGGCGTGGGGATGGTGTACTTTTCCATGGCGTGGGGGGTAGACTCCATGGCCTCCCCTGCCTCGTTTTTGATCCATGCCGGGGTCAGAGGAATGCTGCGTCCATCGGGGCACAGAGCCTCCAGGGTATCCCCCAGGCTCCACTTGCCACGCTGCTGGCAGGAGGCAATGCCGTTTTCCCAGCCGTCCACCGTGCCCACAAACTCCCATTCCCGGATGTAGGTAGCACTGTCGGTGGCCTGCTTGGCCTGTTCCCGGCCAAAGTAGAAGCCGGGAGAATAATGCCGATGGCTGGTACGGGTAAGCTCCTCGTAGACCTGCTCCGGCAGCTCAAAGTTGTCGTTGGCAGGGTCTGCCAGGTAGGCATCCAGAGCCTTGCGGTAAGCTGCGGTAACACTGGCCACATAGTAGAAGGTCTTGGCCCGGCCTTCGATCTTCAGGCTGTCCACGCCAGCCTTGCAGATCAGGTCCAGGAAGGGGGCGGTGCACAGGTCGTTGGCGTTGAGGATGTAGCTGCCGTTCTCGTTCTCCCCGATCTCATAAAGCTGACCGGGGCGAGTCTCCTCGCTGAGGTAGTACTTCCACCGGCAGGGCTGGGCACACTGGCCCCGGTTGGCGTCACGGCCAGCCATGTAGTTGGACAGCAGGCATCGGCCAGAAACGCTCATGCACATGGCACCGTGAACAAAAGCCTCAATCTCCAGTTCCGGCGGCGTTTTATCACGCAGGATGGCAATGTCCTGGAGGCTCATCTCCCGGGCCAGCACCACACGCTTGGCACCCAGGTTGTAGGCTGCCCGGGCAGCGGCCCAGTTGGTGATGCCGGTCTGGGTGGACATATGCACGTCGATGTCCGGGGCAAACTTTTTGCAGGCCTCCAGCACCCCCAGGTCTGCCACGATAAAGGCATCCACACCAGCTTTAGCGGCCTCCCGGATGGCGTCGGGCAGGCGGTCGGCCTCCTCGTTGGTGGGCAGGGTGTTCATGGTCAGGTAGACCTTGCGGCCCCGGGCGTGGGCATAAATGACGCCCTCTGCCAGCTGTTCCGGGGTAAAGTTGGCCGGGGCGGACCGCATGCCGAACTCCGGCAGGCTGCAGTAAACTGCATCGGCACCGTAGTTGATGGCATACCGCAGACGTTCTGCGTCGCCGGCCGGGGCCAGCAGTTCCGGGATCTGTAACATTGTTTTTATTCCTCTCTTTGCTAAGTTTAAGGCAGGGTCACTTTTTTATGCTTTTGTTCACCTGAGCGGCCGTATTGCAGTTGGCATTGTGCTCACTGAGGGTTCGGGCGTAGTAGTAGTTGCCCTGCAGGTCCGTCACAAAAAAGTAGGCGTCCTGTGCCTGCTGGTCCGGCTCCGGGAACAAGGATGCCCGGATGGCATCCAGCCCCGGGTTGGAGATAGCCCCCGGGGTCAGGCCAGCAGTATGGTAGGTATCGTAGGCGGTCCGGATATTTTCCGGGATCTGGTCCCAGCCCCCATAGTAGGGTGCCACCCAGTTCCACAGGTAGTTGTTGTCCGCATCGCTTTGGATATAGCTGGAGGTGTTGCTCTGGAGCCTGGGATAGGGCGAGCCCGAGGCCAGGCGGTTGCGGAACACCTGGGCCACGTTGGAATCCTGGCTGTTGCCTGCCTCCTCCTGGACAAAAGAGGCCAGGGTGATCAGCTCATTCAGGGTCATGCCCTGCTGCTCCAACCCGTCGTACAGGTCCTGGGTGAACTGCTGGTCGAACCGGGCATAGAAGGTGGCCACATAGCGGTGCACCGTATCATTTTTGTGGAACTCGTAGGTATCTGGGAACAGGTACCCCTCGCACTTCATAAAGCGGTCCGGGGCGTCCTGGTCCTGGGGCACATACTGCCAGAAGGTATACTCGCTGAAATCCCCCTGGTTTGCCTCCTGCAAAAACTCCTGGGCCGTACACAGCCCGGCGTTCTCCATCTTCTGGGCAATGGCAATGGCCGGGGTGCCCTCCGGGATGGTGATCCGCACCGTTTCTGCCTTGGCGTACTGGGAGAGAACGGCGATGATGGCATCGTAGGAGTTGGCCCCGGTCTGCAGGGTAAAATCACCGTATTGCAGCTTCCCGGCCGCCCCCTTCTGCCCCACGTACCAGCGGAACAGGTAGGTGGAGTGGATCACCCCGGCCTCCTTGAGCCGATTTGCAATGGAGGCCACGCCGCTGCCCTGGGGGATGCTGACGGTGACCTCGGTGCCGGGCTTTCCGTTGCCGCGGATCTCGTTGTAGGCAAACACCCCTGCTGCTCCGGCGGCCAGGACCACCAGCAGCACCAGGACCAGAAGGATCTTCCATACACCGCCTTTTTTGGGGGCGGTGTGAGTATCGTTATGTGCCATACGCACTCCTTTTTATTGGTGGTTTTGGGGCTCAGCTTTCCAACATGAGACGCATATAACTTTCGCTCACGTCAAAAGGCTCCCCTTCAAAGCGGATCATGCCGTACTCCTGCCGGGTGCCCTCCCCCAGGAACAGGGGCTGAGAGGCCCCCACGGTAATAACAGCCTTTTCCACGATAACTTCCTTTTCCCGGGCGGCCTCCATGAGCACCTCGGCAGAGCGGTCGTCGTCGGCCATCAGCTCCACGAAATACAAGGTGTCCTCCTTGCGGAAGTAGATGCCGTAGCCGTGGTCACTGGACACGATGGTGGCACCCCGGGCGTACAGATCCCCCAGCACCACTGCCATGCGCTGGGGGTCCAGCTGCACCGTGTCCTTCCAGTAACGGTCCCGGAGCTCACAGAGCTTTTTGGCGGTAACCGAGTCGAACTCCGCCTGGCTCCACAGGTTGCGGGCCACCTCCCGGGGCAAGCAGCGCAGAGCAAAGGCCCGGACAAAGCCCTTATCCTGCAGCAGAGCGGCCTGCTCCGGGCTGCCGGGCACTGCCACGGTAAAGCTGGCCCCTCGCTGTTTTTGTTGGGCGCAAAGGCAATCCAGCAGCCCGGCCAGGATCAGGCTGCCCTGGCCGCACAGCCCATACAGGTAGCTGCCGGGCCGACCCTGCAGGGTCACCGGCACCGCCAGGGCCACAGCGGCGATCTCGTCATTTTCTTCTGCCACATAGACATTCTGCTGCCCGGCAAACTGTTCTACTACTTTGGCTGCAAATTCTTCCGACTCGCCCTGCTCACGCTGCAACAGTGCCAGCACGGCCGCCATGTCGGACGGCTGCATCAAACGATACATCTGTCAGGATGCCCCCTCTTTTGGTCTTTATTCTTCCGTTTTTCCGGCTGCCAAAGCCTGTACCTCTGCCTGGATATCCTGGATGCTCCGCATAGAATCTCCCTCTGTGCAGTGCACCGTGGACCAACCCAGGTGGCTGGCACAATACTCGGCGGCCTTGCGGCTGCGGGCGAGATACTCGGTGTCCTTTTCATGGACGTCCTTTTTGCTCTCGTCCCCCTGGTAGCGTCCGGTCATGAGCCGCTGGCTCACAGCCGGGTCCACCTGCAGATAGATCACCTGGTCCGGGGCCGGCAGCCCCAGCAGGCGGAACTCATAGTCAGACAGCCAGTGCAGATAGGTCTCCCACTGCTCCGGCGGCAACTTGGAGCACTGATGCACGGCGTTGGAGGTGGTGTAGCGGTCGGCAATGATCACGCCGCCCTCCTCATAAAAGCGGCCCCAGTCGGTCTTGTAGCTGGCATAGCGGTCCACCGCATAAAAGCTGGAGGCTGCATAGGCGTTGACGTCATCGGGCTTTTGCCCGAACTGCCCGGCCAGGTACATTTTGACCAGGGCACTGGAATCGCTGGCATAATCCGGGAAGGTGATCTCCCGTACCGGCAGCCCCTGGCTGGCCAGATGCTGGGCCAGCAGCTTTGCCTGGGTGGCCTTACCGCTGCCGTCCAGCCCTTCCAGCACGATCAGTCGGCCCCGGCTCATACCGCTGCCCCCTCACCTTGCTTGAGGGCCTCGTATTTTGCACGGACCTCCGCAGTTTTACCACAGCACATCTTGCCCTCCGGGCAGGGACCGCTGAGGCAGGCAGGGCCGGCCTTGGCAAAGAGATGGGGGGCCACCGGGTACACCAGCTCCAGCATCTTTTCTGCCAGCTCCCGGATCTCCCACTGGGCACGGCTACAGCACCGCAGCTGGAAAAAGTTCTGCAGGCTGCGAGCGTTCATGGTCACCACCATCTTGGTCTCACAGGCATTGGGCAGCACAAAACGTGCGTCCTCATTGGCCTGCTTGGAGGCCTTGGCACGGGCCTGCTTTTCCGGCATTCCCTCGGCCATGAGCCGGGCGGTGTGGCCTTCTTCCAGCTTATGGGCCAGGTCCAGATACCGCTTTGCGTCCTCCTCCATGCTGGCCAGGAAGGCAGCCTTGGCCTCCGGGATGGCTTCGATCTCCGGGGGCGTCACATAGCGGAAGTCGTCCAGCCGCACATAACGCTGGCTCTGGACACTGAAGGACGCAATGCGGTGCCGGGTGATCTGGGCCAGCAGGGTGCGGCTGACCCCCTCGATGCCAAAGGTAAAGCTGGCGTGCTCAATGGGGCTGGCATGGCCCAGGTTGCTGAGCATGGTCAGGAACTTTGCCGTTTTTTCCTCGTCCAGCCCGTCCAGAAGGTCGGTGATATGGGCGTCGGAGTAGCACAGCTTTGCGGCGGCAGCCACCACCTTTTCCGGCTCCGGAGTATGGGCGATCAAACGAACAGTCATCATATTTATGTTATTCCTCCGTAATCTTGGTCAGGGGGGCAAAGTTGGCCATGGTCTTTTTGATGCCAACCTTTTCAAAGTTGATCTCCACGATCTGGTCCCCGGCGGCAGGCTTGACCTTCAGCACCGTGCCCCGGCCAAAGACCTTGTGCTCCACCACATCCCCCGGTTCATAGTGCTTGGGCCCGGTGGACGCAGGCTTCGGGGCAGGGGCCCCGGTAAAGCTGATGGGTTTTGCCGGAGTTTTGCCCGATGCACCGCCGGAATATCCGGCCCCAAAGCCGGAGGTGGTAACGGGCCGGGTGGAGCTGTTGCCAAAGCCGGAGGCTCCGGTGCCCCGTCCGGCGTAGTCTGCCCCAAAGCCCCGGCGTTCCCCGGCATTATACTCCCGGTTCAGATAGCCGCTGGAACGGGAGCCGTAGCCACTGCCATAACCGCCGGAGCCGTAGCCCCCGGCACTGCGGCCCCAGCCAGAAGCCCCAGAATAGCCGGATGCCCCACCGGGCACCGTGTCGCTGTAAGAGCTGCCCCAGCCTCCCAGCCGGGAACGCTGCTCCAGCACCGGGCTGCGAGTCTCCTCCAGGTACTCCGGCTCGATCTCACGCAAAAAACGGCTGGGCTCATTGCGCTGGGTGCGGCCATAGAGCATCCGGGTGACACTGTTGGAGATGTACAGCTCCTTTTTGGCCCGGGTGATGCCTACATAGGCCAGGCGGCGTTCTTCCTCCAGATCCGCCTCCGAGTACTTGCTCATCTCGCTGGGGAACACCCCTTCCTCCATGCCAATGAGGAACACATAGGGGAACTCCAGGCCCTTGGCAGAGTGGATGGTCATAAGCACCACCTGGTCGGCACTCTCGTTGTAGCTGTCAATGTCGCTGATGAGGGCGATATCTTCCAGATACCCTTCCAGGGTAGCTTCCTCGCCGTGCTGGTCGCAGTAATTCTTTACGTTGTTCACCAGCTGCCCCAGGTTCTGCAGCCGGTCGGCGGCATCTTCGTGGCCCTTGGCAGCGTCGGCCTCCAGCATGGCTTTGTAGCCCGTGAGCTGGATCACATCGGCGGCAAACTCGTCCAGGGACTTCGTTTCCAGGGAATCCTGCAGGTTCTGGTAGATCTGCCAGAATTTCAGCAGGGGCATCACAGCCCGGCTGAGCTTGGCATACTGGTCTGCCTGGCTGATGATCTCCAGCATCCCTACGCCCTGCTGGTTTGCCAGGTCTGCGATAAGCTCCACCGTGGTGTTGCCGATCTTCCGGGCAGGCTCATTGATGATCCGACGCAGGCGCACGTCGTCCCGGGGGTTGGCCAAAATGGACATATAGGAGTGGATGTCCTTGACCTCTTTACGGTCGTTGAACCGCTGGCCGCCTACGATCTTGTGGGGGATGCCAGCCCGGGTAAAGTAGCTTTCGATGGGGGCCGACTGGGCGTTCATGCGGTAAAGGATGGCGTGGTCTGCCAGGTGGCCGCCAGCCTTCAGATGCTGACCGATGACCTCTGCAATGTGGCTGGCCTCGTCCTGCTCGCTTTCGGCAGTGTACACCTGCACCTTATCGCCCTCGCCGTTGTCGGTCCACAGGGTCTTGCCCTTCCGCTCCGTGTTGTGCTGGATGACGCAGTTGGCGGCGTTAAGGATGTTGGAAGTGGAGCGGTAGTTCTGCTCCAGGCGGATGGTCCGGGCACCGGGGTAGCATTTTTCAAAGTTCAGGATGTTCTCAATGGTGGCACCCCGGAAGCGGTAGATGCTTTGGTCGTCATCACCCACCACACAGATGTTCCGGTCCGGGCCCGTAAGCAGGCTCACCAGCCGGAACTGGGCCACGCTGGTGTCCTGATACTCGTCCACCAGCAGATAGCAGTATTTGTTCTGGTAGAACTCCCGTACCTCCGGGTGTTCTGCCAGCAGCTGCACAGTCTGATAGATCAGGTCGTCAAAGTCGAAGGCCCCGGCCTCCTTCAAACGCTTCTCGTAGGCGGCGTAGATCCGGGCAGCCAGGCTGCTTTTAATGTCCTTGGTGGGGGCAGCCAAAGCCTGTTCCGGGCTGACCAGCTGGTCCTTCCAGCGGCTCATCTGGTTGATGGCACTTTTGATGGGGAAGAACTTGTCATCCACATTCAGGTCCTTGTACACCGCCTTCATCACACGCTGGGCGTCGTCGGTGTCGTAGATGGTAAAGCTGCGAGGGTAGCCGATCTCCTCGGCCCAGCGCCGCAGGATCCGCACGCAGGCAGAGTGGAAGGTGGAGGCAAACACCTCGTCGCCCTCTTCCCCGCCCAGCATCCGGCGCAGACGTTCCTTCATCTCTCCGGCGGCCTTGTTGGTAAAGGTGATGGCCATTACGTTCCAACTCCGCACGGCGTTCTGCCGCAGCATCCCCTCCAGCCAGCTGGGGGCAGCGGTGCCGGAGCGGACAGCCTCTCGCAGAGCATCCACGTCCTCCTGGGTGGCAGGCCGTGGGGTCTGCTTGGAGCCGTGGGCCGAGCCGAACCGGATAAGGTTGGCAATACGGTTTACCAGCACGGTGGTCTTGCCGCTGCCGGCTCCGGCCAGGATCAGCAGCGGACCATCGGTGGTGAACACTGCCTGCCGCTGCATTCCATTCAGGCGGCCAAACTGATTTTCAATGTAGGTATCGCGCAAGGCGCAAAATTCTTGTGTCAGATCTGTTGCCATGGATTCCCCTGTCTCCTTCTTTTATCAAGGTACAGTATACCACATTTCAAAAAGGTTGTACATAATTTGCCGCAACAGCTTGCATCCTCAGGGCAAACAAAAACCGCCCGGCAGTCCACAAGGGACCGCCGGGCGGAAGAGTCGATCAGCGCAGGATCAACGGCCGAAGATGTTGATCAGGATACCAGCTGCAACAGCGGAACCGATAACACCGGCAACATTGGGGCCCATTGCGTGCATCAGCAGGAAGTTCTGGGGATTCTCGCTCTGGCCCACCTTCTGGGACACACGAGCAGCCATAGGCACAGCGGAAACGCCAGCAGAACCGATCAGGGGGTTCACCTTGCCGCCGGTCAGAACGTACATGACCTTGCCGCACAGCACACCAGCTGCGGTGCCGAAGGAGAAGGCGATGAGGCCCAGCACGATGATGAACAGGGTGCGGGTGTTCAGGAAGGTATTGGCACTGGTGGTGCAGCCAACAGACAGAGCCAGGAAGATGGTGATGATGTTCATCAGCTCATTGCCGGCAGTCTTCTGGATACGATCCACCACGCCGCACTCCTTCATCAGGTTGCCCAGCATCAGCATACCGACCAGGACAGCTGCATCGGGAACGATCAAGGACACAACGATGGTGACCATGATGGGGAAGATGATCCTCTCGGTCTTGGACACCGGACGGAGCTGCTGCATCACCACAACACGTTCCTTTTTGCTGGTCAGTGCCTTCATGATGGGGGGCTGGATCACAGGGACCAGAGCCATGTAACTGTAGGCTGCCACAGCGATACTGCCCAGCAGCTCAGGAGCCAGACGGGAGGTAACAAAGATAGCCGTGGGGCCGTCGGCACCGCCGATGATGGCGATGGCAGCAGACTGCTTCTGGGTAAAGTCCACCAGGCCGGTGGCTGCCAGCAGACGGGCACCCATGTAGGTGCCAAAGATGCCGAACTGTGCAGCAGCACCCAGCAGCAGGCTCTTGGGGTTAGAGATCAGCGGAGCAAAGTCGGTCATGGTGCCGATGCCCAGGAAGATCAGCGGAGGGTAGATGCCCAGCTTGACGCCCATGTAAAGCATATCGGCCAAACCGCCGTTGTTGAGGATCTGGACCCACATGGGGTGCTCCAGACCATCACCAACAAAGTATTCCATGTGGATGACGCCGCTGCCCGGCAGGTTTGCCAGGATCATGCCAAAGGCCATGGGCAGCAGGATCAGGGGCTCAAATTCCTTCACGATGGCCAGGTACAGCAAAAAGCAGCCCACGCAGATCATCACTGCGTACAGCCAGCCGCCCGGCTCACCGAACCGGGCGAAACCGGAGCTTTGGAAAATACCGACCAGAGTATTGATAAACTGTGTCATGTTCTTCCTCCTGTGTTAAAACGGGGCGGTGGTGTCGTTCACGCCAGCCTTGCCCCAGCCGTTGGTGCCCCGGCGCACAGCCCTGAGGGTGTACTTGCCGTTGCCCATTGCGTGGATGGCAGCCATAATAGCAGCCACCACATCACCGGGGATGCCTTCCTCCACCTGGGGAGCCGGAGCAGCCTGCTGCACAGGTGCCACAGGCTTTGCTGCCGGAGCAGCAGCCTTGGGGGCTGCCTTTGCAGCTTTTTTCTTGCCATTCAGGCCGTCAAAGATCTTGCCCTCCAGCGTGATGATGGCCATCAGCAGCACAAGGATCAAGAACACCAGCACGATACCCGTAAGGGTAACGACGACGTCAAAACCTAAATCCATGGTCTTCCTCCTGTTTTTAGATGATCTGCCGACGCCCCAAAAAAAGATTGTCGGCAAAAAAACGATTTGGCAATATTATACCTTATTTCCCGATTCAATTCAATAAAAACCGACAAATTTTCTTTTTGGCCCGTTTGCTCCCCTGCTGGACGTTTGCTGCATCAGCGGCGGCCGATGCGAGGAGTGGCGTCGGTAAAGCCAGTTTCCAGCTTATCACCGATGCCCAGGCTCATGGCCGTACCCAGGGCCACGCAGTTGACAGGGTCCGGAGACACCGTCACATCCACCTTCAGTTCCTGGGCCAGATACTCAGTCAGGCCGTGGAGCTGTGCGCCGCCGCCAGTAAGCATGACGCCGTTGCGGTAGATATCACCAGCCAGCTCCGGCGGAGTCTTTTCCAGCACCTGATGGGCAGCGGTGCCGATCTGCTCGCTGAGCCGCATTACCGGCTCGTACAGGTCATCGGTGGACACCGTCACACGCACCGGCAGGCCGGTGAGCAGGCTGCGGCCCTTGATCTCCATGGTCTCGTGGAACTCGGTCTTTTGGGGGCAGCAGGCCACATGCTTCTTCAGTTCCTCGGCGGTGCGCTGACCGATGGCGATGCTGAACTTGTTCCGCACGTGCTTCAGGATCTCGTCATCGTAATGGTTGCCGGCCACACGCACACTGGTGGCCTTGACCTTGCCGCCCAGGCTCAGCACTGCAATATCCGTAGTGCCGCCGCCAATGTCGATGATCATCCGGCCATCGGGCTGGGTGATGTCGATACCGGAGCCCAGGGCTGCTGCCACCGGCTCATCAATAAGGTATACCTGCCGGGCACCGGCAGCCACCACAGCCTCCACCACGGCATCGCTCTCGATGCCGGTGATGGCGGCAGGCACGCACACTGCCACCCGGGGCTTGACCATGTGGGAGCTGTACACCTTGCGGACAAAGCGGCAGATCAGCTCCCGGGTCATGGTGTGGTCGCTGATGACGCCATCCTTCAGGGGGAAGATGGCAGAAATGTAGTTAGGGGTACGGCCCACCATGGCCAGAGCCTTGTCGCCGGCCTCCAGCACCGAGTTTTTGCGGGTATCCACCGCCACTACGCTGGGCTGGTTCAGCACCACGCCCTTGCCTTCCTGGGCGATGATGATGGTGGTAGTACCAAGATCAATGCCGATGTCGTTCTGTGCCATAATTCTCTCGTTCCTTTCGTTCCTCTATCGTCAACGGCCCGGGGACCCAGGCCAAAACAAAACCAGCTTACAGTATACCATAACCGCCGGAAAAAGTATACCGGCATTGCGGCTTTACGGCAGTTTTTCCGCAGTAGGCTCTGCCTCCTGCTGCTCCGGGGGCAGTTCTTCCTGCAGCAGGGCCCTCAGGCCGCTGTAGCGCAGGTTCTGCCGCACGTTGCTCATCATGTTGTTTACCACGTCCCGTCGGCCTGCCACCACGCAGAGCTTGCGAGCCCGGGTGACACCGGTATAAAACAGGTTGCGGTAGCACAGCCGTGGGGGCACCTGGGCCACCGGAAGGATCACCGCCGGGAACTCGCTGCCCTGGCTCTTGTGCACCGTGATGGCATAGGCGATCTCCAGCTCGTTCAGGTTCTCCGCCGGGTACACCAGGCGGCGGTCGTCCATCCGCACCACCATGGACCGGTCCCGGGGGTTGATGGACTCTACGATGCCGATATCGCCGTTGTAGGCTCCTACCCCCTGTTCCCCACCGATGCGCTGCCAGACGATCTCGTAGTTGTTCCGCACCTGCATCACCTTGTCCCCTACCCGGAACACCCGGGCGGCACTTTGGAGCTGAGGCTTGCCCTTCTGCTCCGGGTTCAGCAGGTTTTGCAGCTCCACGTTCAGGGCCTGGGTCCCGGTGGGGCCCAGCTTGGTGGGGCAAAGCACCTGGATATCCCGTACCGGGTCAAAGCCGTAGCTGCGAGGCAGCCGGGTGGTGACCAGGTCGCACACCAGCCGCTGGGCAGCCTCGCCGTCGGTCTCCAAAAAGAAGAAGTCATCGGTCTTGCTGCCTTTTTGCAGGGGCTCGCTGCTGATGATGTGATGGGCATTTTCCACGATAAGGCTGCGCTTGGCCTGCCGGAAGATCTCGTTGAGGCAGACTGTAGGCACCAGCCCGGAGCGGACGATCTCCCCCAAAATGTTGCCGGGGCCCACGCTGGGCAGCTGGTCTGCGTCGCCCACCATAATGATGCGGCAGCTGTACCGCAGGGCTGTGACCAGCGCCTGAAACAGCTTGACGTCCACCATACTCATCTCGTCCAGGATCACCACATCGCACTTCAGCAGGTTTTTGTCGTTGTGGATAAAGCTGACCTGGCCGCCGGTGTAGTCCACCTCCAGCAGCCGATGGATGGTGCTGGCCTTGCGGCCCGTCAGCTCGCTGAGGCGTTTGGCCGCCCGTCCGGTGGGGGCACACAGGGCCACCCGTTCTGCCTGGTTCTCCAGCAGCTGCAAAATAGCGTTGACGGTGGTGGTCTTGCCAGTGCCGGGGCCGCCGGTAAGCACCAGGCAGTTCTCGGTCATGGCCTTGCGGATGGCCTCTCGCTGCAAAGGGGCATAGGCAACGCCCTGGGTCAGTTCCAGGATCTGGATGTTCTTATCCAGGTCCTGGGCGGTGTTCTTGCCTCGCCGCACCAAAATGGCCAGTCGGTGGGCAATATCCTGCTCTGCTGCCAGCAGGTCCGGCAGGTAGATGTAGGGTGCCCCCTCCAGCATCTGGACGCTGAGCACCCCGGCCTGGATGCACTGGTCCAGGGACCGAGCCAGCTTTTCCTGGGGCTGATGGAGGAATTTGGCGGCGGTCTCCAGCAGCTGGCCCCGGGGCAGACAGGTGTGGCCGTTTCCGGCGTTGCGCCGCAGCGTCCGCAGCAAGGCAGCCTCCAGCCGCTGGGCACAGTCCCCTTCCATGTGGTAATACTGGGCAATGCTGTCGGCGTGGCAGAAATCCAGCTGCAGGGGTTCGCCGCACAGCAGATAGGGGTTGGCAGAAATGGCCTGCATGGCTCCTACGCCAAAGGCCCGGAACACCTCCATGGCCTTCCGGGGGCTGATCTCGAACTGGGCCAGGTAGGCGATAAGCTCTCGCATCCCGAACATCCGCTTGAACTCCTGCTGGATGCGGTCGGCCTTGTCTGCCGAGATGCCGGGCACCTGGGTGAGCCGGGCCGGGTCGTTGGCAATGACCTCCAGAGCCTCGGAGCCAAACAGATTGATGATCTTGTCTGCCGTTTTGGCCCCGATGTAAGGCAGGGAGCGGCTGGCCAGAAAGGCGTACACCGCCTCCAGGTCCTTGGGCATATCCGTCTCGCATTCCTGGGCGTGGAACTGCCGGCCGTAGGTGGCGTGGTTCTCGTACCGGCCCCGGCAGACCACGCTTTCCCCGGCGTGCAGCTCCCCTACAATGCCGCACACCACCGTGATCACACCGCCGCCGGACAGCTCGAACACAGTATAGCCGTTATCGGTATTTTCGTAGATGATGTCCTCTACTGTGCCTTCCAGCTGCTCCAGTTCCTGCTCTGCCATCTGCTCCACCTCCCCTTTTGCATAATTATTTATAGTATAGCCCTTTTGGGGAGATTTGTAAATAAAAAGCGGGACAGCCGCAGCCATCCCGCTTGTGAAGTATCTGAGTTATGCTTGTGCCCGGATCCCAGCAGCTTCCAGGTCTTTTTCTCGTTGCAGCTTCCGGCGCACCACCAGGTAGGCCGGGATCAGGAAGAAGCAGGCAAAGAACCAGGCCACCGGGTTTGCGATGCAGGCGGCAAAGTACCCCCACAGAGGCACGAACCAGAAGCCCACCATAGCCCGGGCGATCATCTCGGCCACCCCGGCAAACATGGCCAGGCCGGAATAGCCCAAGCCCTGGATGGTATAGCGGTAGATGATCAGCACCGCCAGGGGGATGTAGAACACGCTGTTCCAGAAAATAAAGCTCTGGGCGTTGGCCATGATGGCAGTCTCCCCCGGCTCCAGGAACAGGCCGATGAGGGCCTTATCCAGCACCCGGAGGATCAAAAAGGAGGCCACACTATACACGCAGCCAATGCCCAAGGCGGTGTGCACGCCCCGGTCCACACGGCCCAGGTCCTTGGCACCCATATTCTGGCTGGCGTAGGTGGTCATGGCAGTGCCGATGCTCTCCAGGGGCACGCTGAGGAACTGGGCGGCCTTGCTGCCGGCAGTCTGGGCTGCCACGATGCTGCTGCCCAAGCCGTTGACGGCACCCTGCAGCACCACGCTGCCAATGGCAGTGATGCTGCACTGGAGCCCCATGGGGATGCCCATGCCGCAGAGCTTGGC
>CAKSXW010000014.1 GCA_934518555.1 uncultured Faecalibacterium sp. | reverse complement strand
TACGCTCCCTGCGAGCTGCACGGTGTGAAGGGCGGCATGACCAACTGCCAGAACGAGATGAAGAAGGCAGTTGAGGCCGGTTACTGGAACCTGTTCACCTTCAACCCGGCCAACAAGGCTCAGGGCAAGAACCCCTTCACCCTGACCTCCAAGGCTGTGGACAACGAGAAGTATCAGGCACTGCTGGCCAACGAGACCCGTTACAGCCGCCTGACTCGTGCCTTCCCCGAGCGTGCTAAGGAGCTGTTCGCTCGCAACCAGGAGGTTGCTAACGACCGCTACGAGCACCTGACCCGTCTGGTGGAGCTGTACAAGTAAGCAAAGCCCCCTGCCATAGGCCTCTGGCCACGGCGGCACCCAGCTCCCGTTAAGAAAGAGGAGCGGCTGCTCCGCACTGGCGGTACTGCGTAATGCAGCAGTGCGAAACCCTGCGCCCGGCCCCGGCGTTCCCGGCTTTTGCCCTACAGCCCCGTCCAATGGGATGGGAACCTTATTGATCTCACTCCCCGGGCCAGGCCCTGCAAAGGGCCCGGCCCCCGGGGGCTGAAATACCAAAGCGCCCGAGAGGGCCCTTGAGAGCACACCCTGCGTGTGTCAGGAGCATAAGGTCTGCTGACAGATACCTTGCTCCGGCTGCTGCATAAGACCTGCTGTGCAGGGATCTTGCCGCAGAAAAAACGACCTTCGTTTTTAACGCCCCGTTCATCGGCAACGATGACCGGGGCGTATTTTTTGCCCTGCTGCCTTGTCACACAATTTTCCAAAAAATCCCTTTTCCTTTTTACAGTTTCTTCATAGCTTCTTCATGAAATCCGGGCCGAAACCTGTTATACTTTTGCCATGAGAAGTGGGGCCGCAACCGCTTCTCAGGTAACATGATTCCTCCTCACACCAAGGCAATATCCAAACAAAACGCCCCTCCCAGTGGACCGCACCACCGAGAGGGGCGTTTTGTGCTGTCTCCGGGGGCGGCTATGAAAAAAATAAGGCAGAGAAGATAAAAATTCCCGTAAAAGCCAGGAATGGGGTTGACCCCGATTTTTTGCGGCGATATAATAAAAAAAGAGTTTAAGGCAACCAGGAGGTGAACGCAGAACAATGGACCCGGATCATAGTCCAAACCGAACGCCCGGCGCGGTGGATCGGACAACAAAAGCAGCTGCGTTCGCCTTTTTGGGCAGGGAGAGGCTCTGAGCCGAGCTTTCTCACAGCCAGGAAAGGCGCAGCTTTGCGTGCACGGAAATCGCCCGGAGGGCGGCCCGGCAGCACCAGGGCAGCGCATTTTTTTGTTTCCCGATCTGCTGCGTCCTCCGGGCATAGGAGCCAGGCTCCTGTGCCCTGTGTCGATCTTCTGAGGAGGTACGCCCATGGAACTGGAAAACACGAAACTGGAACACAGCACCGAGCAGACCCTGCCGGTGCAGGAGCTGCCGAAGGATATCCCGGCAGAGGTCCGCAAAAAGCTGGCAGAGGACCTGAACGAGGAAGCAACCGAGGACCTGAAGCAGGATATGCGGGAGGCTGAAAAAGAGGAGGCCAAGGACGAGGAAGTCAAGGCCAACCCTGAAATGCTGACCAAGAGCCGCCTGCTGAAGCTGCTGATCAAAAAGCAGTATGTAAAGCTCCGGGAGGTCACGGAGGAGGAGCAGCCTGCGGACCTGGCAGAGCTGCTGGAGGAGCTGGACGAGAACAACCGTCTGGTGGTGTTCCGCCTGCTGAAAAAGGAAGTGGCCACCGAGGCCTTTGCCTATATGTCCGACGAGGCCCGGGACGACCTGGTCAACGCCTTTTCCGACGTGGAGCTGGTGAGCGCCATTGAAGAGATGAGCCTGGACGACGCTGCCGACCTGCTGGAGGATATGCCTGCCGGTGTGGTGAAGCGTGTGCTGGAAAAGTCCTCCCGGCAGACCCGTGAGAGCCTGAACAAGCTGCTGAACTATCCGGAAAGCTCCGCCGGCAGCCTCATGACCCCGGAGTATGTCCGTCTGCGGAAAGAGATGACGGTGGAGCAGGCCTTTGCCGCCATCCGCAAGCAGGGCGAAAACGCCGAGACCGTGTACACCTGCTATGTGGTGGAAAGCAACCGGCTCCAGGGCGTGGTGTCGGCCCGTAACCTGCTGCTGGCAGAGCCCGAGACCCCCATTGCGGATATCATGGAGGACAACCTGGTCACTGTGAAGGTCACCGACGACCAGGAGTTTGTGGCCCGTGAGATGCAGCGTTACGACTTTACCGCCATGCCTGTTGTGGACAACGAAGGGATGTTCGTAGGTATCATCACCATCGACGACGCCATCGACGTTCTGACCGACGAGAGCACCGAGGATATGCAGAAGATGGCCGCCATTCTCCCGGATGACGACGCCACCACCTACTTTGGCACCAGCGTGTGGACCCACGCCAAGCAGCGGATCCCCTGGCTGCTGATCCTGATGCTGTCGGCCACCTTTACCGGCATGGTCACCACCCACTACGAGGAGGCCTTTGTGAGCCTGCCCCTGCTGGTGTCCTTTATGCCCATGCTGATGGACACCGCCGGCAACTGCGGCAACCAGATCAGCACCCTGATGGTCCGTGGCCTGGCCCTGGGGGAGGTGGAGCCCTCCGACTTTATAAAGGTCCTGGGCAAGGAACTGCGAGTGTCTGCCATCGTGGGTGCGGTGCTGGGCATCGTCAACGGCCTGCGGATCTACCTGATGTACACCTATATGTTCCCCGGCCACTACGCCAACGTCATGGGCTACGCCGTGGTGGTCAGCGTGTCGCTGTTCTTCAGCGTCATCCTGGCAAAGCTGGTGGGCGGTATGCTGCCCCTGGCCGCCAAAAAGGTAGGTGCCGACCCGGCCATTATGGCAACCCCCTTCATCACCACCATCGTGGACGCCTGCAGCTTGATTCTGTACTTCAAGATCGCCCAGCTGGTGTTCCGTGGCATGATGTGATAAAAATAGTTTGAGCTTTGCAACACCGGAGCGTCTGCGGACGCCCCGGTGTTTTTTGCGGCGTTTTTGGGGGACGAACCCTCTCAGTCTGCTCCCGATGGTCGCAGCCAGCTCCCCCGAAGGGGGAGCTTTTATCCATCTGCCAGGTAGCTGCAATAAAGCTCCCCCCTCGGGGGAGCTGGCACGGCGTAAGCCGTGACTGAGAGGGTTCCACCTGCCGTTTACCGCCCCGGCCCCTCCCGTGAAAACGCCACCCCGGGCGGTCCGCAGACCGCCCGGGGTGGCTCTATTTAAAATAATTTTTCCGCTGAAGATGGCCAGAGCGCAGCGGAGGCCATTCTAAATCTTCCCCCCTCTTTCCGCTGTGGAAAACCTCGAAAAACTCCGATTTTCCACACACCGCCCTGGGGCCCTGCCGGTTGTGGAAAACTCTGGCCGGGACTTTTCCAATCTGGAGAGAGCCAAAGCCCACCGAGGAAAGCCGCTGTAAAAAGGAAAGAAATTTCTTCGACTTTCTTTTGAATAAAAGGCGAAATGCCCATTGCTTCTCCCACAAACTTCCAAAAACCTTACGGCTCGTTTACGTCTTGTATAGGAGAACTCCCTTTTGATTGTGGAAAACTCCGTGGAAAAAGTGGAAAACATCGTGGGAAACTGGCCCTCTTTTTCACAAATCCAGTGGAAAACCCGGTGGAAAAGGTTAAAAGTCCATCCAGGAGCGGAAAATCAATACTCTTTTTGGTTGTGGACCAAGGGCGTTGGCTGCTGCATTTTGCTGTGGCTCCCTGGGGCTGTGGGCCCCGGGGGCCGGGGCGGCGGTTTTTTCTTGAATGGCCCGGTCAATCATGGTACAATGTCCTCATACGATCATAAAATTTTGGGAGGCGACCCACATGAACAACTGGCTGAACCGGCTGGAGCGCCGCTACGGACGCTTTGGCATCCCCAACCTTACCAATATCCTGGTGGCCGGGCAGATCCTGGTCTTTGCCATCGAGCTGTTTGTAAACCGCACCGTGACGGCCTGGCTGGGCCTGAGCCGGTTCCTTTTGCTGCAGGGCCAGGTCTGGCGTGCCATCACCTTTGTGTTCATCCCCTTCTCCGGGGGCAGCATCCTCAGCGTGGTGCTGGGCATCTACTTTACCTGGTTCGTCGGCACGGCCCTGGAACGGGAGTGGGGCGATTTCCGCTATACCGTCTACCTGCTGCTGGGCATGGTGGGCACTGTGGCAGCCTGCCTGCTCACCGGGGTCACCGCCAGCACCTACTGCCTGTCTTTGTCTTTGCTGCTGGCCTTTGCCATGCTGTACCCGGAGGTGCAGGTGCTGCTGTTTTTCGTCATCCCCCTGCGTGTGAAGTACCTGGGTTTTTTTGCCGCTGCCCTGTGGGCCTTCAGCTTTTTAACGGCTCCCCTGGCCTATAAGCTGAGCTACCTGCTGAGTATGCTGAACGTCTGGGTCTTTTTTGGCCCCATGGCCTACCGCAGCCTCCGGGCCTGGCAGCGCCGGGAGCAGTGGAAACGGAAAAACCGGCGGTAACGCCTGGGCTTTTTTAAAACAGCTGCAAACAAAGGAGCACCCCATCATGATGCTGAGCCGCATGGAAGGCAACACCGAACTCAAGACCAGTGTGCAGCAGATGCTGGCATCCCGGCGTCTTACCCACAGCATTTTGCTGGTGGGGGAGGAGGGCCTGGGGGCCGGCTTTGCCGCACGCTGCATTGCCGCCGACTACCTCTACCCTGCCGGAGGCCCGGCAGCAGAGGCCCTGCTGCGAGGGGATTGCTGCCGGGCAGTGGCCAAGGCCGGCAAACGAGACAGCGGCCAGGTGGAGACCGGCATCGTCCGGGAGGCCATCTCGGTGTCCGGCATGGGCAGCGGCGGCCGTTACCTGGTAGGCCAGGTCACCGCCATGCGGAGCGAGATCTTCAACACCAGCCTTTCGGCCCAGGGCCGGGCGGTGCTGCTGTACCATGTGGAGCGGATGAACGAGGAATCCGCCAACGCCCTGCTGAAGGTCATGGAGGAGCCCCCGGAAGGGGTGCTGTTTTTGCTGACGGCAGATTCCCTGGCCAGCGTGTTGCCCACCATCCGCAGCCGCTGTGTCAGCTTTGCCCTGGCCCCGGTGCCCCCGGCAGACTGCGCCCGGTACTGCGCCGCCCAGGGGGTGGACCCGGCAGCGGCTGCCCTGTACAGTGAGCTGTTCGACGGCCACATCGGCACCGTGCTGGCAGTGGCCCGGGACCCGGACCGCACCGCCCGGGTGGAGCAGGCCCTGGCCCTGGCCCAGGCTGCCCAGGCCCGGGACAGCTACGCCGCCGCAGTGCTGCTGGCCCCCTACGAAAAAGACAAGGTGGCTGCCGCCGCCCTGCTGACAGACCTGCGGGCCATTGGAGCGGCAGGCCTCCAGGGCAGCCCCCGGGCCCCGGTGCAGGGGCAGGCGGCCCAGCGTCTGCTGCGGCTGGCAGAGGCCGCCATCCAGCGGCTGGGCCATCAGGTAAACCCCAAGGTGGTGCTGACGGTGCTGGCCATGAAGTTCCGGGCCCTGTAAAAGCGACGCAAAACGACACAAATCCCGGACTCTAAAAACGACACAAAATAAAACAAAGTCCCCCTCCGGCGCTTGCGGTACACCGGAGGGGGGCTTTGTTTTGGGGTATTGCTTTGGTGTGAGGAGGAATCATGTGTAGAGCGACGGTTGCGGCCCCGTCTGCCCTACTGCACATAGTATAACCGATTTTCGGAAAAAAGTCATTGCTTTTTTGTGAAAATATTTAAAAAATGAAAGTTCTCCCTTTTTCACAAAAACAACGGGGTCATGTGTTCTTTTCTGCCTGGGCGGCGTGGAGTTTGCCATGCTCCACATAGTGGGCGGCGTTGTGGAGGTTTGCCTCCACCTGAGCCGGGCTCACGGTCTTGATGACCCGGCCCGGCACCCCCACCACCACCGAGTTGTCCGGCACCACCATGCCCTCCGGCACCAGGGCCCCGGCCCCGATGATGCAGTTTTTGCCCACCACACAGTGGTTCAGCAGGGTGGCGTGCATCCCGATAAGGGTGCCGTCCCCTACGGTGCAGCCGTGGACCAGGGCACTGTGGCCTACAGTGACGTTTTTGCCCAGGGTCACCGCCCCACCAATGTCGCAGTGGAGCACGGCGTTGTCCTGGACGTTGGTGTTTTCCCCGATGGTCAGCACCCCGTCGTCCCCTCGCAGCACGGCCCCGTACCACACGGTGGAGCCGGGCTTCAGCACCACATCCCCCTGGACCGTGGCGTTGGCTGCCACAAAGGCTGCCCCCTCATCTCGGGGAAATTTTCCACAAAAAGACAGGAACATTGTTAAAAACCACCTTTCTCTCTTTTGTTTTTGGCTGTTTTATGGTATTCTGTAAAGTAGAACGCAAATCATTTCCGGCATTTTGCCGGGGAATACTCTTAGGGGGTCCGCTCATGCTTCAAAAACGCTTTCTCCGCCCTGCCCTGGCCCTGGTGCTTACCCTGGCTTTGGCAGTGACGACGATGCTGCCCTGTCTGGCGGCCTACCCCATGCCGGTGCAGACCGCCAAGGACACCGAGGCGGTGTACCTGTTCAACGCCGACACCGACAAGACCATCCTGAGCCAGAACGCCGACCAGCCCCGGTATGTGGCCAGCCTCACCAAGCTCATGACGGCCCTGCTGCTGGTGGAAAGCGGCAAGGACCTGAACGGGGAGGTGACGGTGCCCACCGACCTGACCCAGGAGTTCAAGGATATCCAGAACGCCAACGGCACCACCATAGGCCTCCGCATTGGGGAGACGGTGCGCCGCATCGACCTGCTGAACGCCATGCTCATGGTCAGTGCCAACGACGCCGCCAGCGTCATTGCCTGGGACGTAGGGGGCAGCATTGTGGGCTTTGTGCAGCAGATGAACGCCCGGGCGGCAGAATTGGGCTGCACCGGCACCAACTTTACCTGCGCCCACGGCCTGTTTGACTACGGCAACGTGTCCACCGCCCAGGACCTGGCCAAGATCGCCGCTGCCTGCGCCGCCAACCAGGCCTTTGCCCAGGTGGCAGGCACTGCCAGCTATGTGCTGCCGGCCACCAACCTGCGGAAGGCGGAGCACACCCTGACCACCACCAACAGCCTGACCAGCAGTGACAGCTCCTATTACCGGGAGTATGTCCAGTGGGTCAAGGGGGGCTTTACCACCCTGGCAGGCCGCTGCACCGTCACCTTTGCCCAAAAGGAGGGCCACAGCTACGGCCTGGTGATCCTGGGCTGCGACACCCAGGATCATCTGTTTGCCGAGTGCGACGACCTGCTGGACTGGGCCTTTGCCAGCTTTGCAGAACGGCCCCTGGTGGACACCGCCACGGTGCTGACCACCCTGGACCTGACCAAGTGCCGTACCCATCCGGAGGTGGAGCTGTACGCTGCCGCCCCGGTCAGCGGCTACGGCCACGCCGACGACAAGGTGAGCTACTCCTTTGACCTGCCGGAAAGCGTTTCTGCCACCGTAAAAGAGGGCCAGAAGCTGGGCACCGCCACGGTGTACCTGGACGGCTACGAGGTGGGCCAGGTGGACCTGGTGACCCATCAGGAGTACATCTCCGACTTCCGCACCGACAGCAAGGCCACCCTGCTGCTGCTGGCAGCCCTGGTGGTGGTGCTGGCCCTCCTTACCGCTGTCACCGTAGCCAGCGGCGGCTCCTCCCTGACCTTCCGCCGGGGCAAGCGGAGAAGATAAGGAGAAACCCTCTCAGGCTCACTACGTTCGCCAGATTCCCCCTTTTGTCGCTACGCGACATCTTCCCCCGTACCGGGGGAAGTCTTTCCTCGAAAGGGGGAGCTTTTTGGTATCTGGCGGTCGGCACGAATCAAGCTCCCCCTTCGGGGGAGCTGGCACGCCGTCAGGCGTGACTGAGAGGGTTCCCTTGCGGCGCACATTTCAAATCGTCTATGTTCAAACAGGCCGCTGCACAAAATGCTGTGCAACGGCCTGTTTTATCCTTTATACAGCCCCGTAGATGCCGTGGACCGACACTTCCCCGGTAAAGACGTGCTGCTCCCCGGCATCGGTGCGGACCACCAACCGGCCCTCCGGGTCCACGTCCACAGCCTCTCCGGCCCCCTGGCCCCCCTCCGGCAGGTCAAAGGTGACCCGGCGGCCCAGGTTGACGCAGGCGGCCTTGTATTCCTCCCGGAAGGGGCCAAAGCCTTCCCGGGCAAAGGTGTAAAGGTTGCGGTCAAAGCCAAAATCCGTCAGGCCCTCTGCCAGCCAGGCCGGGTCGGTGGTCAGGTCCACTGCAGCCCCCTCCAGGGCCAGGGAGGTGCCGTTGGGCAGATCGGCGGCGTCAAAATAGCTCTGGGGCTGGGCCAGGTTGATGCCAATGCCGCAAAGGATGCCCCGGCCCTGCTGCTGGTAGCCGTAGCTGACCCCCTCGCAGAGGATGCCCACGATCTTTTTGCCGTTCAGCAGCAGGTCGTTGGGCCACTTGATCTGGCAGTCCACCCCGTAGCGCAGCTGCAGCTGACGGCGCACCGCCAGGCTGGCCAGCAAAGGCAGGGTGGCAGGCTGGGCCAGGGGCTCCCGGATAGCCACGGTGTAGTACAGGGCCTTGCCCTCGGCATTGACCCAGCTGCGGCCCAGGCGGCCCCGTCCGGCGGTCTGGTTCTGGGTATACACCGCCCCCACCGGGCCAAACTCCTCAAAATGTTCTTTAACGTAAGCGTTGGTGCTGCCGCATTCCGGCAGATAGCGCACCTCATTGATGCTCATGCTTTGGGTACCTCTTTGTGCTCGTAGGCAGTGACACTGCCGTTTTCCAGGGTCAGCAGACCGTAGGTGTTGGGGCCGGTGTAGCAGCGGCCGCAGGAACCGGGGTTGAACAAAAACACCTTGCCCCGGTGCTGGGCGTAGGGTGTGTGGGTGTGGCCGAACAGAGCTACCTCCGCTCCCCGGGCGGTGGCGGCGTCTGCCAGAGTGTCCAGATCGTATTTTGCACCGTACATATGCCCGTGGGTGTAAAAAACCACCACCTGATCAAAGGCAGCCAGGCCGTCGGTGGGCTCCAGGGCCCCATAATCGCAGTTGCCTGCCACCGAGTAAGCACGCAGCTTGGGGTAATGGGTCAGGGCCAGTTCCAGGTCCCGCAGGCCGTCCCCCAAAAAGATCAGGGCGTCAATATTTTTGTGCTCCTTTTGCAGGATGCGTTCCAGGGCCTCCCGGCTGCCGTGGCTGTCGCTCAGGACCAGAACTTTTGTCACGAGATCGTCCTCCTATCATTCAGCAGACTGCTGCAGCAACAGCAGCTGCTTGTACACTTCGCTTTTGGAATAGGCCGTGCCCTGGGCAGCGGCCTTGGCGGCGGCGGTGGGGCCAAAGCCCTGCCCGGTCAGCTCCAGGGCACGTTGGGCGGCCTGGTCCAGGGTCAGGGTCTCCTGGGCCTGTGCCCCGGCAGGGGCTCCGGCCATTACCAGCACATACTCTCCCCGGGGGTCCTTGGTGCGGTAATACTCCACAGCCTCCCCCAGGGTGGTCTTGCAGATCTCCTCGTGGAGCTTGGTCAGCTCCCGGCACAGGGTGATGCTGCGGTCCGGCCCAAAGGCCGCCGTCAGGTCATCCAGGGTGGTCCGCAGCTTGTGGGGGGCCTCGTAAAAGATCACGGTGCGCTTTTCCTGCAAAAGCTCTGCCAGCCGCTCCTTTTTCTGCTTCCGGTTCACCGGCAGAAAGCCCTCGAACACCCACCGGGAGGTGTCCTGACCGGACACTGCCAGGGCGGTGACGCAGGCAGAGGCTGCCGGGATGGGCACCACCTTGATGCCCCGGGCCAGGGCGTCCCGGACGATGACCTCCCCGGGGTCCGACACACAGGGCATTCCGGCGTCGCTGCACAAGGCGCAGCTCTCCCCTGCCTCGATGCGCTGCAAAATGGCCTCGCCCTTTTGCAGGGCGTGCTCGTAGTAGCTGACCATGGGCTTTTTCAGGCCCAGAAAGTTCAGCAGCTTCATGGTCACCCGGGTATCCTCGGCGGCAATAAAATCCGCCGCCCCAAAGGTGGCGGCTACCCGGGGCGGCATATCCTCCAGGTTGCCAATGGGGGTGGCCACGATGTAAAGAGTTCCTGCCATAGTTACCTCCTGAAGAAACCCCTCTCAGCCTGCTTTGCAGTTTCTGCAAGAGGGAAACTTTACCGAATCGAGAGAAAACCTCGCCCTTCGGGAGAGGTGGCATCGCATAGCGATGACGGAGAGGGTTTATCGCCCGTAAAGAGCGGCTCCTGTGCTAATTAAGATATCCGGCTCCACCCGCAGCCCGGTGCTGCGGTTCTTCTGGGCCTCCACCAAAAAAAGCCACGGAGCCCCCTGGGGCTGGTTTTTTACAAAGGCCAGGCGTTTGGGCTCCAGCCTGTGGGCCCGCAGCACTGCCAGCACCTCTGCCAGCCGCTCCGGCCGATGGCACAAAGCAAACCGTCCCCCGTCCTTCAGCAGCCGGAACCCACAGCTGCACACATCTTCCAAGGTGCAGGTGTTCTCGTGCCGGGCCTGGGCGTGGGCGGCGTTGGTACTCTGGGGCCCGGCGGTAAAATAGGGCGGATTGCAGGCACACAGGTCAAAGCTGCCCATCTGCTGCCGCCAGGTCCGCAGGTCCTCACAAAGGGGGGTGATGTGGTCAATGCCCTGGTGGGCCAATGCCTGGGCCAGCAGCTGGCTGCCCTCGGGCTGGATCTCCAGGGCCACGCAGGGCCCCCGGTGGCCCCGGTCGTGCCACTCCAGGGCCACGATGCCGCAGCCGGAGCACAGGTCTGCGGCCTTCTGGGCCCGTTTGGGCTCACAGAACCGGGCCAGCAGCAGGGCGTCGGAGCCAAACCGATGGCCGGGAGTGCAATAGACCTCAGTTCTATTATACAAAACTTCCGTAGAATGTTCCATAGACAGCGTGCGGATTCCTCCCAGAAAAATCGCCGGGTTCCCACCCGGAATTTTGTGCAAAAACAAAAAGCAGCAGACCCGTTTCCACAGGCCTGCTGCTTTTGATGCGTCTTTCGGCAGAGACTGCTGATTATTCAGCAGCGATAGCGCCGGTGGGGCAAGCGCCCTCGCAAGCACCGCAATCGATGCAAGCATCAGCGTTCACAACTGCAGCGCCGTTCTCCAGGGTGATTGCGCCAACCGGGCAAGCGCCCTCGCAAGCGCCGCAGCCAACACATGCGTCAGAAACCTTGTGTGCCATAATAAACTCTCCTTTTTATCCCGTGCCTATGTGATGTATGAAGAAACGTACCTTGGCACGGCGGTGCACGCCCCTCCGGAAATTGTATCCTTGTCTGCATTCTAACAAAGCAGACCCAAAAAGGCAAGACTAACCGTGCGGCCCGGTGGACAAATATCGGTTTTTTGTGGGGTTGCACAAAAGCATGGGCTAACTTATAGACAAAATTGCAGGAGATTTTTAGCGAAAATCACGAAGCAGAGTTAGTTTCACAATACTAACTGTTCCGATGCTCATTCCTTCTCGGCATTGCGGCGGCGGCAGCAGCCGGAGCTGCGCTTTTCCTCCTCCTCCGAGGAGGCCACCACCGGGGCCGGGTTCTGCACCCCGGAGTAATCGTCCTCCGGGTCCGGCCGGCGAGGGGCCCGTTTGCCGCCGCTGATGTACTCGCAGACCCCCACCTTGTAGTACCGGGGGGCCAGGCTCTCGGTGCCGCAGCGCACCCGGAGGTAGCCGGACACCGGGTTCACCTCCAGCACCGTGCCCAGGCCGTCGGGGGTCCGGACGGTGCTGCCCACCATGGGCATGATGCTGTTCAGGTACTCGTAGGCACTTTCCTCATAGGCCAGGCAGCACATGAGGCGGCCGCAGGCACCGCTGATCTTGGTGGGGTTCAGGGAGAGGCCCTGCTCCTTGGCCATCTTGATGGATACCGGCTGAAAATCCTTTAAAAAGCGGCTGCAGCAAAAGGGCTGGCCGCAGATGCCCAGGCCGCCGATCATCTTGCTCTCGTCCCGGACACCGATCTGCCGCAGCTCGATGCGAGTGTGGAAGATGCCGGCCAGGTCCTTGACCAGCTCCCGGAAGTCCACCCGGCCGTCGGCGGTAAAGTAGAACATGATCTTGGACCGGTCCAGGGTGTACTCGGCCTCCACCAGCTTCATTTCCAGGCCGTGCCGGGCAATGCAGTCCTGGCAGGTGCGGTAGGCACGCTTTTCGTCCTCCCGGTTCTGGCGCATCCGGCGGATGTCCACACTGTCGGCCATCCGGGTAATGGGCTTCAGGGCCTTGGGCACCGCAGAATCTGCGATCTCACGGACCCCCTGCACCACCTCGCCGCACTCCACCCCCCGGGCGGTCTCCACGATCACATAGTCGCCGGTTTGCACCGGGGTGTCGGCAGGGTCAAAATAATAACTTTTTCCGTTCTCTTTAAAACGGACCGAGATAACTTTTTTCATACGCATCCTCGTTCTGTTGCTTGGTTTTATGGGAAAAGGCCGCCAAAAGGGCCTGCTGTTCCATTCTGTTTGATAGTATACCATATTTAAAACCCCATTTCCACGGCAAAAAACTCATGGAAAACAACTTTTGCAGCTTGACACAGAGCTAAAGCCTTCACCCCTTGGGGGGAAGGTGGCGCATAGCGCCGGATGAGGGGTATTTAGGGGAAAATGCTGCTGTCCTGCGCCCTCATCAGTCACCTGCGGTGACAGCTTCCCCCGACCGGGGGAAGCCTTTCTTCGGAAAATTGATTTCCGTGACAAAACTGGCCCGGTGGGGCAAAAGTTCCGGAAAACAGTGACAATTTAAGGCAAAACCCCGGGGTTTTTGGCCCGGGGGCCCGGCAATCGTTAAAGTTTTGAAAAAGAACCCCGGCAGCTCTGTTGCAACTGCCCCACTTGTGTGTATAATAGAAACTGTTGAAGTGTGAAAAGCCCACGGTAGTGGGGCAACTGGGGTGCTGCGGCGCACCTGCAGGGAAACGGTAGGAAAAAATGGAAAAATTCAGTGTCAAAAAACCATTCACGGTGCTGGTCGCTGTGATCATGGTGCTGATTTTGGGCTTTGTGGCCATCACAAAGATGCAGACCAATCTGCTGCCCGATGTCAGCACCCCCTATCTCATGGTGGTCACCGTATACCCCGGTGCCAGCCCGGAGCGAGTGGAAAGTGAAGTATCGGATGTGCTGCAGGATGCCCTGACGGTGCCCGGCGTGGAAAAGGTCACCGCCACCTCCGCAGAAAACTACAGCCTTTTGCTGATGCAGTTCACCGATGATACCGACATGAACAGTGCCTTGGTAAAGGTGTCCAACAAGCTGGACCAGGCCAAGAGCGATTTGCCGGAATCCTGCCTGACCCCTTCCATCGTGGAGTACAGCCTGAACATGAACGCCTTTATGACCGTGGCCGTAAGCCGGGAGGGCAGCGATGTGTACCAGCTGTCGGAGCTGGTGAAGGACACCCTGGTGCCCTATGTGCAGCGGAAGGGCGGCGTGTCCAACGTGGCCTCCAGCGGCCTGGTGGAAAAGCTGGTGCAGGTGCAGCTGAACCAGAACAAGATCGACGATATCAACGAGCAGCTGCTGGAGCTGATCGACTCCAAGCTGGCGGAAGCCAAGAAGCAGCTGGACACCGCCGAGAGCCAGATCGCCGCCGGACGGGCAGAGTATGATAAACAGTTCCGGAACTTTGGCAACACCGTGTCCAACACGGTGCTGGCTTCCATGAGCAACGAAGTAAGCACCGCTGTGGACGTGGTCCGCAAGCAGGCCCAGGCCCTGATGGAAAGCGTCAACCAGCTCATTGCAGTGGTCAAGGAGCCGGAGGTGCAGCAGGCATTGCTGGAGGTGCAGCAGGGCTTGCAGAAGGTGCTGGATAAGTTCAACAACACCGGAATGCGGGACATCGACTCCCTCATTGAGATCGTCACCGAGCTGCGAGAGGTGACGGATAAGCTCACCGCCGCCCTGCAGCAGCTCCAGGAGCGGATGAATACGGAGACCGGCACCGAGGGCAGCGGCGCAGCAGACCTGGCCGACGAGCTGCAGCTGCAGCAGAGCCTGAACGTGATCTACAGCACCCTGGAAGATACCATCAAGGCCATGGACAACGTGCCCCAGCTCATGACCACCTTCTCCGGCATGCTGGGAGATTTTACCCAGCAGCAGCTCAACGCCTACATGAAGTTTATCGAGGCCCGGGAGCAGCTCAACGAGTACGAGACCCAGCTGGAGGCTGCCAAGCAGCAGTATGAGGACGCCCGGACCAAGGCCCTGGCCCAGGCCGACGTGCAAAAGCAGCTGGACATCAACACCCTGTCTACCCTGATCTACGCCCAGAACTTCTCCATGCCTGCCGGTTATGTGCAGGATGCCAGCGGCCAGTCCTGGCTGCTGAAGGTGGGCGAGGAATACAGCGGCGTCCAGGACATTGCCGGGGCCCTGCTGCTCCATGTGGACGGCTACGGCGACGTGCGGCTTTCCGACGTGGCAGACGTGGAGGTGCTGGACAACGCCGCCGACAGCTTTACCCGGCTCAACGGGGAGCAGGCAGCGGTGCTGAAGATCTACAAAAGTGCCACTTCCAGCGCCAGCGATGTTTCCGATAACTGCCTGGAGGCCTTCCGGGAGCTGGAAAAGCAGTACGATGGCCTCCATGTGGTGGTGCTGTCCAACCAGGGCAACTACATCACCATCATCATCAAGAGCATCCTTACCAGCATGGCAGTGGGTGCCGCTTTGGCCATCATCGTGCTGGCCATCTTCCTGAAGGACGTAAAGCCCACCCTGGTGGTAGGCGTCAGCATCCCCCTGTCGGTGCTGTTTGCCGTGGTGCTCATGTACTTTACCGGCCTGGATATGAACGTCATGACCCTGGCAGGCCTGTCCCTGGGCATCGGTATGCTGGTGGATAACTCGGTGGTGGTCATCGAGAACATCTACCGCCTCCGCAGCCGGGGGGTCCCGGCGGCCCGGGCCGCTGTTCAGGGCACCCGTCAGGTGTCCATGTCGGTGGTGGCCTCCACCCTCACCTCCGTGTGCGTGTTCCTGCCGGTGGTGTTCTCCTCCAGCATCGTCCGGAGCCTGATGCTGCCCATGTCCCTGTGCATCGGCTACTGCCTTATGGCCTCCCTGCTGGTGGCTGTCACCGTGGTGCCGGCTGCGGCCTCTACGGTGCTGAAAAAGGCCGAGCCCAAGGAGCTGCCCTGGTTTGAAAAGCTCCAAGATAAATACGTCCACAGCCTGGAATGGTGCCTGGAGCGCCGGGCTGTGCCCCTGGCAGCAGCCGTGATCCTGCTGGTGTTCAGCGGCTGGCAGGTGCTGAGCATGGGCGTGGAGCTGCTGCCCAGCATCACCAGCAACGAGGCCGTCATCACCCTGTCCACTGACGAGAACCTTACCAAGGAGCAGTCCTATACCGTAGCCGGTAAGGTGGTGGAGGCTGCCATGGCCGTGGACAACGTGGAGGAAGTAGGCGTTACCATCGACAGCAGCGTGGCAGGCATGGATATCAGCCAGCTGGGCCTGCCCAGCACCATTACCGACCTGCTGGCCGCCGCCAACAGCTACGGCAAGTATCAGATCAACGTGATGCTGAAGGAGGACCTGTCCTCCCGGCAGATCGAAAAGGCCCGGAAGGCCCTGGAGGCAGCGGTGGCCACGGTGGACCAGTGCTCCGGCTCTGTGGAGATCTCCGGCATGACCGGGGAGCTTACCAGCCAGCTTACCAGCGGCCTGTCCATCAAGCTCTACGGTGCAGACGTGGACACCCTGACCCAGGTATCGGAGCAGGTGGTGGACATCGTAAACCAGACCCCCGGCTTTGCCAACGCCACCAACGGCCTGGGCAACGGCGACGCCACCATCATCCTGAAGGTGGACCGGGACAAGGTCCGTGCCTACGGCCTTACTGTGGCCCAGGTGTACCAGCAGATCGCCGCCAAGCTCACCACCACCACCACGGCCCAGACCCCGGTGACGGTGGACGGCACCACCATGGACGTAAAGATCACCAACGACCTGGACCCTCTGACCAAAGAGAACATGATGTCCATGGTCTTTGACACCAGCGTGCTGACCACCGACGGCGAGACCGTCACCGGCACCTGCACCCTCCGGGATATTGCCAGCTGGGACACCGGCACCGCCCCGGACTCCATCACCAGCGAGAACCAGACCGAGTACGTTACCGTGACCGCCGACACCCTGGAGGGCTACAACACCACGGTGCAGTCCCGTGTGCTGAAAAAGGCCCTGGAGGAGTACGCCGCCAGCGGTCAGATGCCGGAGGGCTGCAGCTTTTCCATGGGCGGCGAGACCGAGAGCGTGGACTTTATGGTGGGAGAGATGGTCCAGTGGATGGCCCTGGCCCTGCCCTTTGTGTACCTGGTGATGGTGGCCCAGTTCCAGAGCCTGCTGTCCCCCTTCATCGTGCTGTTCACGGTGCCCCTGGCCTTTACCGGCGGCCTCATGGGCCTGCTGGTGACCCGGCAGCAGCTGACCATGATCTCCCTGATGGGCTTTATCGTGCTGATGGGCACCGTGGTGAACAACGGCATCGTCTTTGTGGACTACGCCAACCAGCTGCGGATGGGCGGCATGAAGCGCCGGGATGCCCTGGTGGTCACCGGACGCACCCGGATGCGCCCCATCCTCATGACCACCCTGACCACGGTGCTGGCTATGCTGCAAATGGTGTTCAGCGGTGATATGGCCAGCCAGCTCATGAGCGGCATGGCCATCGTCATCATCTGCGGCCTCAGCTACGCCACCCTCATGACCCTGTATATCGTGCCCATCCTCTACGATATGCTGTTCAAAAAGCCGCCCCTGTCGGTGGATGTGGGCAGCGATGAGGACCTGGACGACATCCCTGACGATGCCGCCGAGTACCTGGCAGCCCAAAACCGCACCCTGCCGGAGCTGTAAGCCCCGGCCCCTGGCAAAAGAAAAGGCACTCCCTCCCGGCGGAGGGGGTGCCTTTTTGCGTTTTGGGGCGTCAGGGCTCCTGGCTGTCCTTGGTAATGTGGGTCTTGGTAAGGCGGCGCAGGGTCTCCTCCCGGTGACGGCTAGCATAGGCGGTGTAAAGGATGTCCATAACGTTCAGCTGGGAAAGCCGGGAGGACATGGCACCGTTGCGGAACAAGGACTCGTTGGCGGCCACATACAGTACATGGTCTGCCAGCCGGGCTACTTCGCTGGGGTAGTACCGGGTCACGGCGATGACCGGAACGCCTCCGGCCTTCATTTCCCGGATGCACTGGATCATCTCTGCGGTCTGGCCTGAGTAGGAGAACACGATGCCCACATCCTCCGGGGTGCCGTTGCGGGCCTGCAGCTGCTGAGAGTGCCAGTCTTCGTTGACGATGCAGGGCTTGTCCAGCCGCAAAAACTTCAGGTAGGTGTCCTTGGCCACGCATAGGGAGGACCCCATGCCGAACAGCAGTACCGTCCGGGCCCGGTCCACCAGGTCCACGCACTGTTCCAGCTCCTCCAGCAACAGCAGCTGCTGGGTGTCCCGGAGGCACTGGATGTTCTTTTGGGTCACCTTGTCCACTATCTCCCGCAGGCCGTCCTGGGGGGTGATGTCCTGTTCCCGGTGGCTGCCGTTCTCCCCCAGGGTGGCCAGCTCCAGGGTCAAAGCGTGGCGCAGCTCCTTGTAGCCCCCAAACCCAATGGCCCGGCACACCCGCACCACGCTGGAGGGGGAAGAAAAGGTCCGCTGGGCCAGGGCCCGGATGGTCAGCAGGGTGGTGGCCTCCGGGTCCGAAAGGATATACTCGGCGATCTGCCGCTCGGTGCTGCTGAGGGAAGGGGCCACCTCTCGCAGCCGCAACAATACATTCTGCATCCGAAATACCTCCTGAAACTGACGCTACTTTTGTAGATATCATCTAAAAATTCCGCTGGATCGGGTAAAAAAACCAAAAAGAACCTCCAATATGAAACATTGTACCACAAATTGTACAAAATGTGGACATTTTGTTTGAAAAAGTTTATAGTGGAGCCACAAAGCAACATTTTCCGCTACAGGTCCCCGGCACAGCGGCCGTGGGACCAGGGAAGGATGGAGGTGCTGAATATGGAAGTGGACCTGATGGGCATGACCACCGAGACACGGAACCCTCGCACCATGCAGCTGGACCGGATGTCGGAGCTGGAGATCGTAACGGTGATGAACGAGGAGGATGCACGGGTCCCTCTGGCCATTGCAAAATGCCTGCCCCAGATCGCCCAGGCCGCTGCTTGGGCTGTGGAGGCCTTTGAACAGGGAGGACGCTTGATCTACATGGGAGCAGGCACCTCCGGACGCCTGGGGGTGCTGGATGCCGCCGAGTGTCCCCCCACCTTCGGGGTGCCCCAGGGCATGGTGGTGGGCCTGATCGCCGGTGGCGAAAAAGCCTTTATCGTGGCAGTGGAAGGCGCAGAGGACAGCCGGGAGCTGGGCAAAAAGGACCTGGAGGAGCACGGGCTCACGGCCAAGGACTTTGTAGTGGGCATTGCCGCCTCCGGCCGAACCCCCTATGTGCTGGGGGGCCTGGAATACGCCCGGAGCCTGGGCTGCCACACCGCTGCCATTGCCTGCAACCCCGGCAGTGCTGTGGGCCGGGCCGCAGACCTGGCGGTGGAGGTGGACTGTGGGCCGGAGGTGCTTACCGGGTCCACCCGGCTGAAATCCGGTACCGCCCAAAAACTGATCCTGAACATGATCTCCACGGCCTCCATGGTGCGGATCGGCAAAGCCTACCAGAACCTGATGGTGGACGTGATGCAGACCAACGAAAAGCTCCACACCCGGGCAGAAAATATCGTCATGGAGGCCACCGGAGTGGAGCGCACCCAGGCCCGGCAGGCCATTGAGGAGGCCGGCGGCAGCGCAAAAACAGCCATTACCATGCTGTTGGCAGGCTGCAGTGCTGCCCAGGCAGAACAGCGGCTGGAACAGGCCCATGGCCAGGTGCGGCAGGCCATCCAGCTCTAAGGCCTAAAATACGGATGTGCTGCAGCCGGATGCGCTGCAGGAATCATAGAAAAAGGAGGCACTTGTTATGACGAACAAAGAGCTTGCGACCAGGATCGTTTCGCTTTTGGGCGGCCTGGAGAACATCATCAGTGCGGAAAACTGTATGACCCGCCTGCGTGTGAACATCAAGGATGCAGCTAAGGTGGATGTAGAAGCCCTGAAAAACACCCAGGATGTTCTGGGGGTCATGGCAAACGAGGACCACTACATCCAGGTGGTGCTGGGCCCCGGCAAGGTCCGGGACGTGATGACGGCCTGCACCCAGCTGGGGGTGCCGGCGGTCAGCTCCTCGGCAGTCAGCCAGGAATGGCAGAAGAACAAAGAAGCCGTAAAGGGCCAGCAGAAAAACGGCAAGGCCATGAAGAATATCCGCATCATCGCTGATATCTTCACCCCTATGATCCCGGCCTTTATTGCCTCCGGCATCTGCAACGGCCTGGGCAAGATCGTCAAGATCCTGATGGCCAACGGCACCCTGCCCAAGACCGCAGCGGTGCTGGTGATCTGCAACCTGCTGGTGCTGATCGGCAACGCCTTTTTGTCCTACCTGGCCATCTTTACCGGCGTCCGGGCAGCCAAGCAGTTTGGCGTCAACGAGATGCTGGGCGGCATGATCGGTGCCGCATCCCTCAACGCTGTCATCAATAAGATCTCGGAGGCTATGGGCTGGTTCAACGCCGACGTGGTAAACGACTCGGTGCTGTCCACCGGTGCCGGCGGCATCATCGGCGTGGTGCTGGGCGTGTGGGTCCTTTCCAAGATCGAGGGGTGGGTCCACGACCATATGCCCTCGGTGCTGGACATCTCCTTTACCCCCTTGGTGACCATGCTGATCACCATGCCCCTGTTCGTACTGGTGATCATGCCCATCACCGGCTGGGTGTCCACCCTCATCTCCAACTTCCTGAGCCTGTTTATCTATTCGGATAACATCGTGGTCAGTGCCATCACCGGTTATGTACTGGCGGCCCTGTTCCTGCCCCTGGTGCTGATGGGCCTGCACCGTGGTCTGGTGCCCATCTACGCCTTGCAGATCGAAAAGCTGGGCGGCACCACCCTGTTCCCTGCTGTGGCAATGGCCGGTGCTGGTCAGGTTGGCGCAGCCATCGCCCTGTGGATCAAAGCCAAAAAGGTGGGCAACACCCGGATGCAGTCCATCATTGCCGGTGCCCTGCCTGCAGGCATCCTGGGCATTGGCGAGCCCCTGATCTACGGCGTTACCCTGCCTATGGGCAAACCCTTTATCAGTGCAGGTCTGGGTGCCGGTTTTGGCGGTGCCTGGGTCATGATCAACCACGTTATGGCCTCGGCCAACAGCCCCTCCGGCATTCTGGGCACTACCATCATGCTGCCGGAATGTATGTTGAACTACGTCATCGGCATCCTCATTGCCTATGTGGCAGGTGCCGTCATCACCTGGTTCATGATCCCTGAGGAGGACGTGGCCCGGGCATAAAAGAGGCCTTACTATGATCGATCTGCATACCCATACTGTATACTCTGACGGCAGTTCCTCGGTGGAGCAGCTGCTGGCCCAGGCCCAGGCGCTGGGCCTCACCACCCTTTCCATCACCGACCACAACTCTGTGGGGGCCTATGGGGATAGGGCCATGGCCAGCTGGCGGCAGCAGTTCCAGGGCCGCATCCTGCCCGGGGTGGAGATCACCTGTATGCTGGAGGGCGAGATCGTGGAGGTGCTGGGCTATGGTTTCCGCCTGCCTCAGATGAGCAGCCAGCTGGCAGCCCATGTGCTGGGCTTTCGGGAAAAGCAGCTGCAGGAGTTCCAGCTGGTCAAGACGGCCCTGCAAAAGGCCGGGGCCCGGCTGGACCCAGAGGCTGTGGTCTTTGACCCGGACCGGGAGTCCTGCCGCAAGGCGGTGCTGGCCCAGCTGAAGCAATACCCGGAAAATCGGCGGCTCTTTGTGTCGGAACAGGGCTGGCAGAGCTCCCGGGGCTTTACCCGGGGGGAGATCTACAACCCGGAAAGCCCCCTGTATGTGGACGAAAGCTCCCTGTACCCCACGGTGGCCCAGGCGGTGGAAATGATCCACGCCGCCGACGGCCTGGCGTTTCTGGCCCACCTGTTCCTCTATGCCCACGGGGAGGCCATCTATCAGCGGCTGGGCGGCCTGCAGCAGGAGACGGGGCTGGACGGCATCGAATGCCGGCACTCGGTCTTTACCCCGGAGCAGGCCCGGCGGCTGGAGCAGTTCTGCGCCCGGCATGGCCTGCTGCCCAGCGGCGGCAGCGACTACCACGGCAGCCGCAAACCGGAGGTCCGCCTGGGCAACGAAGGGGGCCTTACGGTGCCGGAGACCTTTTTGGACCATTGGCCCCGGCAGGTGCTGGACCGGGCCCTGCCCTGAAGTTTCTGCATGACCCCAAGGCATCTGCAGCCAGGTTGCTGCAGGTGCCTTTTTGTGTGTATATACGAAAAAACACCCCTGGTATTGTGCAGTTGTGCCGTCCGGCCCAGGGCCCTGGGGGCCAAGGCCCCTCTATATTCTACAAAAAATCGTCCGAAAAATTGGATGCAAATTCTAAAAAGATGCCAACACAAACACCCAAAACTGTGATATAATGATAAATACAGTAGAAAGACAGGGGCAAGTCTGCCCTGTTCCACGGTTCCCAGAATAAACCTTAGGAGGCGATGCCCAATGGCACAGATCCGATCCAAGCCCTTCGGTGTGACCAAAGAGGGCGCGAATGTTACCGAATATATCCTGTCCAACCCCGGTGGGTTGACCGTCAGCGTGCTGGACTACGGCTGCGTGATCAAAAACATCATCGTACCGGCCAAAAACGGCCCGGTGGACGTGGTGGTGGGCCACGACACCATGGCAGACTACGAGGCGGACTTCAACTCCTCCGGCAGCACCTGCTGCGGTGCCTTTGTGGGCCGCTATGCCAACCGCATCGAGAATGCGGTGTTTACCGTGGGGGGCAAGACCTATCAGCTGGAGGCCAACAACGGCCCCAACCACCTCCATGGCTGCTTCAGCCGCAAGCTGTACCGGGTCAAGTCCTTTGGGGACACCCTGCTGATGGAGGCCGAGAGCCCCGACGGAGAGGACGGCTTCCCCGGCAATTTGAAGATCGCTGTGCGGTACACCCTGACGGAGGATAACGCCTTCCGGATGGATTACCGGGTATCCTCCGACGCCGATACCCTGGTGAACCTGACCAACCACAGCTACTTCAACCTGGACGGCGGCGGCGACGTGCTGGGCCAGAAACTGCGTCTCTACGCCTCTAAGTACCTGGAAAGCAACAACCAGTGCTGCCCCACGGGAGCCATTCTGCCGGTGGCAGGCACCCCCATGGATTTTACCTCCGGCAAGCTCCTGGGCAAGGACCTGGACACCGGCTTTGCCCAGACCACCATGGTAGGCGGCGGCTACGACCACTGCTTTGTGGTGGACCGTGCCCGGGGCTCCAGCCAGAGCATCTGTGCCTGGGCCACCAGCGATAAGACCGGCATCAGCATGAAGCTGTACACCACCCAGCCGGGCATCCAGCTGTATACGGCCAACTTCCTCCAGAACTGCCCCAGCCCCGGCAAGGGAGGCAAGCCCATGGAGCGTTACGGCGGTTTTGCCCTGGAGACCCAGCACTACCCCTGCAGCCCCTCTCACCCGGAGTTCCCCTCCACGGTGTTGCGGGCCGGCAAGGTGTTCCGGGCCACCACCACCCTGCGGTTCTTTACCGGCAAACAGTGCGGCAAGCTGTAATAAAAGGATATACCACGCAAAAACGTCTGCTTCGGCAGGCGTTTTTTGCGTGGCTACCCCCTCAGCCTCGCATTCGCTCGGCAGATTCCCCCTTTTGTCGCTGTGCGACATCTGTTCCTCTCTTTGTCACCTGCGGTGACATTTCTCCCCGGAGCGGGGAGAATCTGTCCCGGCCGAGGGAAGTCGGTCCTCAAGGGGACGCCTTTGAGCTATGTCGCAAAGTTTTACGCTACCGCCAAAAGCCGTCCCCTTGGGGAAGGTGGCATCGCGCAGCGATGACGAAAGGGGGATCCTCCGTCTCCATTTCTACGTTTTGCACAAAGGGGGCCATCTCTCCATGAACAAGGTGTAAAAAACGTTTTGCAATCAAACATTGCAAAAATAAAACTGCAACAAAAATACAGGTAAATAGAAGCGGCGTCCCTTGATTCCATCCCCCAAAAGCGGTATCCTTTAGGCAAGGGCCGGGAACACCGGCAGCAAACGCAACTAAGTGAGAGAGGTACTGGATTATGGCAATTTTGGTTTCCGGCGGCGCCGGCTATATCGGCAGCCACACCTGCATCGAGCTTCTGAATGCCGGCTACGACATCGTGGTGGCAGACAACTACTATAACGCTTCCCCCGTGGTGCTGGATCGGGTCAAGCAGATCACCGGCAAGGACTTCCGCTTCTACAATGCGGACATGACCAAGCACGAGGACGTGGAGAAGATCTTCACCGAGTGCCCGGACATTACCGCCGTCATCCAGTTTGCCGCTTACAAGGCGGTGGGCGAGAGCGTGTCCAAGCCCATCGAATACTACTATAATAACCTTAACTGCACTCTGGTGATCCTGGACGTGATGCGCCGTCACAACTGCCACAACTTTGTGTTCAGCTCCTCTGCCACCGTCTACGGCGACCCGGCCAGCGTACCCATCACCGAGGACTTCCCCGTAGGTGCCACCACCAACCCCTACGGCACCACCAAGGCCTTTACGGAGCGGATCCTCCAGGACGTCTGCAAGGCCGACCCCAGCCTCAACGTAGCCCTGCTGCGGTACTTCAACCCCATCGGTGCCCACAAGAGCGGCCTGATTGGTGAGGACCCCAACGGCATCCCCAACAACCTGATGCCCTACATTGCCAAGGTGGCAGTGGGCAAGCTGGAAAAGGTCCATGTCTTTGGCAACGACTACCCCACCCCCGACGGCACCGGCGTCCGGGATTACATCCATGTGGTGGACCTGGCCCGTGGCCATGTCTGCGCCATCCGCAAGCTGGAGACCGGCTGCGGCCTGTTCATCTGCAACCTGGGCACTGGCAAGGGCTACAGCGTGCTGGAGGTCATCAAGGCCTTCTCCAAGGCCTGCGGCAAGGAGATCCCCTACGTTATTGATCCTCGCCGCCCCGGCGATATCGCTGAGTGCTACGCCGACCCCACTAAGGCCAAAAAGGAACTGGGCTGGGTGGCTGAGTACGGCATCGAGGAGATGTGCGCCGACAGCTGGAACTGGCAGAAGAACAACCCCGATGGATACCACACTGTGAAGTAAATTGCAAAAACAGAGCACCGCATATTCTCCCAGGAGAGTGTGCGGTGTTTTTTTGTTACCCCCTCAGTCAAAACCTGACGGTTTTGCCAGCTCCCCCAAGGGGACGCCTTTCGGCGCTGCCGCAAAGTTTCCCGCCGCTGCTAAAGCCGTCCCCTTGGGGAAGGTGGCTGCGAACGCAGTGAGCAGACGGAAGGGGTAAACTCCCCATATTCTCTATTGACATCTTCTACCAGTTAGCCTATACTACAATTGTTAACCCTGACTAACATCCTTTTAAGATGCAATGGCAAAGAGGCTGAAAATATGACACTGAACCAACTACAGATCGGCAAAAGTGCCGTGGTGGATACGGTGGGCGGCACCGGAGCTCTGCGGCAGCATTTTTTGGATATGGGCCTCATTCCCGGGGCCCAGGTCACCCTGGTCAAACTGGCTCCCATGGGGGACCCCATGGAGCTTCGGGTCCACGGCTATGAGCTGACCCTCCGGCTGGAGGATGCCGGGCGCATCGGCATCACTCCCGTGGAGGCCGCCCCGGCAGCCCCGGCCCCTGTGGCAGATAAAATGGTGGACCACCCGGGCCTGGGCGAAGGGGGCAAGTACCACATCAAAAAGGGCGAGACTCCCCTGCCGGAGGACAAGACCCTGACCTTTGCCCTGGCCGGTAACCAGAACTGCGGCAAGACCACCCTGTTCAACCAGCTTACCGGTTCCAACCAGCATGTGGGCAACTTCCCCGGTGTGACGGTGGACCGCAAAAGCGGTGCCATCAAGGGCCACCCGGAAACGGAGGTCACAGACCTGCCGGGCATCTACTCCATGTCCCCCTATTCCAGCGAGGAGATCGTCACCCGGCAGTTCATCATCGGGGAAAAGCCCACGGGCATCATCAACATCGTGGACGCCACCAACATTGAGCGGAACCTCTACCTGACCATGCAGCTCATGGAGCTGGACACCCCCATGGTGCTGGCCCTGAACATGATGGACGAGGTCCGGGGCAACGGCGGCACTGTCCGCATCAACAAGATGGAGGCCATGCTGGGCATTCCGGTGATCCCCATTTCTGCCGCTAAAAACGAGGGCGTGGACGAGCTGGTGGACCATGCCGTTCACGTGGCAAAGTACCAGGAGCGGCCCGGCCGCATGGACTTTTGCAGCGAGGATGACCACGGCGGTGCCGTGCATCGGTGCATCCACGGCATCATCCATCTCATCGAGGACCACGCCCAGGCCGCAGGCATCCCGGTGCGGTTTGCCGCCACCAAGCTGGTGGAGGGCGACCCTCGCATCGAAGAAGCCCTGAAGCTGGACCAGAACGAAAAAGAGATGATCGAGCACATCATCGTGCAGATGGAGCAGGAGCGTGGCCTGGACCGGGCCGCCGCCATTGCAGATATGCGGTTCTCCTTCATCCAGGAGTTGGTGGCCCAGACGGTGGTCAAGCCCCATGAAAGCAAGGAGCAGCTGCGCTCCCAGCGCATCGACCGGTTCCTGACAGGCAAGTACACCGCCATCCCGGCCTTTGTGGGCATCATGTCTCTGGTGTTCTACCTGACCTTCAACGTCATCGGCCTGTTCTTCCAGAACCTGATGGAGATGGGCATCGACAGCCTGACGGGGCTGGTGGATGGCCTGCTGACCAACTGGAACGTCAACGAGGCGGTGCACTCCCTGGTCATTGACGGCATCTTTACCGGCGTAGGCAGCGTGCTGAGCTTTTTGCCCATTATTGTGGTGCTGTTCTTCTTCTTGTCCATGCTGGAGGATACGGGCTACATGGCCCGGGTGGCCTTTGTGATGGACAAGCTGCTGCGGCGCATCGGTCTTTCCGGCCGCAGCATCGTGCCCATGCTCATCGGCTTTGGCTGCACGGTGCCCGGCGTGATGGCCAGCCGCACCCTGCCCTCGGAACGGGACCGCAAAATGACCATTCTGCTGACCCCCTTTATGAGCTGCTCGGCCAAGCTGCCCATCTACAGCCTCTTTGCCGCCGCCTTTTTCCCGGACCGGGCAGGCCTGGTGATGGTGCTGCTGTACTTTGGGGGCATCCTGGCAGGGGTGCTGGCGGCGCTGCTGCTGAAGGGCACCGTGTTCCAGGGCGAGGCCGTGCCCTTTGTGATGGAGCTGCCCAACTACCGTCTGCCCGGCCTGAAAAACGTGGCCCAGCTGCTGTGGGAAAAGGCCCGGGACTTTTTGCAAAAGGCCTTTACGGTGATCTTTGCCGCCACCATCGTCATCTGGTTCCTGCAGAACTTTGACCTGCAGCTGAGCCTGACGGCAGACCCCCAGCAAAGCATCCTGGCCCGCATCGCCGGGGACATCGCTCCCCTGTTCGGGCCTCTGGGCTTTGCAGATTGGCGTGTGTCCACCGCCCTCATCACAGGCTTTATGGCCAAGGAGAGCGTGGTGTCCACCCTGCTGATCCTCTTTGGCTCCACCGCCGCCCTGACGGCGGCCCTGACCCCGGCCCAGGCGGCTCCCCTGCTGGTGTTCTGCCTGCTGTACACCCCCTGCATCGCCGCCGTGGCAGCGGTCAAACGGGAGCTGGGAGGCAAGTGGGCCACCATCATGGTGGTCAACCAGTGCCTGGTGGCCTGGCTCTGCGCCTTCCTGGTGCGGCTGGTGGCTGTGCTGGTGTTCTGAGACAAAATAAAACGGTATAAAAGGGACAGCGGAAGGCCCGGAGGCCTTCCGCTGTCCCTTTTTGTGGGTAGGGGACCCTCTCAGTCACGGCTTACGCCGTGCCAGCTCCCCCGAAAGGGGGAGCTTTTATCCATCTATCGGTTGGCTGCAATAAACCTCCCCCTTCGGGGGAGGTGGCATCGCAAAGCGATGACGGAGAGGGTTCTTTCTGCCGTTTCCCTTTACGGCCCCTCCCGTGAAAATGTGGTTCCGGAAAGTCCGCAGACTTTCCGGAACCACGAAATTAAAATAATTCTTCCGCTAAAGATGTGCAGAGCACAGCGGAGCACATTCTAAATGGTCCCCTCCCCCTTGACAACCCCCGGCGGCTGCACTATAATACTTCAAAAATGAAACATCCAAAACTGAAAAAGGAGACGCAAGCATGAATCCCAGCTTGGAATTTTCCATCAAGACTGCCCAGGCCTACAGCCGGGTCTGCAAGCCCCTGTGCCAGGAGCTGAAGCTGCCCCAGACGGCCTTTGATATCCTGATGTTCCTGGCCAACAACCCGGATTGCAAAACCGCCAGCGATATCGTGGAGGTCCGCCGCATCAAGGCCAACCTGGTGTCGGTGAATGTGGACCGCCTGGTCCAGGAGGGCTACCTGGAGCGGCAGGCCATGGAGGGGGACCGCCGCAAGACCCAGCTGCTGTGCACCCCCAAGGCCCAGCCGGTGATCCAGCGAGGCCGGGCAGTGCAAAACGCCTTTTTTGATCGGCTGCTGGCCCACACCGATGCCCCCATGCGGCAGGCATTTTTGGCCACCCTGGAGGTCATTGGGCAGAACCTGGACGAGATCTTAAAGGAGAACGGATAATGAACGGTTTGTTCACCGTTTTGGTCCCCATTTTCACGGGAGGGAGCTGGAACACCCTTCCCCAGCAAAAAAAGGGGTCCCGAAAAGCCCATAGACTTTTCGGGACCCCTAAAATCATAATAGCTGCACTGGCAGAGGAGGCCTTTACTTCTCCTCGATGGTGGAACGCTCGATGACCCAGTCGGCAGCCCGACGGATGGCCTCGTTGCGCTGCATGGCAGGAACATTCACCTGGGCCTTGATCTCCTCCAGGGTCTTTTTGGCCTGCTCTGCACGCTTGGAAAGCTGCTGCTCCAGCTCCTCCTCCGTGGGCACCAGGTTCTCCTGCTGTGCGATCTGCAGCAGAGCCATGCGAGCCCGGGTGTTCCGCTCAGCACCGGCGTGGAGCTTTGCAGTAAAGCTCTCCCGGGTCTCGTGGATCTGGCTCAGGTAGTTGTTCAGGGTCATGTGCTGCATCTGCAGCTGCTGCTGAACGTTCTGCATCTCCTGCTGGTAGGTGTTCTCCACCAGCACGCTGGGGAGCTCACCCTCCGTGGCATCCGCCAGCTTGCCCAGCACCTGGTCCTTGGCGTGGTTCAGGGCACCGCCGTGACGGCCGTCGTACAGCTGCTTGCGGACCTTCTCCCGGAACTCCTCCATGGTGTCCACGCCGCCGACCTTCTTGGCAAAATCGCTGTTCATGGAAGGCAGCTGCCGCACGCACACGTCGTGGAGCTTTACCTTGAACACCACAGCCTTGCCTGCCAGCTCCTTGGAGCGGTAACGCTCCGGGAAGGTGACATGGAGCTCAAACTCATCCCCGGCCTTGTGGCCCAGGATGCCCTCCTCAAAGCCCGGGATCATGCGGCCGCTGCCCAGCTGCACGGACTGGTTCTGTGCGGTGCCGCCCTGGAAAGCCACGCCGTCCAGCAGGCCTTCAAAGTCCATGTGCACTACGTTGCCCTTTACGGCAGGGCCCTTGTGGGGCACCAGCTCAGCGGCAGAATTGCGGCGGCGCTCCAGCACCGTGTCGATCTCCTTGTCGGTGACCGGAGGCGTAACGCACTCCACCACAAACCCGGTGATCTGGTTCAGCTTCAGCTCCGGCTGCAGAGGCACGGTGGCGGTGGCCACAAAGCCCTCGTCTTTCTTCACGCTGACCAGGTCGTAGGTGGGCTCGTCCACAGCGTGGAAATCGTGCTCTGCCATGGCGGCCTCGTACAGGGCTGGCACGTCCTGATCCATCAGGTCGTTGATGGCGTCATACCAGAAGGTGTGCTCGCCCCGGTCTGCCTCGATCTGAGCACGGTCAGCCTCGCCCTTGGCAAAGCCCTTGATCGTGTAGGTGGCACGGGTGCGCTCATACACCGCATTGGAAGCAGTTTCCAGTTCTTCGGCGGTGGCGCTGAAGGTCATTTTGCAGACACTCTTTTCAGGAGTTTCCACGCTTACCAGTTTCATAGGATTTACCCTCCGTCTTGCTCTGTGCCGGGAATGCCGAGGCCCGAAGCTGCGCCCATGGCGTGCCCGGCCCGGCCCCTGTCTCCCTGCAAAGGCGCATTTTCAAAGATATAGTAAGGTTATTATAGCACAAGAGAGCCAAAAACGATAGAATAAAAATCAGAAAATATGGCATTCCGGCACATTTTGCCTGTCTGTGGGGGCAAAAAGCCTCCGGGAGGGCCGCTTTGCTGCGCCTCTGCCGGGGTGCGGAGCCCTCTGCCCCGGGGCAAGGCTCCCAGAACCGGGGCCTTGCCCACCCCAAACCCCTGAAAAGACGTTCTTTTCCGAAAAATACAAAAATATTTTAAAAAAGTGGTTGACAACCGCCCCGGCCCGTGATAGAATATGTCTTGTTCCGGACGGAACGTATGCGTTGGTAGCTCAGCTGGATAGAGTGACTGACTACGAATCAGTAGGCCGGGGGTTCGAGTCCCTTCCATCGCACCAAGTAAAATCCCACGATTGACCGTTGAAGATGCGGTGTAAATCGTGGGATTTCTTGTTTTACAACGACCCCGAAACGGCTGGAATGTGCCTTGTTTGTGCCTTATGGCTCAAAAAATGCCTTGCCGTGTGCCTTACAGAGTGCCTTGCGCTGGCTGCTCGGCGGGGCGGGTGCTGCGCCTGAACCATAACAAAGGATAACAGGTTTTAACAGGTTGTCATACTAAGTTTTACTAAGGTTTTCGCCTGTTTCTCGCCTGTTAGGATATTAACATTAACAGGCCCGCCGGGTGGATGTTACCTTTTGTCACTCTGCAGATGTTTTGAAATGTTAAGTTTTGTCAAGGCTTTTCTTTCGCGCATGTTAACAAATGTTAACAACTGGCCTTCAAAAATGAAGTTTGGCCGCGTCTGATACCTACATTTACCGACAAAAAGAACCCTGCCCGGTGCGCTGCTGTGATGATCTGCGGCGCATTGGGGCGGGGTTCAGTGCTTTTTGTGTGGGAATGGTCCGGTTTTATCCGGTTTGGTTCAGATTTCAGCGAATCAGGCGGCTTGCACAGACCCACACAAGGCGCAGTTTGCGATAGTCGGCCTTATCCAGCAGGGAAATGATTGCGCGGGTCAGTTCTGCACGGGTGGGATGCTCAGGCATTGGGCTTCACTCCCTTCCGGGTCAGGTTGCGCGCTGCAATCCAAATCAGGTGCAGGGCTTCCGGGTCGGCTTTGTCCAACAGCCGCACGATTGCTTCACGGTCGGGGTTCTCTGCGCTGGGCTTCTTTGCCCGGCGGTTGTGGCGTTCTTCCCGAATCCCCTGAATACGGCCCACATGATAAACTTCCATCAGGAAGAACGCAAAGGCTTCTTCCTGTTCAGGCGTTCCGGGGAGAAATGCGCGCTGCATCAGGTCACGCATGAAGCAGTAGATAACACTGCAACAGGGCGAGTACTTGCGGGCAATGATGAAGTCATTCAGCGTCAGAGTGGGGATATAGTCCGGCTTTCTCATACCGCAACACCCCCTTCCAGCAGCTGGGCCACGGCCTTACCTGCCTTTGCGGCGGCCACATCCAGCACGGCCATCTTCCACAGGAAGCCGGTGTCAACGTGTGCGGTCAGATGATCGCCCTTGTGGACTGCGCCCACGGTGAAGCCCTGCCGGGCGTACTGCTGGCAAATCCAGCTTTGCGGGGACTGGCCCAGACGTTCCAGCGCGGACACTCGCCCGCCGTCCAGCACAACGGTTTCCCGGCGGACGGTGCGGGGCTTTGCTTCCCGCTGGTCGATGTCCTCAACCTCAAAGGCGTACAGGTTGACACGCTTTTCAATCTTCATATCGTAAAACCTCTCTGTTTGTTCTCTGTTCAAGGGCTGTTTTCTCTTGCTTCGCTCTCGCTTTGTAAGGCGTTTGACCTTGGTTCATCCTTGCTTCATGCCGACCGGAAAATCCCCTGTGTGTAAATCGGCGCTTGACGGCAAGGGGTCGCCGGGTGGCCCGCCGGGGGTCCCTCCCCCTGCCCGCTGCTTTCCGCGAGAAAATATTCACAGTACGGTGCAGGAAGTCCAGAGCGAGAGGGGCGGGGGCGGTATGCCCCCTGTTCCCCTGCTGCTGTTCTGGGCTGCTGGCGGCCTTTCCGCCGGGTTAGACATTGACCGGCTGGGCGTGGGGCCTGAATGCGTGGCGGCCGGTCTGCTGCTTGACCTGTTCCACACAGGCCGCACAGGCTGCCTTGCCGTTCGCCGCTTCTACGGTCAAGGTTTCCTTGACCTCACAGCCGCGGCGCTGCCCGGCTTTGATGAAGTAAGTGACCTGATATGCTTTCATCGTCCGTTCCCCCTTTACTGCGCTTCCAGCGGCTTCACCTGCGATGCACCGAAGAACGATGCGCGGTAGGTCTGGCCGTCTCCCTTGCTGCTGTGGATAAGCACCGCCTGAAACAGGGCCTTTGCGCCATGCTCCACCATGTACCCGGCGGCTTTCCAGCCCGCCCAGGTGTTCACCGGCTCGGCCACCCCGGCGGCCTGCTGGGCTTCCTCGATGCGCTGGGCGTTGACCGGGGCGGCCTTTGCGCTGTTCCATGCCCGGTGCAGGGCCTCGGCAAAGCTGCCAACGCCCTTGCGGTACAGCTTCCATGCCTTGTGCATGATCTCGGAGAGATTGTACTTCTTCATCGTTATGACCTCGCTTCTTTACTTGCGGGTCAGCCTTTGGTATAATGGGGCCGACCCTGTTGTTGGGTTTGGCTCGGTGATGTAGTTGGTAGCTCGCACCGGGCCATTTTTCATATACAGCTTTCGGGAAGTGGGTTGCTGTCTTAGCTGGCGTTCTGCTCTTGCGCTCCCGGTACATCCTTCGCCCCTTGCCTTCCGGTCGTGCTTCCCTTGCTGTGTCTATAGTATACCACTTAAAACTGGTGGCGTCTATTGACGAAACCACCAAATATTAGTGTTTCAAACTGTGAATTTTACCACTTGTTTTTAGTGTGTTACTGCGCTATACTAAGGACAATGAAAAAGGGACAGTATAATAGGCCCTTAACGAAAGTAGGTGAAATTATGGCATTCAGGTACAAAATCAATGTGCTGGCTGCTTTGAAAGAAAAAGGATATAGTTCCACCAGACTGAGAAACGAGCATCTTCTTGGTGAATCGTATATGTCGCAACTGCGGCGGGGTGAAATGGTATCGTGGGCGGCATTGGAAACGATTTGCACGTTGCTGGACTGCCAGCCGGGCGATCTGCTGGAGCATGTGCCCACAGAGGACACCGCCGGGGAGGAATGAGCATGGAAGAACTGTATAACCAACTGGCCGCACTATCCCGCCAGTACGGTGCCCGGCGGCTTGTGTTGTTCGGCTCCCGTGCCAGAGGGGACAACCGCTATAACAGTGACATTGATTTGGCTGTGTATGGGATGCCAGAGGGCAACCGGGCAAACTTCTGGATGGACTGCGAGGATTTGCCCACGCTGCTGAAATTTGACATCGTGCATATCACGGACGGGATGAACCCGGCGTTTATCGAAAATATCAAGAAGGACGGTGTGACCCTTTATGCTGCAGAAGATTGAACACTATATCAGCGCGCTGGCGCAGTTGGAACAGGCGGTAGCCATCTACCAGAAAAGCCAGCAGGATGCACTTTACCGTGATGGGCTTATCCAGCGTTTTGAGTTTACTGTGGAACTGGCGTGGAAGTCCATCAAGGAATATCTGGAAGATCAGGGCAGCACAACGCCCATCGCCACCCCGCGCGCTGTGCTGAAAGAAGCCTTTGCCGCTGGTATCATTCAGGATGCAGACGAGTGGAACAAGATCATCACGGCCCGCAACATCACTTCCCACGTCTACGATGAAAAGACCGCCGAAGATGTGGCCGCGCAGATCTGCAACGACTTTCTGCCCCTGCTGAAAGCATTGGGCAAGTTCTACCGCGATTGATAGCCCGCCGGGGCCGTCAGAGCGCGGATAGAGCCACGGCAAGGAAAATACCCACAAGCACCAAGAAAAGCCCTCAGACGTGCGCTGTCACGGTTTGGGGGCTTTGTGCTGTCTGCGATTTTGTTGGCGTTACCATTTTCGTGGTGTCACGAAGATGTACGCGAGTGAACAACATGCCGGTGACGCCGCCGGGATGGTGTGGCAGCTGAAGTGCTGCGCCCGGCGGGTGCTGCACGGTCAAAGGGTTTGGGATGCTGCCCAACAAGTCCTTGCAAGGCAAGGGGCTTTGTACATACAAAGACACTGCTTGCAGCACCTATGGTGGTACCACGGCGCACTGCTTGCAGGTGCAAGGCCCTCTGCAAGAGCACACGACTTTCCGTGAAAGTCTAGTGTGTTACACCTCGCCCGGCGGGGTGGATTCTTCGGGATTCGTCCGGGGTTCAAGGTTGGGCCGCTGCTCTGGGTGGCGGTCGAAATAGCCTGCGGCTTCAAAGTCTGCATAGCGCTCCCGAATCATCTGTTCCCGCCAGGCGTAGTAGTCAAAGTGTTCTTTTTCATGCTTTTCCAGGTATTCCACGGTGCGCTCCTCGACGCTGCCATAGCGGTTCCATGCGTTCCAGCCAGTGCCGCGCCACGCTCTGGTTGAAATAACCTCATCACGCCAGCGGAGCAAGGCCGGCATGCTGCGCAGGTATTGAAAGCCGTGCCGTTCGATTTGGTTCACGCGGTTGCTGGATATGCCGATATCCTGCCCGATGTCCTTCAGGCTCTGGCCGCCGTAGTAGTGGCGGCGTATTATGTCCGCTTCCCGGTCTGCCAGCTTGTTCAAGGCTTCTTCCAGCGCGGCGTGAAGTTCCTCGTTGTAGATCTCGTTTTCGGCCTGCAGGAACTCGTGAGCCGCCGCCGGGTCTTCCTGAAGGTCACCTAAAGCGGTGTCGCTGCCGTCCTCACCCACAGGAGTATCAAGGCTTGTGCATTCGTTCAGAGGGTTGGCAGATACAGCCACGCGCCGGCCGTCCTCGGTGGTGACGCCCCGTGTGTGCTCCCCACAGGTGGCGGTGCGAATCTGCTTCAACAGCGCATAGCTCAGATACGTTGTGAAACTGCCCTGCTCTGCGCTGTAGTGCTTGGCTGCATAATCCACAGCAAAGTACCCTTCCTGCACCAAATCTTCAAAGGACAGGCCTGCATTGTCCGCAACAGGCTTGTTCTTCTCGTACCACTGCCACAGCTGCCGCCGTACAAAGCCCTTGTTGATTTCCCAAAGCTGGCCTAGGGCAAAGGTGTTCCCGGCGGCGGCCAGAGCTGCAAGGGCCGCGTTTGTGGCCTGCTGGTCGGTCTGCTTGGGTCGATTCTGTTCCATTGCTGCATCCCCTTTCGGAGTAAGTAGATACGGCCACGCGGGCGCGCGCGTATCGTGTCAATAAATTGTTTACTTGCGTGAAGTGCTGCGCTTCTTTTTCCGCCTGCGCCAGCGTTGAAACTCTTTCCACTCGGCTTCCAGTTCTTCCTCAGCTTCGTAGAAATAGTGCATTTTCAGAATGATTTCCCGCGCGGACTGCTTCATATAGGCCCGCCGGGCGCGTTCAATGCCGCTGGCCTTGCCGCCCATCCGGGCTATCTCCCGGCGGCGTTCTGGTGGCAGGTCGGCCAGACTGCGGAGGTTGTCAGGATTCATAATACTGCCCCCCATTCAAAGAGGGCGCACAGGTTGCCCCATGCGCCCAGTGTGTCACGAGTTTTCTCTTTGTTCGCTCGTTGTTCGAGGGTTGTTCAGTTTGACCGGCACCCGCTCAATTCGTCCAGGCTGTCAACGGAACAGATGATCGCGGGGAGATCGCTCAAATCGAACACCTCGTGCGTTCCGTCAGGGTAAAAGCCTATCAGTTCGGCTGTGGGCTTGTTGATTACCAGCACCGGCATACCGGCGGCAAGATGGTCAGTCAGGCGGCACCCACCTTCCAGCCGATGGGGAAAGCGGTCGATGCAATCAGACTGGCACGGGGTGCCATCAAAAGGGCATTTGATCTGTTTCATGCGTTGTTCTTCCTTCCGGGTACTCAGGCCCACAAATCAAGGATTCATGCGGATTTTTAGAGGTGTGTGCAGATGTGTGCAGGCTTTTTGTGTTAGCTCTATAAAGAAAGCGATTTTTTTATTAACAGTAGAACCCTGCACACGCCTGCACACATCAGGCAAAGCGCAGCTGCTTATACCCTAAAATAAAGGTTTTAAGTTGCGCTGTTCTGCCACTCCCGGCGGGGCGTTTACGCTTGATCGTGCCGAAGTTCTCCATCTCGCTTTTGAAGTTGGCCATGCTCTCGGCAAACTGTCCGTTGCGGGCGCACCACGCCTTGTATAACTCGTAAGCGTCCTCTGTGCGGATTTCCCCCTGTGGGTCTGCTTCCAGCGATTCAGCCACGAAACGGCCCATTTTGTCGGAACGCTGGCGGTATTCATCCGTTGCGATTTTGACGGATTCAGGCATATCAAAGCCGGTTTCCTCAATCAACCAAAGGCCGTCAAGGCACCAGTTCAGAATGCCAGAGAGGGCCGCCGGGGTGCTCAAGGCTTTTTTCAGGCCGGTGTCACGTTCGGATTCGTCAAAGTGGCGTTCAAAGGGAATCAGCTTCACGCGGCCAGAGGTGAACAGGGTAACGTCTGTGACCTGCGGCAGGTGGTTCGTGTTGATGAACAACTTGAACTGCGGCCGGAACTCAAAGCTGTTTTCATGCAGAAAACGGGCGGTGATCGTGTCATTGCCGGTCAGAGTTTTGACCAGTGCAGCACTCAAGATCATCTTTTTATCAGGCTCGGAGATATTGACGAACCGGGCACCGGCCAGCCGGGCCACGTCCTCACTTGGCATATTGCCGTTGACGGTCGGTTTCATGGAAATGGTTTCGGGTCGAGTGGCGCGGCCATAGTCGCCCACAAGGTTCATGAAGGTTTCCATGCTGGTGCCCTTGCCGTTGCGGCTGGTTACGCCGTACAGGATGAAGAAGCATTCATGCGCCGTGTCACCGGTCAGGGCGTAGCCCAACGCTTTTTGAAAGAATGCGGCCTTGTCCTGATCGCCCTGCATGATCTCGGAAATGAACTGTTCCCAACGCTCACAGCGGGCGTTTGCATGGTATTCTACACCGGCCTTCATGCTCAGGAAGTCCGCCGGGGAATGGTCGCGAAACTCCCTTGTTTTCAGGTTCAGGGTGCCGTTCTGGCAGTTGAACAGGAAGGGGTCTGCATCGAATCGGGACAGGGGCAGAGGGTACACACTGGCCGCGTCTTTCAAGATGGTTTCACGGTTGTGGCGGCTCTGCCACTTGGCAACGTGCTTCATGTAGCTTTGCTTCCGGGATTCATCCGGGATGGACAGCGCATAAATATAAAGGCTGTCTGCCAGTTTCTTGCAAAGCTGCATGACCTTCAGGCCGCCGGTGTCGGGCTTCCACACGCCATCTGCATAAACGAACCACTGCTTGCGCTCTGGCACATACCGGGCAACGCTCTTGTACCAGTCTGCGAACAGGTTACCGTTTCCGATGTCATTCCAGCCGTACCGATCGTTATTGTCGGGTTCAAGGTCGGTCAATGACACCTGTGCAGGCTGTGCGCTTTTGGTGCCGGGATCCTCGGCAGGAGCAGACACAGGCATGACCACCTTTACGGCCTGCGCTTTGAAGTATCCCGCCGGGTCATACCCGCCGCGGGTGCTGCTGGCGGCGCTCTTGATGGTGATCGCGCCGTAAGTGGTGCCGCTCTGCTTTCTGTCCCACTTCTCGCGCATCAAGCCGGACTGTCTGAACAGCCTGTCCATTCTGGCCGGGTCGCCGTTCGTCCACCATGCCAGTATATTGCACAGGGCAACATCCGCTTCAGAGTGGGAAGGATATGCCGAAATGTCACCGTTCCACAGTGCAGAGAATGCCGCGCCGTTCCTGCCCTTCTTCATTTTGGCGATCAGGGGCGCGTCCTCAATATCCACCCCGCCGGGTGCTGTTGCGGGCTTCTCTGTGGGCCTGTCCTGCTGCTTCCGGGCACGGGCCTGTAATTCTGAATACAGCGCGTTTACCGTGTCCTGTGCGGCGCGCAGGGGCTTTTCGGGGCCGTAGGGCCTGCCGGTCATGGTGAAATACCGGCCACGGTCGTACATCTCGGCTTCCTTGCGTTTGATTGCCTGCCCGGGCAGATGGGCCGAACAGAAAACGTGCAGGCCCTCGCCGCTGGGGGAAATTTCGGTGTAGCTGTTCAGCTTCTTCACCCATGCTTCCACCCACGGGTCACACTTCCTATCATGCAAGCAGTGGTCAAAGTCGATGCCAACAACACAGCTCGCTGCATCGAACTCAAAGCCCACACCCTCAAAGCGGCCGGCTTCCACGGCCTGTGCAGCGGTCTGGAAGTCTGCCCATGTTTCAGGCTGCCCGGCCTTTGCCGGTTTGCCAGTGCGCGGGTTAAAGGGCATTTTACGGCGGGGTTCACCCTTGGCACCCCAGCAAACCCACTGCGGCAGAATGGCCAGTGCGTCAGGGATATTTTTTACAAATTCCAAATTGTTCACCTCGCTACCTGGCGGATGCCCTCGGCGGTCTGGCTGCCGTCTACCGGGTCGCCCTGTTCAAAGTACCGGGCCAGACTGTCCAGATTGACCAGCCACATGTGCCCGGCGTTTACATACCGGATTTTACCCGTCTTGCACAGCCGCCGGATGTAGGCCGGTGACAGGCCGTAGATTTCAGCGGCCTTTTTGACGGTTCCCATATTGGGATAACGGATGGTGTCACCCATATTTCAACCCCCTTTAGGTCATTTTTTGTTCTGTCGTTTTGATGTGTCGGCATTAAACCATAAAACGAAAATCTTTGCAATACCGCCAAATTTCGATTGAAAATTGATGCCAT
>CAKSXW010000013.1 GCA_934518555.1 uncultured Faecalibacterium sp. | reverse complement strand
GCTCTGGATCAGGCCGTGCTGCACGAGATATTGATCCAATCGAATTTTCACCCTTCATTTTCTCCTTTCAACATTGCGTCCAGGACCTGCCGTGCAAGGTCATCGGCGTCCAGACCGGTCTGCTGCTTGATCTGAGGTACACTGGCGTGGGGCAGTGCTGCCGTAGTAACAGCGCAGTGCCGGAATGCGCCCTTCCAGCCTTTTTGCTGCAGGCTACAGGCCAGATGTTCTCCAATGCCGCCCCACGCCACGCATTCTTCGGCAAACAAGATGATTTCATAATCCATCAGAGCATCGATAAGCTTTTCTGTAAAGGGAAATATCTTTACAAGTTTCAGAACGTCGCACTTTTCACCAGACTGCGTTATTTTTTTGCAAGCAAGCAGCAGATCTTCCACTTCGTCGGCGTAGCCCACCAGGACTGCCTTAGCACCCTCGGTTTTCACCAGAAGGTCGTAATCTTCCCCACTGCAGCCATACTGGGCCAGGACCGCCTGTTCCCCACCACGGGGATAACGAATGGCCCGGGGGCCCTGCTGGGAATCTTCCAGCAGCTGGTGCAGCCAGAAGGTCAGCTCAGCATAGTTAGAGGGCGCATAGATAGGCATCCCGGTCTGGCTCAGAAACGCCGGGTCGTAGATGCCCTGATGGGTCTCGCCGTCTGCCGGCACAAAGCCTGCCCGGTCAATGGCAAAGACTACGTTCTCCTGCAGCAGATTCACGTCGTGAAGGATCTGGTCATAGGAACGCTGCAAAAAGGTGGAGTAGATGCACACCACCGGCAGCATCTTCTGGCTGGCCAGACCTGCCGCAAAGGTCACAGCGTGCTGCTCTGCCATGCCCACGTCAAAGAACCGTTCCGGATGCTCATGGGCAAAAAACTGCAATCCTGTGCCATATTTCATGGCAGCAGTAATAGCACAGATCCGGTGGTTCTGGGCTGCTTCCCGGGAAAGAGTCTGACCGAACATGGTGGAAAAGGATTCCTTCGGTGCCAGTTCCGGGTCCGGCATCCCATCCGGATCAAAGGCGGATACTCCGTGGTAATTGCCGGGGTTCATCTCGGCAGGCTGGTAGCCCTTCCCTTTTTTGGTGACCACATGGAGGAAATGGGGCCCCCGGCGCTGGCCGATGGTGCGGAGGGTGCGTTCCAGCTCCTCCACATTGTGGCCATCCACCGGGCCGATGTACTGGAACCCCATGTCCTCAAACATGGTGGAGTGGTACATTGCCCGACGGACCAGGGTCTTGCCCTCCGTAAGGGTCTTTTTCAGCGGCGCACCTACCAGCGGAATGCCGTCCAAAAAGCTGCTTACGTTATCTTTGGCATCAAAATACGCCGTTGTGGTACGCAGATGGGTCAGATACCGTGCCAGGGCTCCTACATTTTTGGAAATGGACATCTTGTTGTCGTTGAGGATCACCAAGAGGTTGTCCAGGTTCTCAATGTTATTCATGCCCTCGTAGACCATGCCGCCGGTAAAAGCTCCATCGCCGATCACAGCGATCACCAACCCCGGCTCGTGCCGGATCTTTTTAGCCCAAGCCATTCCGATGGAAAGGGACAAGGCTGTATTGCCGTGGCCTGCAATAAAGGCATCGTGCTGGCTTTCATTAGGGTTGGGGAACCCGGAGATGCCATCCAGCTGGCGCAGTTTTTCAAAACCTGCTTTCCGGCCTGTGAGCAGTTTGTGCGTATAGCACTGGTGGCCCACGTCAAACACGATCTTGTTCTTCGGGGTCTCAAAGACCCGGTGCAGGGCCACGGTCAGTTCAACGGTACCAAGATTGGAGGCCAGATGGCCGCCGGTCTTGGAAATATTCTGCAGCAGGAACTGCCGGATCTCTCCGCAAAGCTGTTCTACTTGCTGCGGATTTAGTTTTTTCAGGTCGCTGGGTTGCTCAATGTTGTCCAGCAGCAACGTTTTCATAGTTTCACATCCTCCCTGCAATGGTTCCCCCACAGATACCAGGCATACTCACCGCAAGAGCATCAGCCCATGGGGCACAGCAGGCCCACGGCAACACCAACCAGGACACCTGCCACCACCTGCAGCGGAGTGTGGCCCACCATTTCCTTCAGATGCATATTCTGCAGGAAGGGAGCATTTTTTTCGCTGACTTCGATCCACTGTGCGATCATCTGGTTCAGCACCTTGGCCTGCTCGCCGGTCTCGTGGCGGACGCCCATGGCATCGTGCATGGTGATAATGGCCATCACGCCGGCCACCGCAAAGATCGAGGACTGGATGCCCTCGCACCGTGCTGCCGCAATGGTCATGGCGCAGACCGTGGCACTGTGTGCGCTGGGCATACCGCCGTCGCCCCACATCCGCTCCAGCTGGAACTTACCCAGCAGGATAAAGTTAATGAGGGTCTTTAACACCTGGGCAACGAACCAGGCCAGGATCGAGGTGCTCAGAATGCGGTTGAAGGAGAAGATCTCGTGAATAAACTGCATATTGTTGTTCCTTTTTTGTGGATGTTACTCCATTTTAATTTTTACGCACCAACAGCTGCTGTGCCAGCTGCTCCAAAAACTCTGCCTTTTCTCCGAACTGCTGACGCAGCTGGCTGCAGGTCTCCTCGTTCAGGCGGCGTGCCAGCTCCATGGCGCCCTCTACCCCATACAGGGTAGCAAAGGTGGTCTTGCCGTTTTCGCTGTCGCTGCCAATGGGCTTGCCCAACTGCTCCGGCGTGCTGGTCTGATCCAGTACATCATCTACGATCTGGAACACCAGACCGATGCCGTAGGCATAAGCCTCCAGGGCCCGGCACTGTTCCGTGCCGGCTCCGGCTGCTGCGGCACCCATCTGTACCGCAGCATTGATCAGCGCACCGGTCTTGTTGCGGTGGATCAGCCGCAGCTGCTCCTCGGTGGCTGCCTGGGCCTCATATTTCAGGTCCAGTTCCTGACCGTAGACCATGCCACGGCTGCCAGCCCCAAGGCCCAAAGCCCGGGCAGCTCCAACGCAGGCCAGGGGATCTACTGGCGCATTGGCGATCACTTCAAAGGCTTCCGTCTGAAGAACATCCCCGGCCAGCAAAGCCGTTGCTTCACCAAAGGCCTTGTGGCAAGAGGGGCGGCCCCGACGTAGATCGTCGTTGTCCATGCAGGGCAGATCATCATGGATCAGGGAGTAGCAGTGGAGCATTTCTACTGCTGCGCTGAAAGCCCCTGCCGCCTGCCGGTCTCCCCCCAACAGGTCGCAGACTGCCAGCACCAGCACCCCACGGATCCGCTTGCCGCCCCCCAACAGGCTGTACCGGGCGGCCCGGCATACCTCGGATGTTTCCGGCAGGAACCGATCACAGGCATCGTTTAATGCGGCTGAGACCTGTGCAAGATATTCCGCATACTGTACTTTGTAGTCCATTACGTCTCCTCCTGCTGTTCCGGCATGGTCTGGGCAAGCCTTGCGTCGATCTCCTGGATCTGCAGCGAGGTCTTTTCCAGCGTAGCATGGCAATATTCCATCAGAAAGGCCGCCTCTGCATACAGCTTGACAGACTCTGCCAAAGAGGTGTCCTCACTCTGCATGGCTGCAAGGATGGTGTCCAGCCGGGCCATGCCTTCTTCAAAGCTCTTGGGTGCTTTCATCAATTTCCTCCACGGTCTCCACCCGGCAGGTTGCCCGATGGGAGACACTGCGAATGCATACGGTATCCTTGGGCTGTAACTGGTCTACAGAACAGATCTTTCCCCGGGGGGTGGTGACCAGAGCGTACCCCCGTGCAAGGACCTGATAGGGGTTCAGGGATGCTGCCAGTGCTGCCTGATGCTGCAACTGTATATTTGCAAGCCGCAAACGTTCCTGCATTTGCCCCTGAAGTTGCTGCTGGACCTGGTTCATCTGGTTGAAATCCCTCTTCCAGATGTTACGAGCCACGCCTTGTTCCAACACTAAGTTGTATTGTTCCAGACCATTATAGCACAACTGGAACCGTTTTTGCATATTTTTATAAATATTTTGTTGTAAAATTTTCAGGCTGCGCTTTTCTTCCTCCCGGTCCGGCACGGCGATCTCTGCCGCAGCGGAAGGGGTGGGTGCTCGTCTGTCTGCCACCAGGTCCAGGATGGTATAGTCGATCTCGTGACCAATGGCACTGATCAGCGGTGTTTTGCAGGAAAAGGCCGCTCTTGCGATCTCCTCCGCATTGAACACCCACAGGTCCTCCCGGCTGCCGCCGCCCCGGGCCACGATGATCACATCCGGTTTGCCGCTGTTGTCCAGGGTCCGGATGGCGGCTGCCACCTGAGAGGCTGCTTCAAAGCCCTGGACCGTTACCGGGCAGAGCAGCAGCCGGACCGCCGGCCAGCGGCGGCTGATAACATGGCGGATATCCTGCAATGCGGCACCGGTCTTGCTGGTCACCAGGCCAATGCAGCCCGGGTACCGTGGCAGAGGCTTTTTGTGGGAAGGGTCAAAGAGCCCTTCTTGGTCTAGCTTTGCTTTAAGCTGTTCCAGGGCCAGCTGAGCAGCTCCCAAACCGTCCGGGAACATATCGTTGACGTAGAGCTGAAAGGCTCCGTCCCGTTCGTAGAGGGTGGCACGGCAGCGCACCACCACTCGCATCCCCTCCTCCGGCCGGAAGGCCAGCCGCCGGGCATCGGAACGGAACATGACCGCTTTTACGCTGGCCTGCTCATCCCGCAGGGTAAAATAGCAATGGCCGCTGCGTGTGTTCTGCACAAAATTAGCCACCTCGCCCCGGAGTGCCAGATCGAACAAAAAGTCACTGCCGTCCAGCAGGGCCTTGACGTAGCGGTTCAGCGCCGATACCGTGATCACCTGGGCCATAGTCCGGCCTCCCGTGCAGCGAGAATGGCTACGCCCATGGCGTTGTCGCTGGAATACAGACCGGGAACAAAGTACACCTGGGGCAGCCGCTGCTGCACCCATTCCCGGATCACATCGCTGCTCATTACGCCGCCTGCACAGACCACCGGCAACCCGGGATACTGTTTCTGGGCGGCCTTTGTCATCCGGACCACGGTGTCGGCTACGCACAGCAGGCAGTACCGACACACATAGGCCGGGCTTTTGCCTGCGGCAAGCAAAGCGTTGCACTGATTTTCCAGGCCGGAAAGGCTGCACTCCATGCCCCGGACGCTGGATTTGGGCCGAATCTCCTCCTGGCACTCTGCGGCAAGGCGAGAGACCTCTGCCCCGGCAGGAAATGCAAAGCCCAATTTGACCCCCACACGGTCCACTGCCTGCCCGGCGTACAGATCCGTGCTGGTTCCCAGCTGGGTGATCTGCCGGACCTGGTCGCACAGCAAAAGATCCGTAGTGCCGCCGGAAATGTGGAACAGCAGCACCTTTTGATCAAAAAACTCCGGGCCCTTGGCGGCAAACAATGCCGCTGCTGCATGGCCCTGCTGATGGGTGGTGTAAATCAGCGGAATATCCCGGGCCGCAGCAAAAGCCGTTGCGGCACTGACCCCTGCCAAAAAGCAGGGCATATAGCTGCCTTCTGCCGGACGGGGCTTTTGGGAAACGCCCACTGCTTCGATACGGGTCAGGTCCACTTCTTGGGCAAGCTTCTGCAGCATTTCCGGCAGCGCAGTGGTATGGTGGAACAATGCATCGCTCTGCCGCAGCCCCAGCTGCCCCGACTTTACCGGGAGAAAACGCTTTTTTGCACAAACAACCTCCCCGGCGGTATCAAACACTGCCAGAGAGGTTGCGTAGTTGCTTGTATCGACCCCCAGCGTATAGCGGCTCACTGCTCAGCCGGCTCCACGGCGGCTTCGTCACTCAGGCCATGGTCCCGGGCAACTGCACCCAGCAGGCCGTTCACGAACTGATAATCTTCGTCCGCACCGTATTTTTTGGTGAGTTCCACAGCCTCGTTGATGGCAACGCCGGGCTTGTTCTCACCGCCAAACAGCATCTCAGCAATGGCCAGACGCAGCACGGTCAGGCTGACACGGGGCAGACGCTCCATGGTCCAGTTCCGCAAGTGAGCACGGATCTCATCATCCACCTCAGCGGTGTGATCATAGTAAGCGTTCAGCAGCAGCTTGCTGAAGCCGTCCACCGGGTGCTCCTCGTCGGTCTCAGCGTGGTTGATCAGGGCCTCTGCCAGGGGCACATCACCAAAGGTCTGGGAAAATGCCAGCAAAAAGGCATTTTCACGGGCTTCTCTACGGGGCAAAATGTTTTCCATAATATTCCTTTCCTAACACGGAAGTCTCCCCGTCGGGGCAGCCCGGCGAGGAGAATCCGTTTTGTATCACGTTTGTAGGGCTGGGCCTGCAAGGCCCGGAGCGTTATGCCTGCTGCGGCTCCGAAGCCAGGCCTGCGATCACCAGGTTCACACGGCTGACCGTCACGTTGGTCATGTTCTGCACAGCAGACTTGACGTTGGCCTGCACCTTTTCAGCCACCGAGGGGATCCGGGCACCAAAGGCCATGATCAGATTCAAGGTGATCTCAGCGGTACCATCCCGCATCTCCACCAGGACCGGGGGCTGGATGCTGGCGATCTCCAGCAGATCCTTCAGCTTTTTATTCTGCTTGCCGCAGGACACCTCTGCAACGCCATCCACTTCCAGTGCTGCACAGCGTGCGATCTTAGCGATCACTTCGGTGGAGATCTGAAGGCTGCCACCCTGAAGAGCTGTATTCTGTAAATCCATTGTGCTGTCCTCCGTCCAAAAGCAGCTGGAATGCTGCTTTTTTCTGTTCAAAGTGCCCCTCCGCAGCCCCTGTTTGCAGGGTGGGCAGGGCATATTCCTCATGTTCTGATGGTGTTATTATACCATCAAAGCAGGGGCAATTTCAATACTTGTTTGGAAAACTCTGTCCAGGGGTGCCTCCGGGTATTTTTGGAAAAATCCAGTCCGCCGGGGCCTTCCGGCCTTTCCACGGGGCTGCGCTCTTTTATTGCACCTCCACCACAGTGATATTCTGGGGCGTCACACTGCTTTTGCTCAGCACCACATCCCGGATCTGTGCCACCTGTGCAGCAGTCAAGGGGTCCCCGGAGGTCATCACCGTCAGGTCTGCCCGGCCGGGCTGCAAAAAGCACAGGCAATCTGCAAAGCCCTTTGCCCGGATCAGGGTCTCGATCTCGTTTTCTGCATGGAGGTCCTCCAGGTTTGCTGAAAGCTGTGCGGTGTATTCCTTCTTTTCCTCGGCGGTCAGCGTGGAGGACTTCAGGGTCTTTTGCAGGGTATCCAAGGCCGCATCGTGGGTCTTTTCCCGTTTCAGCCGTGCCTCATCAAAAAACCTTGCTCCGTTGTCCCGGGCTACGCTGACCAGCTGTGCCTCCCCGTAGTTTTTGTTGGCACTGGACAAAGCCTCGGCTTCTGTAGGCAGTTCGTCCAGGATCACCTCCCCCTGCGCCGGCTGGGCAGAGACCGTTTGTGCCCCCTCCCCGGTATCAAGGCCGGTATCCGTACGGGCATACTGCCAGTTCAGGTACACGGCGATCACAAGGGCTGCCGTCAGGGTTAGGGTCGTGACTCGCCTGGTATTGCGGAAAAGTAGTGTTCTCATCCTCGTTTCCTCCTTGGTCGATCAACGCTCAGGGCCTCCGCCGTTCCACACAGATCCGGTTAGAGGGAATGTCCAGCAGGGCCCCGATCAACTGGGTGATGCGTGCTGCCACCCGGACGTCCCCTCCTCCCTCGCACAGCACGGCGACGCCTCGGATCTGCGGCAGGTAAATGGTTTCTTCCAAAGCAGAACCATTTTCCAGCAGCACATGGGTCTCCTGGCTCTGGGTCTGCCCAGATTGGGTGTCTAGTGCATAAACCGTCTCCTCTCCGGTCTCCAATGTAAGCATGACGGTGGTTTTTCCGGCTCCGTCCAGCTGTGTGATCAGCTTTTCCAGCCGCTGCTCCAGCTGGGCCTGATAGGCCGCAGCATCCTGCCGGGCTTCAGCCGCCGGAGCCTCGGCAGTACTCTCCGGGAACAATTCAGAAAGCAGGATCAGCAGCATTGCCAGAAGCCCTACCGCCGCTGCCATTTTAGCTCGCCCTTTGGGGCCGCTGCAGCCTTGCCAGAATGCCGTGAACTTCTCCTTCATGGTACGGTCACTTCCTCCACCGTGATGGTCTGGGGTTCCAGCTCCTGCCGCAGCCTCTGCAAAAGCAGGGTGCAGGTCTTTTCCGGGCAATCTGCCGGGATGCAGAGGACAACGCTGTCCGCACCTACGCCCTGTGGGGTCTGCACCAGGGTGATCTCCAGGGATATCGGCACCCCGGTCTCTGCCTGGCATTGGGCCGCCAAGATTTCTTCCAACTGCCGGGCCGCTGCCTGTAGGGTGGACTGCTCAGTGCCTTCCAGGGAGACCGGAGGCAGCTCTGTGGGCCGCAGCAAGTTGCCCAAAGGCAGCCCGGCAGCCTGACGGAACAGCACTGCTAAAATATATAACCCTGCCACCCCTTTTATGCACCGCCGGGCCCGGCCAGCTTCCACCAGCCGGGACACCAGCTCTGCACAGATACAAGCCAGACAAAACGCTGTTACGACCTGCATCCTACCCTCCCTGCACTGCCATCAGCAGCACCACCCCCACGACGGTAATGGAAAAGAATAAGGCTGTTACCGCCGCCATGCAGCGGACGGCCTCTGCCAGGCAGGCAAACAGTGCCCGGCAGTGCTCGATGCCTGCAAACCCACACAGCAGCCCACAGCCTGCCAGCACTGCAAGGTGCAGCAGCAACCCTACATACAAGGGGAGAAACTCTGCCCCCAAAAGCAGCAGTGCTGCCACCCCCAGGGAGCTTTTGAGCAGCTGCATTCCGGCCAGGACCGTGTCGGCTGCACCGCTCAGTGCCTGACCGATCACCGGGACACTGCTGGTAAGCAACCGCCCCAGCCGGGAGTTTGTCCGGTCCAATTGCAGGGTGATCACCCGTTGCAGCCCCAGCAGCAGCGAGAACCCCCGGCAGAAAAGCACCAGTCCCTTCCGCAAAAGTTTGCCGCTCATCCGGCAGGCATCCGAAAGCCCTCGTTCCGAATGGATGCAGCAGGCCATGCTGAGGGCCAGATAACTTTGGAGAAGGGGCCGGATGCACAGCACAGTCCCCTGTGCCAGCAGACATAATACCCCCAGCAAAAAGCCACTGGCTGCGGCTCCGGCATTTACCTCCCCGCCAGCTGCCAGCACCCCGCCGCAGATGGGCAGAAAGTTTACCAAAAACTGTTTCCAGGCAGCCATTTTTTCGCAGACAGAGCCTGCCAATTCCATCATCCGGCCCCAGACCAGCACGCCGCATCCACCAGCCGCCACCAGGTCCAAAAAGGAGCGGTCTGCTGTGTCCCCTACCAGAAACTCCAGCACCATCAGCAGCAGCAAAAACAGCAGTAACTCTCCGTAGCCCCGGATGGTGTCTGTTACCAATTCCAAGGGAGACGCCGGCAGCAGAGAGACCAGGGCCTCCAGGGGGTTCCGGGCAAATTTTTCTGCCATGCCGGCAGTTTGGGACAGATAGGGCTGCCACAGGGATTCCCCGGGCAGGCCCTCCAGAGCTGCCGCCAGAAAGACGCCGCCCCGGGCAAAAGCGCTCTGCTTCATGCCGACAACCCCCAAATCCGCTGACAGACTTGGTCCAGCAATGGAAAAGCCGACGCCAGCACCAGGCAACGCCCGGCAAGCCCAGCACACCAGCCCAGTGCCTCTGCCCCGGCCTCCTTGCACAGGGCCCGGGCGTAATCCGTCAGCAACAGGATGCCTGCGCTCCGCAGCAGACAGGAGAATGCCTGCTTGTCCGTTTGCTGCCCCAGGCGCAGCAGACCTGCCAGTACCTCCCGGAACACGCTGCCCACCTGCAAAGCAAGGAACACCACTGCCGCCACAGAAAGCAGTACCCCATAGGCCGGGAGCTCTTTTTGCAAAAGGGCATGGGCTGCTGCCAGCACCAGTACCGTGCCCAGCATCGTCAAAACTGTGGTCATAGAGCAAACAAGGCCTTGATGGTCACAAACAGGGTGCTGATCTGCTTGACCAGAATGGACAGCACCACCACCAGCCCTGCCAGGGTAGTCATCATGGCCTGATCCTCCCGGCCGGAGCGGATCAAAAGCTGGTTCAGCACCGCCACAATGATCCCGATGGCGGCGATTTTAAAGACAAGGTCGATCTCCATCCGTTTGCACCTCCTGTACTCAGAGGATCATCAGGGCCAGCACTGCCCCGGCTGCAAGACCCAACCGACAGGGCAGCCCAGCCTGCCGCCGGGCAGCTTCTTCCGCTTGCTGCAACAAGGCCTGGAACCGGGTGATGTAGTAGTCCAGCCGCTGGCATTCCTGGGCTGCCTCGGTGTACCCCAGGCCGGAAAAGCATTCCCGAAAGCACTGCTGTTCTGCCGGGGCCAGAGCCTCCGGCGGCGGCAGAGCCTGCAAGGAGGGGCTGCCTTGGGCCACCAGACCTTCCTGGCAGAGCTGCCCGTAAAGCTGCTGCAAGTCTACCCGGCGGAAGGCAATCTCCTGCCCCATGCGCTGCAGCAATTGCACCGTCTGCCGCAGGGCGGCAAGGTGGGCCGCTGTCCGGGCTTGTACCGCCGCCCCCATAAGCCACCCCCACACCGGCAGCAGCAGTGCTCCCAGCACCTGTAGGTTCACCGGAGGGGCTCCAGTTCCCGGATCTCCCGGATCCGGCCCGGAGCGTGGCGGCCCTCCAGCAGCACAAGGGCTCCCAGGGCTTTTTTGTTGGTCAGGGCCCGGACCTGAGGGCGGCGCAGCACTTCCTCCAGGCTGCCGCCGTGAACACTGGCCACAAAATCCACGCCGCTAAAAAGTCCCTGTTCCAGTGCCTCCACCTCCGCCAGCTCCCCCAGCTCGTCCAACAGGATCACCTGGGGTGCCAGGGCACGCAGTGCCATCTGGACGGCCCGGCCTTTGGGTAGGCCCCCGATCCGGTCCACCGCCGGGCACACCCCGGGGAACTCCGGTGGAAACAGCTCTCCTCGCTGGTCCACCACTGCCACAGCCCGCCCCTGGTCTGCAAGGACCCGGGCGATCTGACGCAGCACCGTTGTCTTTCCGCTGCTAGGCTCCCCCACCAGGAGCAGCCCCACAAAGTGCCCACGCAGCAGCTGGCAGAGCTGCTTCGGCAAGGGCACTGCCAGGTCTCGCAGGATACGAAAATTCAAAGAGGAAAGCCGCTGTAGGACTACCTCTCCCCCTTCTCGCTGAACAAACTGCCCGGCTACCCCTACCCGGCAGCCGGAGGCAGTGGTGAGATACCCCTGGGCCAGCTCTGCTTGATGGGTGTGGACCGAGCCATTGCACAGCATCCGGAATACCTCCTCCAGTTGCATAGGAGCCAGCCGCAGCCCTCGCAATGCCGCCGGGCATTCCGGCAAGGTCTCCAGAGCGGTCTGCTGCCCGGCCACCGTGAGGTAAATGCCGCTGCCTGTCCGCAGCCGTAGTTCCTGGACCTGCCCGGTGAGCCGCCTTGGCAAAGAGGCCAAGGGCCCGGCCAGCCAGCCCGGCAAAAGAGAAATTGCCTGCATAAACTCGTCCACGCTGCAAAGGCTCCTTTCCTGGGGTGCGTTCTGGTAGCATTGTATGCGGTGCCGCCCCTTTTAGAACCGGACAAAAAAAGCAGAGCCCCTGCCGGATAGACAGGAGCCCTGCTCAGAGGGTGGGCAGATTGCCCTTATTCTTCTTTTAACAGGTCCAGGAACTCGGCCTCCGTCAGCACCGGGACCCCCAGTGCCTGGGCTTTGGTCAGTTTGGAACCGGCAGCGGCACCTGCCACCACATAGGCAGTCTTTTTGGAGACCGACCCACTGGCCTTGCCGCCGTTTTTCACGATCAGTGCTTCCGCTTCGCTGCGAGAAAGGGTCTCCAGGGTGCCAGTCACCACCAGGGTCTTGCCTGCCAGTTTGTCCCCCTTGGGCTCTCCTTTCCACTGCATATTCACCCCGGCATCAGCCAGCCGATGCACCAGGTCGGAGGTGCCTTCCTTGGCAAAGAACTCCACCACGCTCTGGGCCATGACGCCTCCAAAGCCATCAATTTGGCCGATGGCCTCGGCGTCTGCTTCCCGGATAGCCTGCAGGGAACCGAAATGTTCAGCCAGCAATGCCGCAGCCTTATCCCCGATATTCCGAATGCCAAAGCCGAACAGCAGTTTGTCCAGGTTGTTCTCCTTGGAATGCTGGATAGCCCCCAGCAGATTGTCAGCACTTTTCTCTTTGAATTTGTCCAGCGTCAGCAGCTGGTCCCGGGTCAGGGTGTAGATATCTGCAGCCGAGTGGACCATGCCTTTTTCCACCAACTGGGTAGCCACCGCAGTGCCCAATCCATCGATATCCATGGCATTCCGGGAGGCAAAATGGATGATGTTCCGCAGGGCCTGGGCCGGGCACTCCGGGTTCACGCAGCGCAGGGCGGCCTCGTCCTCCAGATGCACCACCGGAGCCCCACAAGAGGGGCAGACCGTGGGCATTTCAAAGGGAGCAGTACCCTCTGCATGGCGTGTGACACCAATAACTTCCGGGATAATGTCCCCTGCCTTACGCACCTGGATGGTGTCCCCAATGCACAGGCCAAACTGCCGGATAAAATCCTCGTTGTGCAAGGTAGCCCGGGCCACTGTGGTGCCTGCCAGAAACACCGGATCAAAGCAGGCAGTGGGGGTCAGAACGCCAGTACGGCCTACGGCCACCTCAATGCTCCGGAGGGTGGTCTCCTTGACCTCCGGGGGGTATTTGAAGGCGATGGCCCACCGGGGGAATTTGTTGGTGGAGCCCATCTGATCTCGCTGGGCAAAGTCGTTGACCTTGATAACGGCGCCGTCCATATCAAAATCCAGCTGGGAGCGGTTCTGCCCGATCTGCTGGATCTCTGCAATGGCCTGTTCGATGTCATGGACCACATGGTAACGGGGCGAAACCGGAAGGCCCAGGCTCTTTAGGTAATCCAGACTTTCGGAGTGTCGATGCAGCTCCTTGCCCCGGATCTGCTGCACGTTGAACACAAAGATGGACAGCCCCCGGCTGCCGGTGATCTTGGGGTCCTTCTGCCGCAGGGAGCCTGCTGCCGCATTCCGGGGGTTTTTGAAGGGGGCAGCCCCCTGCAGTTCCTGCTCCGCACACAGCTTCTGGAAGGCCTGGTGAGGCATATACACTTCCCCTCGCACCTCCAGAAACTCCGGAGCATTTTTCAGAGTCTTGGGAATGCGCCGGATAGCCCGAACGTTCCGGGTCACATCCTCGCCCACCACGCCGTCGCCCCGGGTGGAGGCCCGGACCAGCTGGCCGTTCTCGTACTCTAGACTGCAGGAAAGGCCGTCGATCTTGATCTCCACCACATATTCCGGCTCAATGCCTGCTTCCCGGACCCGGCGGTCAAAGTCCCGCAGTTCGTCGTAGGAAAAGGCGTCCAAGAGGCTTTCCATTTTTACGGCATGGGTCACCTTGGTAAACCGACCGCTGGGGGTCCCGCCCACCTTCTGGGTGGGAGAATCGGGAGTGACCAACTCCGGGAACTTTGCCTCCAGTTCTTTCAGCTCCCGGTTCAGGGCGTCGTACTCAAAGTCCTCCAGTTCCGGGGCATCCTGGTCATAATAAAGACGGTTGTTTTTTTCAATGATCGCACGAAGCTCCTCCGCACGTTTTGCAGCTTGTTCCAGTTCCAATCGTTCCACTCTCCTGCCAACCTGATTTGTGGGACCCACGGCCCCACCGTGACCTCTTTAGTATACCACAACACCCCCATCGGTGCAAAGAGAAGCCGCTGCCGTCAGGGTAGGGTGTCGGCGCATCAACAAGCAAAAAAGTTCGGCCTTCCGTAAAATACGAAGCGTATATTTTCTTCTGAAAGTCCAAGAGATTTCAGCCACTGTAGTTGATTTTGAATCACCGTAAGAAGATACTCTCCGTTTACAGAACGATTATTTTAACTTGCCATCGTTGCTTTTTAAATCTGAAATTTTCTTTCGCATAGTAATTCCTGTTTGAAATGTTCGGGTCGTTTTTTCAAACAAAAAAGAGCCTGCTGATTCCAGCAGACTCTCTTGGACGTCCTATGTCCCCTTATGCATGGGGTACTGCGCCCTTTTTGTGCTGCGCTTCGGTTACCGGATCATTGTTTGAAAGCTCTTTTCTAGACGCTGGAACTCGGCGTCCTCCACCGGCACCGACACACGAAACTCCATCTTGCCCTTGCTGTTGATGGCAGAGTGGAGCTGCAGCGGTCCACGCAGGCCCTCGTTATACAGCAGCCGCAGGCAGATGCCCAGCTGTCGGTCCGACTTTGCTAAAAGCTCATGCATTGTTTTCACCTCCCATAATGGAATCTGTTTTTTCTGCGCCGCAACAGATAATAAAAAGGACAGACTGAACGATGTCAGCCTGTCCTTCCTTTTGATACTAGAATTCGAACCGTAAAGCCCGGATCAGATGCCAATGGTATTGCACACGTCCACCAGGACGGGGTCCAGCTTCTTGGTCATTTCCAGAGCCTCATCCACCGGGTAGTCCACCAGTTTCTCGCCTTCCATGCCCACGATGCGGTTGTACTTGCCCTGCTCCAGCAGGCAGACAGCCTGGTATCCCATAGCAGAAGCGTTCACACGGTCACGCACCGTGGGAGAGCCGCCGCGCTGCACATGGCCCAGAATGGTAGCACGAGAATCAATGCCGGTACGGGCCTGGATCTCGTTGGCGATCTCCTGAGCATGGCCCACGCCCTCGGCAACGATGATGATGAAGTGACGCTTGCCGGTCTTCTGGGTCTCCGCAATCTTATCCAGGATATCGTGCTGCATATCAAATTCCTTCTCAGGCAGCAGCACAGCCATTGCGCCGGAGGCAATGGCAACGTTCAGGGCGATGTAACCGGCGTTGCGGCCCATGACCTCCACCACACTGCAGCGGTCGTGGCTCTGGGTGGTATCCCGCAGCTTGTCGATCATCTCCAGGGCAGTGTTCATGGCCGTATCATAGCCGATGGTGTACTCGGTGCAGGCGATGTCGTTATCAATGGTGCCGGGCAGACCGATCATGGGGATGCCACGGTGTGCAAGGGCACGGGCACCACGGTAGGAGCCGTCGCCGCCAATGACCACCAGGGCGTCAATGCCCAGCTCACGGCACTTGGCTGCGCCCTTGTCCTGGCCTTCCTTGGTCTTGAACTCCAGGCAGCGAGCCGTATACAGGATGGTGCCGCCGGAAGAGATGATATTCGAGACACTACGCAGGTTCATTTCAAAGCACTCGCCGTTCAGCAGGCCGTTGTAGCCACGCTGAATGCCGATCATGCGGTAGCCCTTGTGCAAGCCAGTACGGACCACCGCACGCACAGCGGCGTTCATGCCAGGGGCATCGCCGCCGCTCGTCAACACGCCAATGGTTTTGATTTGCTTTTCCATACGAGAGATTCCCTCCAATTTGTTTCTTCATTCACCCTCGAGCCGCCGCCCTTCTTCTTTTACGGCGGACCCGGTGCTTTGCATTTAGCCTAAAGAATGATCAAGGCTTGCCTTGCTCCATTATATCACAAAGTCTGCCGTTTGGAAACATTCAATCAGTGCTGATTCGTGCACAAGGATGTTATTTTGTTGCAATGTTGTCTGCGCCCACCAACCGTTGTAGCTCCTGGAAGAACAGCGGATGGCCAGAAGTGTACAGATGCCGGGGAGCTGCCAGCTTTTGCCGGGTGTCCTCCAGGTACAGGATCACCGGCATATTGCCATCAAAGATCTCCAGCAGGTTGATCACCTTTGCATACTGGGGGCAGCTGCGGGAGGGCAGCCGGATATACAGCCGTTTGGGGGCTTTTTTGACCGGGTCCGGCTGACCGTTCTGGGGGCGAGACGGGTCATAGTTGTCAATGGCTACGATGCTGTCTGCCAGCAGCTTAGAGGGCTCATCTTCCCGAACCGAAAGGCGGCCGTCTACCACCACCACCGCATTTTCCTGGATGGCATCCCGGAAATGCTCCAGCACCTTGGGGAACACAATGACCTCCATAGTGCCTGTCAGGTCCTCCACGCTGGTAAAGGCCATCATGCTGTTGGATTTGGTGGTCATCATCCGGTTTTTGACCACGGTGCACACCACCCGGACCCGCTGGCCGTCCTGGACTTGGGCGTCCTCCCCTGTAAGGGCTTTGATGGGATGGGAACCGATGCGAGCTGTCTGCTCTCGGTAGGCGTCCAGAGGATGGCCGGAAAGGTACAGGCCGCTGACCTCTTTTTCCTGCTGGAGCAGCTCGGCGTGGCTGTACTCTGCCAGCTGCCGGACCTCATAGCTGTCCGCCGGGGCAGTGTCCCCTGCTGCGCCGCTCATGACCGAGAACAGGTCCAGCTGTCCATCCAGGTTGCGGCGAGAGTCGGTCTCAATGCTCTTGAGGATGCCCTCCACCGCTTCCACGTGGCTATGACGATTGTTGCCCAGATGGTCAAAGGCTCCGGCCTTGATCAGGCATTCCACTGCCCGGCGGTTCAGCTCGTTGCCACGCATCCGCTTGCAAAAATCATACAGACTGGTGTAGGGGGCATTCTTCCGCTCCTCCACCACGTGCTCGATGAGGTTCCGGCCCACGTTTTTGATGGCGTTGAGGCCAAACCGGATCTGGCCCTTTTCGTCTGCCGTAAAGCCGCCGCCGGACACATTCACATCCGGGGGCAGCACCTTGATGCCCAGACGGGCACACTCGCCGGAATATTCGATGACTTTATCCGTGTTGTCCAGCACACTGGTCAGCAGGGCCGCCATAAACTGGCTGGGGTAGTGGCATTTAAGATAGGCCGTCTGGAATGCCACATAGGCGTAGCAGGCCGCATGGCTCTTGTTGAAGGCGTAGGAGGCAAAGCTGGACATCTCGTCGTAGATCTCATTGGCGACCTTTTCTGGGATGCCATTGGCCACACACCCCGGGCACTCGTGGCCCGGCTCGGTGCAGCCATGCACAAAATGCTCTCGTTCTGCCTCCATGACGGCGTGCTTCTTTTTGCTCATAGCCCGACGGACGTTGTCTGCCTGACCAAAGGAGAAGCCTGCCAGCTCCCGGAAGATCTGCATCACCTGCTCCTGGTACACGATACAGCCGTTGGTCACATCCAGGATGTGGGCCAGCTGGGGGGTCTTGTAGCTGATCTTATCCGGCTCGTGACGGTTGCGGAGGTAGGTGGGGATGGAGTCCATGGGGCCCGGGCGGTACAGACTGATCAGAGCGATGACATCTTCCAGGTTCTGCGGCTGCAGGCCCACCAGGACCTGCTTCATGCCGGAGGATTCCAGCTGGAACACGCCCTCGGTGTCGCCCTGCCCCAGCATCTTGTAGGTATCCGGGTCATCGTAGTCCAGGTTCTGGATGGAGAATTCCGGGTGATGTTTCTGTACCGCCATTTCAGCGTCCCGGATCACTGTCAGGGTCCGCAGACCCAGAAAGTCCATCTTCAGCAGGCCCAGCTCCTCGATCTCGGTCATGTTGAACTGGGTCACCGGCAGGCCGTCGTTGGTGGCCAGGGGCAGGTAATAGTCCGTAGGCTCCGGGGTGATCACCACGCCTGCCGCATGGGTGGAAGCGTGCCGGGGCATTCCCTCCACCTTCAGGGCGGTGTCGATAAGTTCTGTGATCTGGGGGTCCGTGTCGTAGAGCTTTTTCAGTTCGGTGGATACCTCCAATGCCCGTTTCAGGGTCATTTTCAGCTCCATGGGCACCAGTTTGGCCACCGTGTCCACCTGCTGATAGGGGATGCCCATGACCCGGCCCACGTCCCGGATGGCGTTGCGAGCCGCCATGGTGCCAAAGGTAACGATCTGGGCCACATGGTCGGCACCGTATTTGCGGTTGACGTAATCAATGACCTCCTGCCGACGTTCGTAGCAAAAGTCCACGTCAAAGTCGGGCATACTGACCCGTTCCGGGTTCAGGAATCGCTCAAAGATCAGGTTGTAGCGGATGGGGTCGATGTCGGTAATGCCTACGCTGTAGGCGGCAATGCTGCCCGCACCGGAGCCACGGCCCGGCCCCACCGGAATGCCCTGACTTTTGGCATAGTTGATGTAGTCCCAGACGATAAGGTAGTAGTTGGTATACCCCATAGTCTTGACCACCCCGATCTCGTAGGCCAGACGGTCCTTGTTTGTCTGGGGCACCTGGGGGCCGTAGCGGCGTTCCAGTCCCTCCCAGCAGAGCTTTTCAAAAAAGGCCTGGTTGTCCATGCCATCAGGAGCTTTGTAATAAGGGATCTTGGTGTGGCCGAACTCAAAATCAAAGTTGCACTGCTGGGCGATCTTGGCCGTATTCTGGCAGGCCTCCGGTACCATGGAGAACAGCTCGTACATCTCGTCCGTGGTCTTAACGTAGAATTCCTCGGTCTGGAACTCCATTTTATCGGCGTCCTGGATGGTTTTGCCGGTCTGGATGCACAGCAGGATGCTCTGCATCTTGGCATCCTCCCGGCGCAGGTAATGGGCGTCGTTGGTGGCTGCCATGGGGATGCCTGTTTCCCGGGCCAGTTTGATGAGCTGGGGCAGCACGGTGGAGTCCTCCTCCAGGCCGTGGTCCTGGAGCTCGATGTAGTAGTTCCCTGCTCCGAACAGGTCCTGGTACCACAGGGCGGCCTCCTTAGCCCGGTCGTAGTCCCCTGCCAGGATGGCCTGGGGGATCTCGCCTGCCAGACAGGCCGAAAGGCAGATCAGCCCTTCGTGGTATCGTTCCAACAGCTCCTTGTCTATCCGGGGCTTGGAATAAAAGCCCTCCACAAAACCAGCCGACACCATTTTAATCAGATTCTGGTAGCCAGTTTCGTTTTTGCACAACAGGATCAGGTGGTTGTTGCCGTCGATCTTGTTGACCTTATCAAACCGGGTGCGAGTGGCCACATAGACCTCGCAGCCAATAATGGGCTTGATGCCGGCCTTTTTGGCAGCCTTGTAAAACTGCACACAGCCGTACATTACGCCGTGGTCGGTGCAGGCAATGGCGGTTTGGCCGCACTCCTTGACCCGATCCATCAGCTGGTCGATGCGGCAGGCACCGTCCAGCAGACTGTATTCCGTATGGATGTGCAGGTGCACAAAATCCCGGTCCTGCCGGGTCTCCTGGATCTGGTTCAAGCTCCTGCCTCCTGTTCTTCCTGCCGGTGGCGCAGGGCATCTGCCAGTGCCTCCAGCTTTTTCATCCGATGGGAAAGCCCGGATTTGCTTACCGCCGGGTCAAAGCAGCCGCAAAGGGCCGTTAAGGAAAGGTCCGGGTAGGCCAGCCGCATAGCCGCTGCCTGCTGCAGCACCTCCGGCAGCGTTTCCAGAGCCTGCTGCTCCTTCAGGTACCGGATGGCTTTGAGGGTCTGGGCGTTGGCCCGGGCGGTCTTGCCCAGGTTGGCGGTGTCGCAGTTGGTCTGCCGATTGGTCTGGTTCCGCACCTGCTTAAAGGCCTTTTGGGTGCGGATCTCCTCTGCCGCATGAGTGGCCCCCAAAAAGCTCAGCAGCCGCTCCACGTTGGCACTGGTCTTGACATAGATCAGGTTTACGCCGTTGCGGCGAGTGCGGTGAGGGGCAAACTCATGCTCTGCCAGCAGGGCCTCAAAGTCCCGGGCCAGGTTGGTGCGGGCCGTGAGAAACTCCAGGTTATACTCCTTCTGGGGGTCGGTGACGGTGCCGCTGCACAAAAAAGCTGCGCCAATGTAGGCACTGACGCAGGTCTGGCAGCGGATCAGCCCCGGGTCGATCTGGAGGCTGGTCTCGCTGCCAGTGGTACCAAAAAGTTCGTGCATCCGGGCCACCTGCTCCGGTGCCCGGATGTTGAACTCGTATAAAATGCCGCTGGAACGCTGGGTCTGCAGCACCTCTCCCTGGACGCCGCACCGGGCAAACAGCTGCCGGGCATACTCCACGGTGTGGGGCTGCTCGGTCTGCAGCACCAGGCCCCGGGCGTCAAAATATTTGGCAAAACAGGCAAAACCGTAGGCTGCCGCACGCACGCAGCAATCCTTTTGCAAACTGCATTGTGCCATTTCCTCCCGTGCACGGGATGCAAAGCTCATAGTGTTCCCTCAATTCTGTCAGCGAGCGGAATCCCGGTGCTGTACTCCCGGCTCATACCCCAGCTGCTGGCAATATTCCGCAATTTTTCGTGCAAAGGTAATAGACCGATGCTTGCCGCCGGTGCAGCCCACTGCAATGGTCAGCTGGCTTTTGCCCTCCTTGACATAGAGGGGCAGTGCCACCTGCAAGAACTTTTCGTATCGGTCCAGCAGCTCCTGGGCTTCCGGGTGGCTCATGACAAAATCCGCCACTTCCTGGTCCAGGCCGGTCTTATGTTTGAGCTCCGGCACATAAAATGGATTGGGCAGACAGCGCACATCCAGCACCAGATCTGCCTCCTGAGGCAGGCCGAACTTGAACCCAAAGGACATAATGGTCAGGCGCATAGCACTTCTGGCCCCACCCTCCCTTAAAAACAGGTCGCAGACCCGTTCTTTGTTCTGGGCGGTGGACAGCAGAGCGGTGTTGATGGTGTAATCTGCACGCTCCCGTAAAGGCTCCAGGATCTGACGCTCCTTTAAAAAGGCCTCCCGGGTGGAAAGGCCCTCGGTGATGCTGATGGGGTGGCGGCGGCGTGTCTCGCTGTAGCGGCGCATCAGTACATCGTCCGGCGCATCCAAAAACAGGATCTTATAGGGGGTCTTTTGGTCGTCCAGCTGCTGCAATGCCTGCTGGATCTCCTCCCGGGTGCGGCAGCCTCGCACATCCATGGACAGGGCCACTCGTTCCAGCTGGTTATCGCCTGCTTTGGAAAACGCCGTGATGCTGGGCAGCAGCCCTGCAGGGACATTATCAATGCAGAAAAAGCCGATATCCTCCAGCGCATTCATGGCCACAGACTTTCCTGCGCCGGAAAGCCCACTGACGATCAACAATTCCATGGTCTGATCCCGCTCCTTTTCGGAAACTGTTTTACTTTACGACCCGGATCTCTTTTTCCAGGTCATAGCCAGTCTTTTCTTTGACGATCTGCCGCACTTCTTCACACAAAGCCAGCACATCGGCGCAGGTGGCACCCCCCAGGTTTACCACAAAGCCGCAGTGCTTGTCGCTGACAGCGGCACCGCCGTGGCGGTAGCCTCGCAGACCGCACTGGTCAATGAGGGCGGCGGCAAAAGCTCCCACCGGACGCTTAAAGGTGCTGCCGGCACTGGGCTTATCCAGGGGCTGTTTGTCCAGACGCTGGCCCATCAGCTGCTCCATCCGGCTGCGGATGGCTGCCGGGTCTCCCTGCTCCAGTTGGAGCTCTGCGGAGAGGATGCAGCCGCCGTTTTCCTCAAAGGCACTGTGGCGGTAAGCCAGGTCCAGGTCCGAGGCCTCCGCCTCCACCACCTGGCCCTCCGGGGTGCGGTAGGTCACCCGGGTCAGCACGTCCTTCATCTCACCGCCATAGGCTCCGGCGTTCATGTACACCGCACCGCCTACGGTACCGGGGATACCGTAAGCAAACTCCAGGCCCGTAAGGCCGGCGTCCAGGGCTGCCTTGCACACTGCTGACAGCCGCACCCCGGCACCGACCCGGAGGGTGGTGCCCTCTACCTGGACACCGCCGGACAGAGCCGTCATGTCGATGACCGCCCCATCATAGCCTTCGTCGGCAAACAGGATATTGCTGCCGTTGCCCAGCAGGTAATACCGGACCCCGGCCTGGCAGCACAGCTCCACCGCCTGGCAAAGCTGTGCCTGGGTGGCAGGCTGCAGGAACAGCCGGGCCGGGCCGCCGATTTTAAAGGTACAGTGGGCTGCCAGGGGCTCGTTTTCCCGGTACGGGATGGCAGCCGCTGCCAGCTTCTGTTTGAGTTCTTCCATGGTCTTGCTCCTTTTACTGATGGGGTCAGGGTCAGTCCATCGTATCGTTGAGGCCCAGACGGATCAGCAGCTCCTTGGCTGCATTGTAGCCCATCTTTTTCTGGCGGTTGTTGATGGCGGCTGTTTCCAGCACCACTGCCAGGTTGCGTCCCGGGGACACCGGGATACTGGTGCTGGGGATGCTGACACCCAGGATATCGTAGTATTCGCTTTCCAGGCCGGTGCGCTGGTAGTTCTTGGTGGGGTCCCAGGCCTCCAGCTGGACCACCAGGTCCAGGCTTTCGCTGAGTTTGACGGCACCCACGCCGTACACCCGGGCCACGTTGACGATGCCAATGCCTCGCAGCTCGATGAAATGCCGGATGTTTTCCGGGGCAGTGCCCATGATCTGCCGGTTAGAAACCTTCCGCAGCTCCACGGCGTCGTCTGCCACCAGACGGTGGCCTCGCTTGACCAGCTCAATGGCCAGCTCGCTTTTGCCGATGCCGCTGTCCCCCAGGATCAGGATGCCCTCGCCGTACACCTCCACCAACACACCGTGCCGGGTGATACGGGGGGCCAACTCCAGGTTCAGCACACTGATCAGGCTGCCCATGAGGGTACAGGTAGTCTCGTTGGAGCGCAGCAGGGTCACGCTGTATTTTTGTGCTAGTTCCAGCATCTCCGGGAAGGGGGTCAGCTCCTCGCTGCGGCCCACGATCACCGCCGGGGGCTGCTGCCGGAACAGCTGCTCCAGGGCCTCGTAACGTTTTTCGGCCGAAAGCCCGGACAGAAAGTTCATTTCCGCCAGACCCATGATCTGCAGGCGGAGCTTATCAAAATAGTCGTAGTAGCCAGCCAGGAACAGACCCGGACGGTTGACTTCGGCGATCTCCACGTTGATCCGCTCCAAGGGTTCCGGAGCATAGACCACTTCCATGCTGACCCGTTCAGTCAGCGTTTTCAGCGAGACGTTGAACGTACTCATTTTGCTTCCTCCTGTATCCTTCTGCCCTGCACGCCCGGCGTACAGAGGATTCTTCTCTTTATTATAGTGGAAATCCCGGCTAATTACAATGTTTGGCCCTCAACTTTTTGCAGCCCCGGCGCAAAGCTGCGCTGCATCGTGAGGCTAGCAGAAAATTTTACATTTACATGGATTTTACATTTCTTCGGTTTCGGATTTTACATTGGTCCTTTTATACTGGCATCAGGAGAAAACACGTCAAATCAAAGTGAGGAAAACACCTATGACCATTTTTAATGTTTTTTCGCTTCTGGGAGGCCTGGCCCTGTTTTTGTTCGGCATGGACATCATGGGCAAGGCTCTGGAAAAGCAGGCCGGCGGCCAGCTGCAGAAGATCCTGAGCAAGCTCACCGACAGCCCCCTCAAGGGCTTTTTTCTGGGCCTGTGCGTAACTGCTGTGATCCAGAGCTCCAGTGCCACCACGGTGATGGTGGTGGGCTTTGTCAACAGTGGTATCATGGAACTGCACCAGGCCATTGGCATCATTATGGGCAGCAACGTGGGCACCACGGTGACCAGCTGGATCCTGAGCTTGTCGGGCCTCCAGGGCGACAGCCTGTTCATCACGCTGCTGAAGCCCACTTCTTTCAGCCCCCTGCTTGCATTTATCGGTATTTTGCTGTATATGTGTAAGAGTGAAAAGAAAAAAGGCGTAGGCACTATCCTCATCGGCTTTTCGGTGCTGATGACCGGCATGACCACCATGTCCAATGCGGTGCTGCCCCTGCAGGACGAAGCCTGGTTCACCAGCCTGTTTGTCCGCTTTTCCAACCCTCTGCTGGGTGTTCTGGTGGGTGCCCTGGTCACGGGCATCATCCAGAGCTCCAGTGCCAGCGTGGGCATTTTGCAGGCCCTCAGTGCCACCGGTGTGATCACCTACGGCAGTGCCATTCCCATCATCATGGGCCAGAACATCGGCACCTGCGTCACGGCCCTGATCTCCTCGGTGGGTGCCACCAAAAACGCACGCCGGGCAGCCATGGTGCATTTGTACTTCAATATCATCGGCGTCAGCATCTTTCTGATGGGCTTTTATGGCTTGGATGCCCTGTGCCATTTTACCTTTGTGGATACCACTATTGAGGCCTGGGGCATTGCCGTGGTGCACTCGGTGTTCAACATCCTGGCCACGGTGATCCTGCTGCCCTTTGCCAACGGGCTGGAAAAGCTGGCCATCCTGACCATCCCCGATTCCCCGGAAAAAGAGCGGTTTGCCCTGCTGGACGAACGTCTGCTGAACACCCCGGCTGTGGCCGTGGAGCGTGCTCGCAGTGCCACCGCCGACATGGCAGAACTGGCACGGGTGGGCGTGGTGCAGGCCATGAGCCTGACCCACAACTGGAACGACGAGCTGGCCCAGAAGGTGCGGGAGGAAGAAAGCACCGTGGACCACTACGAGGACGCCCTGGGCACCTACCTGGTAAAGCTGTCGGCCCGGGAACTGAGCCACGCCGACAGTCAGAGTGTCAACACCCTGCTGCACACCATCAGCGATTTTGAGCGCATCAGTGACCATTCGGTGAACCTGCTGGAATCCGCAGAGGAGATGCACCAAAAGGACATCGCCTTCTCCCGGGATGCCCGGGAGGAGTTGCAGGTGCTGGAAGATGCGGTGCAGGATATGCTGAACCGCACCACCGAGGCCTTTCGTAAAGGGGACCTGCACCTGGCCAGTAAGGTAGAGCCCCTGGAGGCTGTGGTCAACGAGCTGGTGCGTGCCATCAAAGCCCACCACATTGCCCGGCTGCAGGCTGGCAACTGTTCCATTGAATACGGCTTTGTGCTGGACGATCTGCTCACCAACTACGAGCGTGTCTGCGACCATTGCAGCAACGTGGCTGTGGCGCAGATCGAGGTGGCCCAGGACAGCTTTGACACCCACGCCTATCTCAACGACCTGCGCCATGGCAACGACACCAAAGAGAGCGAAGAATTCCATCGCCGTCTGGACAAATACCGTGAGCGGTATCTGTTCCCGGAGACCCAAACGGAGGATTTTGACAAATGATCTATATCGTGGAAGATGACGACGCTATCCGTGAGCTGGAACAGTATGCTTTGCAGTCCAACGGCTATCAGGTGGCCAGTTTTGCCAGCTCAGAACCCTTCTGGCAGGCTATGCGAACCGAGGCACCGGAGCTGGTGATCCTGGACGTGATGCTGCCCGGGGAGGATGGGTTCTCTATCCTGAAAAAGCTGCGGAACACCCCTTCCCTGCATCGGCTGCCTGTTATCATGGTCACCGCCAAATCCAGCGAGCTGGATACGGTGCGAGGGCTGGACTGCGGTGCGGATGATTACATTTCCAAGCCCTTTGGCATCATGGAGTTTCTCAGCCGGGTCCGGGCTGCTTTGCGGCGGTCGGCTCCGGAGGCCCGGCCCAATGTGCTGAGCTTCCACGAGATCCTTTTGGACAATGCCCGGCACAGTGTTACCGTGAACAATGTTCCGGTGGAGCTGACCTACAAGGAGTACAGCCTGCTGCGGCTGCTGCTGGAAAACGCCAACCTGGTGGTGACCCGGGAGACCATCCTGCAGGTGGTGTGGGGCACCGATATCTCGGTGGAGAGCCGCACGGTGGATATGCACATCCGCACCCTGCGTAAAAAGCTGGGAGAGGCTGGCCGCTACATTGGCACTGTCCGCAAGGTGGGCTATAAGCTGGCTGATGACGAGGAGGCTGAAGAAGAATGAAGATCCGCAGCATGGAAGAAAAGATCAGCTACCGACTGTTTCTCATGGGCTTTCTGGGTCTGATATTCACCGCTGCACTGTGCATTTTTGTTTTTCACAAGGCCTTTACCCGGCAGGCCTGGGACGGCCTGGAGCAAGAGACAAAGCTGGTACAGGCAGGGTACGCCCTTACAGAGGACCCACAGCAGCTCTCTGCCTTTGTGTCAGGAGACCTCCGGATCACCCTGATCTCCCAAAGCGGCGAGGTGCTGTTTGAATCTGCCACCGATCAGCCTATGGAAAACCACCTTTCTCGCCCGGAGATCCAGCAGGCCATGGAAAAGAACGTGGGCAAAGACATCCGGGACTCCCAGACCTTAGGCTACGAGACCTATTACTATGCCATTCTGCTGCCTGGCGGCGACATCCTCCGTGTGGCCCAGGATGCACAGACCATTTGGTCCGTGTATGACGACACCCTGCCTGCCATTGTGCTGAGTTGTGTTGCCCTGATGCTGGCAGCCGCTGTGCTTTCCGGCTTGCTGACCCGGGCTCTGGTGCAGCCGGTGCTGCGGATGACCGAGGACCTGGATCATATCCAGGAGAAGGTGCCCTACAAAGAGCTGATCCCCTTTGCTGAGAGCATCCATGCCGACCGCATTCTGCGAGAGAACAACGAGAAGATGCGGCAGGAATTTACAGCCAATGTGAGCCACGAACTCAAGACCCCCCTTACCAGCATTTCCGGCTATGCAGAGCTTATTGAGACCGGCATGGCAAAGCCTGCGGACATCCCGGGCTTTGCCGGAAAGATCCACGGCGAGGCCACTCGCATGATCCAGCTAGTGAACGATATCCTGCAGCTGTCCCATCTGGACAGTGCAGCCGAGACCTCCTCTGCACCGGATATGGAGGTGGTGGACCTGCTGGATGTGGCCCGGGACTGCGTGGAGCGTCAAAAGCTGAATGCCCGGCACGCCTATGTCACCCTGAATTACCTGGGCGAAAGTGCTCTGGTCCAAGGCAACCGGGGCCTGCTGGATGAGCTGTGCCAGAACCTGTGCGATAACGCCATCCGCTACAACCGCCCCGGCGGCAAGGTGCAGATCACCACAGCCTGCCTGCGAGACGGCCACTGCACCCTTACGGTGGCCGACAACGGCATCGGCATCCCCCGGGAGGCACAATCCAGCGTGTTTGAGCGGTTTTATCGGGTGGATAAGAGCCGCAGCAAGGCCACTGGCGGCACAGGCCTGGGCCTGGCCATCGTCAAGCACATTGCCCGGCTCCACAATGCTCGGATCAAGCTGGAAAGCCAGGTGGACCAGGGTACCACCATTACCGTCACCTTCCCCACGGCTCACTGAGCGTTTGTTCACATTCCCAAAAACCGAACGTCTGCCTGCAATTGTGGGCAGGCGTTTTTTGTTGGTGCCCGTGCCCCGGTGGGACCCTCTTGCAAAGCCTCTCGCTGCTGGAGGCACAGCAGGTCTACCCCTTGTTTCCAAAGCTGTTCCACGGTCTGAGCACAAAGTTCTGCCAGCTGCTGCCGCTGGGCCGGCCCCGGCTGTGGGGAGCCGTAGCCTCTTTGGCAGTCCAGCCGAAGGTGCACTGTCTGCCCCTGCACGGCCACGGAGACGGTGCACCGCCGGAGGGTGAACGGCTCTCCCTCCAGCCAAAAGGTCCAGCTGTCCCCTGCCCCTGTCAGCAGCCGCACCGCCTCTGCTTGCTCCGCAGACAGAGCCCAGCTGTTTGCCGCCGTGCGGAATACCCCGGCAGGCCGGACCTGGCATTGGCCATCCTCCAGGGCCAGCAGGGGCAGCAGTGCCGGGCTTTGGAGGGCGTAGAGATGGGGAGCCGCCTTGAAAGAGCCTTTGAGTTTCTCCAGGAGTTTATCCGGCAGCTGCTGGTTTTCTTCCCATGCTGCCAGGAATTCCGACCAGGTAAATTCTGCGCCAAAAGCCCTGGCGGCGGTACGGCCGCAGCGTCGCCGCAGCACCAAGGATTCATAGGCTGTCAGGGTCTGGGCCGGGGTATCTGCCGGGAACAGCACATAATCGCAGAGCCGGTAATCTGCCGCTTGGGGCAACGCTTTTTCTGCCCCAGCCCGGGCCAATTCCAGGGTGGGGCCGGTGCCCCCCACAGCCCGTAAGGCCCCAGAGGCCTCCGAAGCATCGGCGGCAGCTTCCGGGGCCTGGTATACCAGCCCCATGGTCCACAGCTGCCCCTGCTGGGCTAGATAAACGGCCCGGACCATGCTTTTTTCTGTGGTGTCGCAGCGGAGAAACAGCAGACACCACCCGGCCAGCAAAAGCCCTGCCCACAGGGGAGTTTTTTTCATAGACTCTCCTTTCGCAGCCCGGAGCCGCCCAATGCCCGGAGGGCCGTGGTCAACAGCCCCATGCGGAACAGTGCACAGGTGAGCCACAGCAGCAGCAAAGCGGCGTCCAACCGGGAAAAGCCCCCCACGCTCCAGGCACGCAACAGCTCCCGGGCCGGGTAGTCCCGGCCAAACACCAGCACCAGGGCCAAGGCCGCCCCGGTCTGCAGAGCTCCGGTGAGCAGCGGCAGCGTAGCTCCCCTGGGCCCTGCCGACCGGCACAGCAGGGGCCAGGCGGCGTACTCTGCATACACCGGCACCGTGAAGGGCCTTTTTGGGGCTTGCTTCCAGGCCAGGAGCCGGGGCCAGCCCATCTGTCCATAGAGGCCAGCCAGGCACACCACGCCGCCCAACGCCGCCAGCCACCAAAGCACCTGGGCCGGGGCGGTCCAATCCTCCGGCGCCCTGCGCCACCCGGCCCAGAGCAGCAGGGGCAAAAAGCCCAGCAGTGCCAGGGAGGAAAATTCCTGGCGGCAAAGAGCCAGAGCACGGCAGGCTGTTTGCACCAGCTCTGCCGCCAGCCACAGCTGCAGCAGCACTGCCACGACCTTTTTGGGGGCCCGGGAGAGCCGGGGCAGCAGCTGCCCGGCCCCGGCAGAGAGGGCAGTCAGAGCCCCGGCAAATAATAGCTCCTGCCACACAAGGGCCCGGGGAGAGGCTCCGGTGGGCAATGCCTCTGCCAGGGCGGCGGTGCCTACACTGAGGGCCACTGCGGAAAAAGAAAAGCTGTGAGAAGCTGCCTTCATGGGCCGGGCCTCCGTTTCTGCCAGATGTTGAACTCCTTTTGGGAAAGCTGCCTGTAATTGCGGCGGATGACCCCGTCCTCTGCCAAGGGCTGCCCGAGGGCACGAGAGCCCAGGTAGGGCACCCCCAGCATCCCGGTGCCGGAAAGGCTCAGAAGCACCGCAAAAAAGGCCCCGGCCAGCCCGGCAGGTCCCCCCAGCCCTGCTGCCAGCACCACCCCGATCCGCAGCAGGGTGGCGGTCTCATACAGCGGCGGCGTCACGAACACCGCTATGGAGGTGATGCTGGCCACAAAGATCACCGGGGTGCTCATGAGGCCGGTGGCAATGGCGGCATCCCCCAGGATCAGGGCCGCCACCAGGCTTACAGAGTGGCCCAGGGACTGGGGCATCCGCAGCCCGGCCTCCCGGATGATCTCCAGCAGCAGGATCACCAGCAGCATTTCCCCAAACAGCGGCAGCGGGGTGGCCTTTTCTGCCGCCTCGATCTTGTACAGCAGCTGGGGTGGGATCAGCTCCGGCAGGTAGACGGCCAGGCATACAAAGGCCCCCGGCAGAAACACCGTGAGCCAGAAGGCCCCATACCGCAGCAGCCGCAAAAAGGAGGAAAAAGCTGCCGTGGAGGCGTAGTCGTCCAGGCACTCAAAGTTTTCACGGAACAGGGCCGGAAGCACCATGGCTGAGGGGCTGCCATTCACCAGCACCACAAGTTTGCCCTCACAGAGCTTGGCGCAGGCCACCGCCGGGCGTTCGGTATAGCGCACCGGGGTAAACAGCCGCAGCCGGGTGGGCAGCAGCCAGGGCATAAAGTAGCTGGAATCCAGCAAAAGCTCCGGCCGGGCAGCAGCCAAAAGCTGCCGTACCTGCCGGACCATGGCCGGGTCCGCCTTGGTTTTGCAATAGCAGAGGGCGTACTCTGTCCCGGCTGCGGTGTTGGCCTGGGCCACCTCCTGCACCAGGTCCTGGGTGCGGACCAGCCGCCGCAGCAAGCTCAGGTTCACTCGCAGCAGGTCGGCAAAGCCTTCCCGGGAGCCCCGAAGCTCCCCTTCCCCTGCCGGCTGGTCCACGGAGCGGAATTTGAGCCCCTGCACCGAAAAGGCGATGCCTTTGGGGCAGCCATCCAGCAGCAGCACCGCCATGCCGGCTGTGATGCGCCGCACCAGGTCCGGCAGGTCCTCCACCGGGGTGCTTTCGGCCGGAAATGCGGAACCGTATTGGATCATCTCAAAAACAGCCTGCCCATCCCCCGTTGCTGCCGGAGCCGCCCCAGGGGGAGCCTGTCGGCTGGCGGTATCCAGCAGCAAAGCCCAGAGGGAATCCAGGCTGGCCATGCCGTCAAAGAGGACCAGACACCCCTTGCAATGATAAATGGAGATTTCTTTGGCATAATAATCGGCAGAGGCACCAAACCGGGCCTTCAGGGCCCGGAGGTTTTCTGCCAGTGAGGGGGACAACTGCTGCATTTGCATTCCACTCCTTTGCAAAGGCAGTATGCCCACCGGGGGCCCTGGCCATACGGCAGCCCCTTGATCTCGTTTAGCCGGAGGAGCCCACCATGAAGCTATTGATCTGCCGCACCATCCTTATTTATCTGTGCGTGTTGTTTGCCATGCGGCTCATGGGCAAACGGCAGTTGGGAGAACTGCAGCCGGAGGAGCTGGTATCCACCATCCTGATCTCAAACCTGGCATCCATTTCCATTGAGGCAGAGGATGTTCCGGTGACCTCCAGCCTGATCCCCTTGTTTCTCATTGCAGCCTTGGAACTGCTGGGGTCCGCCCTGGGCTTTCGCAGCCAGAAATTTTTCAATTTTCTGTCCGGGCGGCCCAAAACTGTGATCCTGGATGGCAAGATCGACCAAAACGCCCTGCGGACCCTGCGCCTGACCACTGCCGATCTGATGGAGGCCCTCCGGGGCAAGAATGTATTTGACCCCCGGGAGGTCTCCTATGCCGTCATCGAGACCAACGGAACCCTATCGGTGGCTCTGCGGCCGGAACGAGAACCGGTGCGGCTGGCAGACCTGCAGCTGAAGGCCAGCCAGCTCCAGGCCACCATCCCCTTTGTGCTGGACGGGCAGGTGTTGGAAGATAACCTGCGCTGGTGCGGCAAAGACTCTGCCTGGCTGGAACGTACCGCCCAGGCCAACGCTCTGCTGCCTCAGGAGATCTTGCTGCTGGTGGGCAACGAGACCGAGGATTACTTTCTTTTAAAAAAGGAGCCCCGTTCCGGCGGCGGCACCAGGTGAGGGCTGAATATGAAACGGATCTATGCGTGTTTTGTGATCCTGGCGGCCTTGCTGGCTGTGGCCTTTTACAGCAGCTACCGGGTACAGACCTTTGCCCAGGATATCTCCGGGGACCTGGACCAGGCCATAAACGCCATCCGGGCCCAGGACTCCCCTGCCGCCCGGCGTTCCCTGGCCCGGGGCGCCGACCGATGCGACCAGATGCGAGAGCACATGAACCACCTGCTGCCTACGGCAGAATTTACGGAGCTGGAGGCCTGTCTCCGGGCTGCCGACGGCCATCTGGAGCAGAACGCCCCGGAGGAGGCCTTGGGGGAGCTGCGTCGGGCCCAGGTGCAGGTGGAGACCCTGTTATGGGTGGCCCAGCGGCTGATCTAGCAAAAAAACACCGCCCCCAAGGCGAACCTGCCAAGGGGGCGGTGCAAGTGGTTATAAAGGGTCAGAGGGTTTCCTTACGGTCTCCCATGAGTTTTTTCAGCTCGTTGAAAAAGCTCTCCACATCAGCAAACTGACGGTATACCGATGCAAAGCGGACATAGGCCACCTCGTCGATATTCTTGAGCTCCTGCATGGTCAGCTCTCCGATGCGGACACTGGGGATCTCCCGGTCATAGGAGCTCAGCAGGGTCTGCTCGATGCGAGTCACCGCCCGGTCAATGGCCTCGTAGCTTACCGGCCGTTTGGCACAGGCTCGCAGCATGGCGTTCAGCAGCTTCTGCCGATCAAAGGGCTCCCGGGAGCTGTCTTTTTTGATGACCACCAGAGGAACAGTCTCCACCACTTCATAGGTCGTGAAACGCATGTGGCAGCTCAGACATTCCCGGCGGCGGCGGATGCGCTCGCTGTCTTCGGTGGGGCGAGAGTCGATGACTTTAGACTCCTCTGCTCCGCAATAGGGACACTTCATGTTCTGTTCCTCCTGAAGGTTTGTGGATCAAGCGTTGTGCTTGCCCTGGGACTTTGCCTTGCGCTGGCTCCACAGCACCCAAGCGGAGGTGGAGACGCACAGAGAGGTATACACGCCGCTGATCATACCCATCATCAGCGGGAATGCAAAGGTAAAGATGCTGTCCAGGCCGTAGAGCTTCGCCACTACACACAGTACAGCCAGTGCCATCACAGTGGTGATGGTGGTGACCAGGGTGCGGCGAGCAGACTGGTTGATGGAGTGGTTCACCAGCTCCTCAAAAACAGCCTTTTTGCCCATGAGGCTGCGGTTTTCCCGGATCCGGTCGTACACCACCACGGTATCGTTGATGGAGTAGCCCAGAATGGTGAGCATGGCAGCAATAAAGTTGCCATCCAGAGGGGTGCGGAGCAGCACAAAGGTGCCAAACACCACCATCAGGTCATTCACCAGGGCCAGCACTGCCATCATGCCGCCGGTGAGGCCGCCGATGTTCTTGAACCGCAGGGCGATGTAGAGCAGGATCAGCACCAGTGCAAACACTACTGCCACCAGGCTCTTTTGCAGGAACTTGGTGCCCATGGCAGCACTGACGTTGCTGAGGGACAGCTGAGCAAAGCTGTTATCGGGGTAGCTGTCGTTGAGGGACTCCAGCAGGGTCTCCACCTGGTCGGTGGTCACCGTCTCGGTGCCCGGCATAGAGATCTTCAGGGTCTGGTCCCCGGTTGCCACGTTCTCGCCGGTCTGCAAGGTCAGGCCCGTGTTTTCCAGGGCATCCGAGGCAGTTTTCTGCACATCGGACAGGGCAATGGTGCCCTCATACCGCAGGGTGATCATGGCACCGCCGGTAAACTCAGTGTCCAGACGGACCCCAAACACCGCAGCGCACAGCAGGATGCCAGCCATCAGGCAGCCGGAAATGGTGAGGAACCGCTTCCGCAGGCCCACAAAGTCCAGCTGCTTTTTCTCGGTGGTATCCTTGCCCAGCTTGGCAGCACCATACAGCCAGGGATCCCGGAACAGCTTGATGGCAGCTGCACCACGGATCATGACCCGGGTAGCAAACACGCCGAACACAAAGTTCAGCAGCACGCCGGTCAGCAGCGTGTAGCCAAAGGCGTAGATGGTGCCAGCAGTGGAGGGGCCAAAGGCGAAGAACACAAAGTGCAACGCCTTGGCAAACAGGCCGTCGGAGGGGCCAAAGGCACCCATCAGCACGATGGCCACGATGACGATGGTGACGTTGCCGTCGATGATGGGGGTCAGACCCCGGACAAAACCGCTCTTGAGGGCACCGTCCAGGGACCTGCCGTTTTTGAGCTCTTCCTTGATGCGCTCGGTGGTGATGACGTTGGCGTCCACACCCATGCCAATGGCCAGAATGATACCGGCAATGCCCGGCAGGGTCAGAGTAAAGCTCTCAAACACCGGGAAGTAGCCGGAAACAAAGGCCAGGGTGGCAGCCACCTGCCCTGCCAGTGCAATACAGGCCAAAAAGCCCGGCAGCCGGTACAGGATGGTCATGAACAGCACGATCAGCGCAAAAGCGATGCCGCCAGCCAGGACCATGGCGTTGAGGCTGTTCTCGCCCAGGCTGGGGCTGATGGTGGAGTAGCTGTCCACCTTCAGGGCAAAAGGCAGTGCGCCGGAGTTGATCTGGCGAGCCATCTTTACCACAGCCTCCTGGGTGAAGGGGTTGGTTGCAGAGCTGGTGATGATGGCCTCGCCGTCGGTAATGGCGGTGTTGACCGTAGCAGTGCTCACGTTCTCGTCATCCAGCCAGATGCCGATGCTGCCCTTGGAATCTGCCAGCCGGGTGGTGGCCTCACCAAAGGCCTTGGCGCCCTCAGCGGTGAACTTCAGGGCGACATAATACTCGGACGCACCGCCGCTGCTGACCGGGCCGTACTGAGCGGAGGCACTCTCCACCATGGAGCCGTCCAGGATCAGCTGACCATCCTGGCTGCTGCCTTCCCGGAAGGTCAGGTAGGCGGTGGTGCCGATCTCCTCAATGGCAGCTTCCGGGTCAAAATCCGTTTCGCCGGACTGCCAGGGGAACTCCAGGATCAAGCTGTCGGAGCTGGGGTCCACATAGAGCTCGTAGTCGGTGACGTTCAAGGCCACCAGACGGTTCTCAATGACCAGCTGTGCTGCCTCCAGCTGCTCCTCGGTGGCATCGTAATCCTCCGAGGGCACAAAGGTGACGTTGACGCCGCCCTTGATGTCCACACCAAAGCGGATGTCCTTTGCCCCCTTGATGTAGGTGGTGGTCACGTCACCATACGTTGCAGCCACGCCAAAAAATGCCGTGTACACAAACGCAAGGATCAGGAGCACCGTAACCACCAGGTGCCATGCTTTGCCTTTTGTCTTCATAGATTCAGGAAAACCTCCAAAGGCCCTGCCCTGGCAGGGCCCGTATTTTAAAGCTCCCCCGTGCAGACTGCAGAGCCTGCCGGGGGAGGCTTTTTCAAATGAATACCTTATGCCTGCTCAGCCAGCAGCTTTTCCACCACAGCCAGGCGCACACAGACGCACAGCAGCTCGGATGCGGTCTCCACCTCGTCCAGGCTGGGATAGGTGGGAGCGATGCGGAGGTGAGAATCCTCCGGGTCCTTGTGGTAGGGGTAGGCCGCACCGGCACCGGTGAGGGTCAGGCCGGCATCCTTGCACAGGCCTGCCACACGCTTGGCGCAGCCGGGCATCACATAAAGGCTGATGAAGTAGCCGCCCTTGGGGTTGGTCCAGTGGGCGATGTCACCGCAGGGGGTCAGGTTGTTTGCAAAGGCCGTTTTGACGGCATCAAAACAGGGCACCAGACGGCGGCGATGCTTTGCCATGTGGGCCAGCACACCAGCCTTATCCTTCAGGAAGCGGACATGGCGCAGCTGGTTCATCTTGTCGTAGCTGATGATCATTACCGAGAAGCGCTTGCACATATACTTCATGCTGTTTTCGCTGCAGGCAATGGCAGAAACGCCGGCACCCGGGAAGGTGATCTTGCTGGTGGAGGTGAACATGAACACCCGGTCCTGGGTGCCATACTTCTTGCTCACGTTCAGCAGCACCGGGGTCTCGATGATCTCCTCGGTGAGGTGATGGACGATGTAAGCCTCATCCCAGAAGATCTTGAAGTCCGGGGCGGCGGTCTTCATCTTGGCAAACCGCTCCACGGTCTCGTCGCTGTAGGTGTAGCCATCGGGGTTGGAGTACTGGGGCACACACCAGATGCCCTTGATGGTGTCATCCTCTGCCACCAGCTTTTCCACCACGTCCATGTCGGGGCCATTGGGAGTCATGGGCACACTGATCAGCTCAAAGCCGAACTCCTCAGTAATGGCAAAATGGCGGTCGTAGCCGGGCACCGGGCAAAGGAACTTGCGCTTTTCCACCTGGGACCAGGGGCAGGGAGACTCCGGGAAGCCGAAGGAATAGCCGATGCTGACCAAGTTGTACATCAGCTGCAGGCTGGAGTTGCCGCCCACGAACACCTCGCCGGGCTGCACGCCGAACACATCTGCAAACAGGGTGCGAGCCTCGTTGAGGCCTTCCAGGTCACCGTAGTTCCGGGCATCGGTGCCGGCATCGGTGGTGTAGTCGGTCATCTTCAGCAGGTCCATGGCCAGGTCCATCTGGTGAGGGCCGGGCTTGCCACGGGACATATTCAGCTGCAGGCCCTTTGCCTGAAAAGATTTGTACTCTGCCTCCAGTGCAGCCTTTTCTGCCTCCAGTGCGGCCCGATCCATTGCAAAATAATTTGCCATTGAAAACACACTCCTTTATCATACTTTCTGTTACCCATAGTGCCCAGGCTACAGCTTACAGGGCTTTCCTGCCAGGGATGAAGCCCTCTGTAAAATCCAGGCCTTAATATTATAACTCATTTTGCCTGCAGAAACAAGAATAACAAAGCAAAAAGCCCTGTAAAAAGCAAATTGCTTTTTAAACAGGGCTTTCGCCTCCCCTTCTCTGCCGCCGGAGCGTCAGTTCAGGGTGTTCTGATTTTTGTAGCGTTTGCGTACTGCGCCGTACTCCAGGTGGGCCTCGCCGCCCTCCACAGTGTCCTCGTCCACCGTCACACGGATGATGGTGGCATCGCTGGGCACCTGGTACATGATGGGCAGCAGGATGCTTTCCATCACACTACGCAGGCCTCGGGCGCCGGTCTTGCGCTCGATGGTCTTGCGGGCAATGGCGTGGAGAGCTTCATCAGTGAAGGTCAGCTCCACATTGTCCATGCCCAGCAGCTCTTTGTACTGCTTTACCAGGCTGTTGCGGGGCTCCTTGAGCACCCGGACCAGAGCATCCTCGTCCAGGTCGTCCAGCACGGTGATGACCGGCAGACGGCCGATAAGCTCCGGGATCAGGCCGAACTTGACCAGATCGTGGGGTTCCACCTTCCGCAGCAGGGCCTTCTGGTACTCGTTGGAGTTATCCTTCAGGCTGCTGCCGAAGCCCAGGGCAGATTTGTCGGTGCGGCGCTGGATATACTTGTCCAGGCCGTCGAAAGCACCGCCGCAGATGAACAGGATGTTGGTGGTGTCGATCTGGATGAACTCCTGCTGGGGGTGCTTGCGGCCGCCCTGGGGCGGCACATTGCTGACAGTGCCCTCCAGGATCTTCAGCAGGGCCTGCTGCACGCCCTCACCGCCCACGTCCCGGGTGATGGAGGGGTTCTCGCTCTTACGGGTGATCTTGTCGATCTCGTCAATATAGATGATGCCGATCTGTGCCTTCTGCACATCAAAATCCGCCGCCTGGATCAGCTTGAGCAGGATGTTCTCCACATCCTCGCCCACATAGCCGGCCTCGGTCAGGGTGGTGGCGTCGGCAATGGCGAAGGGGACCCCCAGCATCTTGGCCAGGGTCTGGGCCAGCAGGGTCTTGCCCACGCCGGAGGGGCCCAGCAGCAGCACGTTGGACTTTTGCAGCTCCACGTCGCCGCCCTTGCCGCTGAGGATGCGCTTGTAGTGGTTGTAGACCGAAACGGCCAGCACCCGCTTTGCCTCATCCTGCCCGATGACATACTGATCCAGGCCGTCCTTGATCTCGGCCGGGGTCATGATGTTGATATCCAGATCATCGGCAGCCTGGATGCTGCGGGTACGGCCAGCTCCTGCCTTGGACGGGCGGCCGCCGTTGGGCCGGTCCGTCTTGTCGGAAAGCAGATCGTGGCACAGGCCAATGCACTCGCTGCAGATGTTGACGCCGGGACCGATGATCATGCGCTCCACTTCGTCCTGGTGCTTTCCACAGAAGCTGCAGACCAGATCCTTTTCGTTTTTATCTCTGCCGGAATTGTTATTTGCCATAGCTGTTTTTCCTTATCCTGGGTAGATTGGTGTCCGCAAGGGATCAGCGGTGGGCGATGACCTCATCGATCAGGCCGTAGGCCTTGGCATCCTGTGCAGACAGATAGTTGTCACGCTCGGTGTCCTGCTGGATCTTTTCCAGAGACTGGCCGGTGTACTCGCTGAGCATCCGGTTCATCTTATCACGGATATACACCATGTGCTCTGCGTGGATCTTGATATCGGTGGTCTGGCCGGAAAGGCCGCCGCCCTGGCCGCCGATCAGCGGCTGATGGATCATGATCTCGGCGTTGGGCAGGGCAAAACGCTTGCCCTTGGTGCCGCTTGCCAGCAGGAAAGCACCCATGGAAGCTGCCATGCCCATGCAGATGGTGGAAACATCGCACTTGATATACTGCATGGTATCGTGGATGGCCATGCCGGCACTGATGGAGCCGCCGGGGCTGTTGATATACAGGCTGATGTCCTTGTCCGGGTCCTGGCCTTCCAGATACAGCAGCTGTGCCACCACTAAGCTTGCGGTGGTATCGTTGACGTCCTCGCTGAGCACGATGATGCGGTCATTCAGCAGACGGGAAAAAATATCGTAAGAACGCTCGCCATGTGCCGACTGTTCCACAACGTAAGGTACAAAACTCATAAAGTTCGCCTCCTGAAACGGTATAGTTTATTTGCAAAATTGACCGATACGGGTTCCCTGCCGGTTCAGCCGTATCGGTCAACTTTTACAACCTTTGATTTGCAGTTATGCAGCGGTGTGCACCCTGCAGGCTTGCCGGTACTTACTCAGCGTCGGCTGCCTTCTCGGCCTCAGCGGCCTTCTCCACGATGTTGGCGTGGGCCTTGACAAAGTCGATGGCCTTGGTAACAGCCAGATCGTTCTTCAGGTCATCCAGGTTGATGACCTCACGAACCTTGTCCTCTTCCATCTTGTACTGGTCAGCAATGCGCTTGATCTCAGCGTTGACATCCTCCTCGGAAGCAACGATGTTCTCGGCAGCGGCAACAGCCTCCAGAGCCAGGCGGATCTTCACCTGCTTCTCAGCCTGAGGCATGAAGGAAGCACGGAACTGGTCCACGGTCTGGCCCATATACTTCAGGTAGTCCTCCAGACGCAGGCCCTGCTGCTCCACACGGAAAGCAAAGTCGTTGACCATCTCGTCCATACGGGCATCGTACATAGCCTGGGGGATCTCGCCCTCCATGCTCTCGATGACCTGGTCCACCAGAGCGTTCTCAACAGCCAGGTCGTCCTGCTTGTCCAGCTGCTCCTGGTTGTTCTTGCGGATAGAAGCCTTGAACTCCTCCAGAGTGTCGTACTCGGAGCAATCCTTTGCCAGCTCGTCGTCCAGAGCAGGCAGCTCCTTGTACTTGACCTCGTGCAGCTTGATCTTAAAGACAGCTGCCTTGCCGGCCAGCTCAGCGGCCTGGTACTCGGTGGGGAAGGTGACGTTCACGTCGAACTCCTCGCCAGCAGAGTGACCAACGATCTGGTCCTCAAAGCCGGGGATGAAGCTGCCGCTGCCCAGGGTCAGGCTGTAGTGCTCAGCCTTGCCGCCCTCGAATGCCACGCCGTCCACAAAGCCCTCGAAGTCGATATCAGCGATATCGCCGTTCTCAGCAGCACCCTCACGGGTCAGCTCACGGGCGTTGCGCTCCTGCACACGCTTCAGCTCTGCATCCACAGCCTCGTCGGTGACAGTATGGACGATCTTCTCAACAGTCAGACCGTTGTAGTTGCCAACCTTGATCTCGGGCTTCACAGCCACCTTCACGGTCAGGGTAGCACCCTCGGCCTCGCTGGCGGAATCCACGGTGACCTCAGGACGGCCTACAGGCTCCACACCGGCTTCCTTGACAGCAGCCTCGAAAGCCTCGGGGAACAGCTCGTTGATGGCGTCGTAGGTAAAGACGTCAGCACCGTACATCTTCTCGATCAGAGCCTTGGGAGCCTTGCCCTTGCGGAAGCCC
>CAKSXW010000012.1 GCA_934518555.1 uncultured Faecalibacterium sp. | reverse complement strand
ATGACCATCCCGGAGGCGGCCCAGCTGGTGCTGCAGGCCGGTGCCCTGGCCGAAAGCGGCAACATCTATGTGCTGGACATGGGGGAGCCGGTCAAGATCATGGATCTTGCCAAGCAGCTCATCCGCTTTTACGGCTACGAGCCGGGGGTGAACATGGAGATCAAGATCGTGGGCCTGCGCCCCGGCGAGAAGCTCTACGAGGAGCTGATGATGGACGAGGAGCAGGGCAAGATGCGCCGCACCGAACACAACAAGATCTTTGTGGCCAGCCCCCGGAACATCGACCTGGCCCAGTTCTATGAGCAGCTCCAGGCCCTGGCCGCTGCAGCAGAGCACAACGACGAGGGCGTGGTGCAGCAGCTGGAACAGATGATCCCCACCTTTACCCCCACCCGGAGCAACCTGAAGCTATGACCTGCCTGCAGCACGGCAGGGGCCGTGTGCATATAAAATGAGAGGGATGTAATTATGGAAAAGAAACCGTTTCTGACCCAAGAGATGGCCCAGCAGATCATGGAGGACGTGCCTACGCCCTTCCACATCTACGACGAAAAGGGCATCCGGGAAAATGCCCGCCGCATCAACAAGGCCTTCAGCTGGAACAAGGGCTTCAAGGAGTATTTTGCCGTCAAGGCCCTGCCCAACCCCGTGATCCTTCAGATCCTGAAGGAGGAGGGCTGCGGCGTGGATTGCTCCTCCCTGACAGAGCTGATGCTCAGCGATGCCTGCGGCTTTACCGGCAATGAGATCATGTTCTCCTCCAACCAGACCCCCGTGGAGGATATGCAGGAGGCTGCCCGGCTGGGAGCCTACATCAACCTGGACGACGCCACCATGGTGGATTTTCTGGACCGGGTGGCCGGTGTGCCGGAGACGGTGTTCTGCCGCTACAATCCGGGCGGCACCTTCAGCCTGGGCGAGAGCGAAGAGGGCTTCCAGGTCATGGACAAGCCCGGGGATGCCAAGTACGGCATGACCGAGCAGCAGCTCATCGACAGCTACAAAAAGCTCATGAAGAAGGGTGCCAAGAACTTTGGCATCCATGCTTTCCTGGCCTCCAACACTATCTCCGACGCCTATTACCCGGAGCTGGCCGCCATCCTGTTCCGGCTGGCAGTCCGGGTGCAGCAGGCCACCGGAGCCCACATTGCCTGGATTAACCTGTCCGGTGGCGTAGGCATCCCCTACCGCCCGGAACAGACCGAAAACGACATCCTGGCCATTGGCGAGGGGGTACGGCAGAAGTTTGAGGAGATCCTGGTGCCGGCAGGCATGGGGGATGTGGCCATCTTTACCGAGATGGGCCGCTTTACCACCGGACCTTACGGTGCTCTGGTGGCTACCGCCATCCACGAAAAGCACATCTACAAGGAGTACATCGGCCTGGATGCCTGTGCCGCCAACCTGATGCGGCCGGCCATGTACGGTGCCTACCATCACATCACTGTGCTGGGCAAGGAAAATGAGCCCTGCGACCACAAGTACGACGTGGTGGGCGGCCTGTGCGAGAACAACGACAAGTTTGCCATTGACCGGATGCTGCCCAAGATCGACATCGGGGATGTGATCTACATCCACGATACCGGGGCCCACGGCTCCGCTATGGGCTACAACTACAACGGCAAGCTCCACTGCGCTGAGGTGCTGCTGTGTGAGGACGGCTCCCATCGGCTGATCCGCCGGGCCCAGACCCCTCGGGATTACTTTGCTACCCTGGATTTTCTGCCCTGCATGAAGCCTCTGTTTGAGGACTGAGCCCGGGCCACTCCCACAAAAACAACGAGGTATCTGCCATGTTTTTTGGTTTTCAGCTCACATTGGGCCTGATGATGGTCTTTTACGGCTACTCGGTGATGAAGAACCCCCGGGTGTGGGGGGACCAGGGCCGCCGTGCCGTAAAGCCGGAGCACTTTGAGGAGTATTGCCGCCAGAACGGCCTGTTCTTTTTAAAGGCAGGCTGCGTGGTGGCGGTGATCGGTGCTCTGGATGCCCTGGTGACCCTGGACGCTCTGCTGTTTGTGCTGCTGTACGTCTTTGGTCTGGCCTTTGCCTTTGGCCCCCTGGTGCGCTGGTGCCAGCAAAACGAAGGCTTCCGCTGGCCCTGGCCCCATGTCCAGAGCGAAAAACAGCGGATCCGGCAGCTGCGGAAGGACCAGCAGTCCCAGGACCCTGCAGACCCGGAAGAAAAGTAAGACCCCGTATAGACAAAAAAGGCCGCAGCCTTTCCCTGCTGATGCAGAGAGGCTGCGGCTTTTTTAATTCCAGCCCCGGGCGGTGGGGTCCAGCATCTGGGCGGCGGAGTACACCAGGGCGTTGCAGATGGCGGCGGCCACGTTGCTGCCGCCCTTGCGGCCCAGGGCCACGATGGCAGGCACCCCGTGGGCCTGGCACACCGCCAGCAGCTGCTGCTTGCTTTCCACCACGTTCACAAAACCCACCGGCACTCCGATGACCAGGGCAGGCCGCAGCCCGGCTTCGATCTGCCGGGCAATGGTCAGCAGGGCGGTGGGCGCGTTGCCCACTGCCAGCAGGGCCCCGGGGTGCTGGGCAGCAGCCTGTTCCATGGAGGCCACGGCCCGGGTGGTGCCCTGGGCTTTGGCCCGGGCGGCTACCTCCGGGTCCGCCATGTAGCACAGGGCCTGGGTGCCCAGCCGGGCCAGCCCCGGTTTTGTGATGCCAGCCAGGGCCATGTTGGTGTCGGTGATGATGGGGGTCCCGGCCTGCAAAGCCGCCACCCCGGCTGCCACCGCCCCGGGGGTGAACCGGAGGTTCCGGGCGTAATCAAAATCTGCGGTGGTGTGGATGACCCGCAGCACCACCGGGGCAGTGTCCGGCGGTGGGGTCAGGCCCATCTGGGCCAGCTCAGCGGTGATGATGGAGAGGCTGGTCCGCTCAATGTCCGCAGGGAGGTGATGCTGAGGGGTGGTCATAGGCTTGCTCCTTTCGGGCCCGGCAGGCCCATGGCGGCGTAGAGGGCAGGCAGGTCCAAAGCCTGCCGAACGCCCTGGGCCAGCAGGTCGAACTGCTGCTGGCGGTATTCCTCCATGGGGATCACCTGGGCCCCGGCAGGGTCCAGGCCCTTGCGGCGGCACAGCCACTGGGCCAGGGCCTGGGTAAGGTCCCCGGTGTCAAACAGACCGTGGAGGTAGGTGCCAAAAATATTGCCTGCGGTGCAGCCCTCCGGGGTGCCGTCGGCTAAGCGGCAGAAGGGGGTGCCCTCCACCACCGTGCGCCCGGCGTGGATCTGGTACCCGGCAAGGGCGGCCCCGGCAAAGGGCCCGGCGGTAACGGCGGCGGTGTCCTGGCTCCGGTGCTTTTGGGGGCCGAAGGTGGTGCAGGTAGGCAGCAGGCCCAGGCCCCGGAGGGTCTGGGGGGTGCCGCTCTCGCTGCCAAAGGGGTCTGCCAGGGTGCGGCCCAGCATCTGGTAGCCGCCGCAGACCCCCAGTACCGGGGTGCCGGAGGCCGCCAGCTTCAGCACTGCTGCCTCCAGGCCGCTCTGCCGCAGCCACAGCAGGTCCTCCACCGTGTTTTTGGTGCCGGGCAGGATCACCAAATCCGGGCTGCCCAGCTGCCGGGGCCCCCGGACATACCGGACCCCCAGCAGGGGGTGCTGCTCCAGGGGCATAAAATCGGTAAAGTTGGATACATGGGGCAGCCGCAGGATGGCCACATCCAGGGGCCGCACCCCGGCGGCAGTCTCCAGCCGGGGGGACAGAGAGTCCTCGTCCTCCAGGTCCACCTGCAGGTAGGGCACCACCCCCAGCACCGGCAGCCCGGTCTTTTGCTCCAGCATGGTCAGGCCCGGCCGCAGGATCTCCACATCTCCCCGGAACTTGTTGATCACCAGCCCGGCGATGCGCTTTCGCTCTGCCGGGTCCAGCAGCTCCACCGTGCCGTAAAGCTGGGCGAACACACCGCCTCGGTCGATGTCTCCTGCCAGCAGCACCGGGGCGTCCACCAGCTGGGCCAGGCCCATGTTCACGATGTCGTCGGCCTTCAGGTTGATCTCCGCAGGGCTGCCGGCCCCCTCGATGACCAGGATCTCCACCTGGTCCGCCAGGCTGTTGTAGGCCGAAAGAATTTCCGGGATCAGGGAACGCTTCATGCGGAAGTAGGCGGCGGCAGACATCTGCCCCCGGACCTGACCGTTGACGATCACCTGGCTGCCCACGTCGCTGCTGGGCTTCAGCAGGATGGGGTTCATCCGCACATCCGGCTCCATCCCGGCAGCCTGGGCCTGCACCACCTGGGCCCGGCCCATTTCCAGCCCCTGCCGGGTCACAAAGCTGTTAAGGGCCATGTTCTGGCTTTTAAAGGGGGCTACCCGGTAGCCGTCCTGGGCAAAGATCCGGCACAGGGCGGTGCACAGCAGGCTTTTGCCGGCACCGCTCATGGTGCCCTGGACCATGATGCACTTGGCTTTGCTCATGCCAGCACCTCCTTCAGGGCCTGCAGCAGCTGCTGGTTTTCCGGCCCGGTCCGCACGGCGGTGCGGTACCAGCTGTCGTCCAGGCCGGGATAATTGCCGCAGCACCGCACCATAATGCCCTTTTGCTGCAAGGCGTCCCCCAGGGTCTCCGGGCCCTGGAACAGCAGATAATTGGCCCGGCCCGGGATCACCCGGAGGCCTAAGGCTGCCAGCCCTGCCGCCAGCACCGGACGCTGCCGGGCCACAAGGGCCTGGACCTTTTCCACATAGGCTGTCTCCTCCAGGGCCGCCAGCCCTGCCGCCTGGGCAAGGCTGGAGACGGCCCAGGGCTGGCCTGCGGCCTGCAAAGCCTCCAGCAGGGCCGGGTCACTGCACAGGGCGTAGCCCAGCCGCACCCCTGCCATGCCGTAGAGCTTGGTAAAGGCCTTGAGGATCACCAGGCCGCCGCCGGGCAGCAGGGGCTTGGCGGTAAGGGCAGGGTGTGACCGCAAAAACTCCAAAAAGCACTCGTCCACCACCAGCAGGGCCCCACAGGCCCGGCACCGGTGCAGCAGCCGCTCCACCAGGGCCGGAGAGGCCAGCTGCCCGGTGGGGTTGTTGGGCTGGCAGAGGAACACCAGGTCCACCCCCGGTTCCACAGCCTCCACCAGGGCCTCCGTCACCGCAAAATCGTTTTCCGCCAGCAGCAGATGCCGCTGCACCGTGCAGCCTACGGTATGCAGGGCCGCCTCGTACTCGGCAAAGGTGGGGGCCGTTACCAGGGCCCGGCGAGGCCGCAGGGCCGCTGCCAGCCGAAAGATCAGGTCGGCGGCACCGTTGCCGCACAGCAGCCAGGAGGCAGGCACTCCTTCGTGGCAGGCCAGCTTTTGCACCAGGGCCCGGCACAGAGGGTCCGGGTAGCGGTGGGCCTGGGGCAGGGCAGCGGTGATGGCAGCAGCCACCCCCTCCGGCAGCCCCAGAGGGCTGACATTGGCAGAAAAGTCCAGGGCCTCCCGGCCAAACCGGGCCTGGTACCCGGCCCAGTCACCGCCGTGGGGTAAAGGTCTCATAAAATGCCTCCTCGTATCACAAGCCCCAGGCCCAGGGCCAGCAGGCTCTCGGCGTACATCATGCGGTTGGCCCGTAGGATGTCCTCCGGCTCCACGGGGCGCACCGGGTCCCCGATGGTGGGTTTGGGGTAATACTGTCCAAAATAATAGGCAGGCCCGGCCAGCTGCACCCCCAGGGCCCCGGCACAGGCACTTTCGGTCTGGGCACTGTTGGGGCTGGCATGGTTCCGGCGGTCCCTGCGCCAGATCCGCCAGGCCCCCTTGGGGTCGTTGCCGGTCAGGGCAGCAGCCGGGCACCACAGCAGCCCGGCCAGACGGCTGGGCAGGTAGTTGGCCACATCGTCCAGCTTGGCAGCCACCCGGCCAAAATACAGGTAACGGTCATTTTTGTAGCCCAGCATACTGTCCATGGTGTTGATGGCCTTGTAGGTAAGGGCCAGGGGCGCACCCCCCACCAGCATATACAGCAGGGGGGCAATGACCCCGTCGCTGGCGTTCTCGGCCACTGTTTCCACAGCGGCCTTGGTGACCCCCTCTGGGGTCAGAGCCTGGGTGTCCCGGCCCACAATGCGGCTTACAGCCTTGCGGGCCCCCGGCAGGTCCCCGGCAGTCAGCTCCCGGTACACCCGGCGGCTTTCCTGGGCCAGGCCCCGGGCCGCCAACGCCTGGCCGCACCAGAACATCTGCAGCCCCAGCCCCAGCAGAGGGTGGAGGGCAGCAGCCCCCCGGCAGGCCGCCCAGGTCAGGGCAAAGGTGCCTACCGGCAGGCAAAAGGCCACCAGGGCCCCACCCACCAGCTCTCCCCGGGGCGTTTGGGGCAGCCGGGGCCGCAAAAAGCCCTCCAGCCCGGCAATGGCCTTGCCCATAAGCACCACCGGGTGGGGCAGCCAGGCCGGGTCCCCCAGGAGGCTGTCCAGCACAAAGCCCCCCAGCACGGCCAGGGCGGTCATGGCTGGGCCTCCCGGGTGTACTGCACCGTGGTCACCAGATGGAGCTGCCGCCGGGCCGCCCAGTCCCGGGCGTCCAGCACAAAGCCTCCGGCGTTGGGGCCGCACCAGTCGTAGTAATCCCGGTGGGGCACAGCGTACTGCTCCAGGGCTGCCATCTGGGTGCCGCCGTGGGCTAAGATCACCAGCATCTCCCGGCCCTGGGCCAGGGCCTGGTCCACCAGGGCGGCAAAGGCCCGGCAGATCCGGCGGCAAAAGATGGCCTTGGTCTCGCCGTCGGGGCAGGGGCTCTCGCAGTTGGCCGCCACCCAGGCCAGATAATCCGGGTCCTGCTCCATCTCCTTGTAATTGCGGCCCTCAAAGCTGCCAAAGCACATCTCCTGCAGGTCCTTTACCTCCACCAGCTTTGCAGCAGGGAACAACACCTGGGCGGTCTGCCGGGTGCGGCACAAGGGGGTGATGTAAACGATGTCCGGGTGGATATCCGCAGGCCGCAGCTGGGCCAGACCCTCCGGGGACAGGGGGATATCTCGTTGGCCCTGGTATCGCTTTTCAGCATTATAAGAGGTCAGGCCGTGGCGCAGCAGGTAGATCAGCATAGGGCAATTCTCCTTTCAGTACAGTGGGGATACCGCAGAACATCTGGACCACGCAGCTGGCCCGGGCAGCCAGCAGACAGGCCAGACGCCCGGCAGCCTCCCGTTGGGCTCGCTGGGCCGGGTCCAGGGGCACCACGCCGCCCCCCGCCTCGGTGGCCACCACCAGGTCGTAGGCAGCCAGCTGGTCCGCCAGAGCCTCCAGGTCCGGGGCCTGGGCGGCCAGCTGCTGCACGTCGGTGATGCACCGCCCCGGCAGGCTTTGGGCAAAGGTGCGCTTGCCGCTGTAAAGCGGCCCGGTAATAAAGATCATAACAACCCTCCCCATTGGCAGGCGGCTAAAGCTGCCAACATCCAGAGCTCGGCGGTCTGCAAAAACCACCCGGCCAGGTCCCCGGTAACGCCGCCGAACTGCCGGGTGCTGACCCGGCGGTACCGGGCCAGGGCCAAAAGGGCCGCCAGCACCAGGGCCCAGCCCCCCAGGGCTGCCATGGCGGCGCAGACTAGGGCAGAGCCCACCCCCAGCACCCGGGCCACCAGGGTCCGGTCTGCCGCAGAGGCAAAGGTATGGGCCAGGCCGGTGTTTTTGGCCAGGGGAAAGGCGGCAATGGCAAAGCCGGAAAGCCCCCGTTCCAGCACCAGGGCCAGGCCCCACAGCACCGCAGCCCGGGGGCTGTAGACCAAACTGGCACACAGGGCCCCGTAGGCCACAAAATAGCTGCACAGCCGGATCACCGCAAAGGCACCGCAGTGGGGGTCCTTTAAAATTTCCAGCTTCCGGGCCGGGCTGCCGTAGCTGGAAAGGGCGTCCCAGGTGTCGGCGTAGCCGTCCAGATGGATGCCTCCGGTGACCCACACCGGCACCAGCACCCAGCCGGCGGCCCGGACCAGGTCCGGCAGGGGCAAAAGGCCCCAGAGTCCCCACAGCCCCCCGGCCAGCACCCCTACCAGGGGGAAGGCACACAGGGCGTAGCGCATATTCCGCTGGTTCCACTCAAATTGGGGCACCGGAATGGCCGAAAACATGGCCAGGGCCACAGCAATGGTCTGGAAAACGATCATGGTTCCACTCCTTTGTAATAGACCGGGAGGCCGCAGACCACCCGGACCACAGCATCGGCCCGGGCGGCCAGGGCGTTGTTCACCTGGGCCAGGGCTTGCAGCCACAGGTCCGTGTCCCCGGCATAATCGGCCCCACCGCTGAACACCTCGTTGGTCACCACCACCAGGTGCTGGCACTGGGCCGCCAGGGCCTCCACCCCCCGGAGCACAGCCTGAGCCGTGTGGGGCCCGGCCCCCTGGGGGCTGTACAGCTCGTTGGCGGTCAGGTTTCCCAGGTCCTCCAGCAGGGCGGTGCCCCGGCAGGGCAGCCGCAGGCTGGCCAGGTCCCGGGGGCATTCCAGGGTCTGGAACTGCTTTTGGGCCCGCATCCGGCGGTGCTTTGCCACCCGGGCGGCGCACTCGGCGTCCCACACCTGCAGGGTGGCGATATAATAGCGAGGCAGCCCGGTGTGCAGCACCAGACCCTCGGCGTATTCACTTTTGCCGCTGGCGGCGGCCCCCACCACCAGGGTCAGCATTGGGGGGTGTACGGCAAAATGCCGCCCTCCGCAAAGGAGTAGCAGCCCCGGTACACTGCCAGGGCCATGTCCCACAAAGGCAGGCTGGCCACGGCCCCGGTGCCCTCCCCCAGGTGGAGCCCGGCGGTCAGCAGAGGCTCCTTGCCCAGGGCTTGCAGCACCAGCCGGGCCGCTGGCTCCGAGGAGCAGTGGCTGGCAAACACAGCCTTGGCGGCAGCAGGGCACAGCCGTACAGCGCACAGGGCCGCTACGCCGCTGATAAAGCCGTCCATCACCACGGGGATCCCTTCCAGGGCACCGCCCAAAAAGACGCCGCAGAGCCCGGCCAGGTCAAAGCCGCCCAGCTTTGCCAGCACGTCCAGAGGGTCGGTGGGGTCCGGGCAGTTCCGGGCAATGCCGGTGCGGATGGCCCGGAACTTCCGGTCAAGGCCGGCATCTGAAAGCCCGGCCCCTCGCCCGGTCATCTGCTCCACAGGCTGGCCCAGCAGCACGGCAGCCACGGCACTGGAAGTGGTGGTGTTGCCAATGCCCATCTCCCCGGTAGCCAGCAGCTGGCAACCGGCGGCTTTTTGCTGCTGCACCAGCTGGATGCCGTGGCAGATGGCCTCCAGGGCCTGGGCCCGGCTCATGGCAGGGCCTTGGGTAAAGTCGGCGGTGCCGGGGGCCACCCGGCACTGCACCAGCCCCGGCACCGGGGGCCCGGCAATGCCCAGGTCCACCGGAACCACCTGGCACCGGGCTGCCTGGGCCATCTGGCACACGCTGGTGCGCCGGGCCGCCAGGTTCTCTGCCACCACCCGGGTGACGCTCTGGTCGGTCTGGCTCACCCCCTGGGCCACCACGCCGTTGTCGGCGCAGAGCACCAGCACCGCCCGGCGGTCAAAGGCCAGGGCGGCGGTGCCTGTCAGGGCGGCGGCGTCCTCCAGCAGGGTCTCCAGGGCCCCCAGGCCCCCTAAGGGTTTTGCCAGGCTGGCCCAGTGGGCCCTGGCAGCAGCCCGGGCGGCGGCGTCCGGGGGCGTAATGGTATGCAATTGGGCAAACAGTTCGGTTTCGGTCATAGATGGGTCCTTTTTTGTTGGAGATAGGCGTGGGCGGCGGCGGCAAAGCGCTGGGGCAGGGCAGTGCCTGCCCAGTACAGGTGAGGGAAGCCAGCGTACAGATTCTGGCTGGCAAAGCCGCAGTCCCACTGGGTGGTCTGGTTTTTCCGGGCCGTAAAGGCGGTGCCGTTGCAGCTGGAGTCCCAGTGATGGAACTCGTGGATCGGCAGCTGCTCCCCGGCCCGGAACAGCAGGCTGTCTGTTTTGGCGGTCAGGGTGGCGTAGCCAAAGCGCACCAGATGCCCGGCCCGGGTGCCGCAGCCCGGCAGCACCCCTGCCATGGGCCACACTGCCCCTTGGGGGTCCTCCAGGCTCTGGCCCAGGTACAAAAAGCCGCCGCACTCTGCCGCCGTAGGCAGGCCCTGGGCCACAGCCCGGGCAATGGAAGAACGCATAGTGTGGTTCCGGCTCAGGGCCTGAGCATACAGCTCCGGGTAGCCCCCGGGCAGGTACAGGCCGCCTACGCCCTCCGGCAGGGCAGTGTCCTCCAAGGGGCTGAAGAACACCAGCCGGGCCCCGGCCTGCTGCAAGGCGTCCAGGGTCTCGGCATAGGCAAAACAGAAGGCGGCGTCCCGGGCCACTGCAAGGGGCACGGCCTCCTGGGCCTTCTGGGCCGCCGGGGCCGCCGCCGGGGCGGCTTTTTGGGTCAGAGCCTCCAGCCGGGGCCAGTCCAGCACCAGAGCCTGGGCCAGCCGGTCGATCTTCGCCTCCACTCCCGGGATCTCCCCGGGGGTCCGGAGGCCCAGGTGGCGGCTCTCTACCAGGGCCTCCGGCACCGGGGGCAGATACCCCAGCACCGGCAGGCCTGTCTCTGCCTCCAGCATAGGCCGGAGCATTCGGTAAAGTTTTTCCGGGCAATGGTTCAGGATCACCCCGGCCAGGTGGCTGCAGGGCCGAAAGGCCAGCAGCCCCCGGATCTGGGCTGCCAGGGTGACGCTGGCCCCCTTGGGCTGCACCACCAGCACCACCGGCAGGCCCAGGGTGTGGGCCAGCTCCCAGGCACTGGCCCGGGTGGTAAGGCCCTGGCCGTCGTAAAAGCCCATGGCCCCCTCGCACACTGCGGCCCCGTGTCCGGCGGCATACCGGGCATACAGGGCCTTGACGGTATCCGGGCCGGAAAGGAACAGGTCCAGGTTGTGGCTGGGGATGCCCAGGGCCTGGCGGTGGAACATGGGGTCGATGTAGTCCGGCCCGGCTTTGAAGGCGCAGGGGTCGGCCCCCCGGGCCTTTAAAGCAGCCAGCAGGGCCAGGGTCACGGTGGTCTTGCCGCTGCCGGAGCAGGGGGCCGCCACCAAAAACTGCATCATGGGGTCACCCCCGTGATCAGGAACACCGGGTTATTGGCCAGCAGCAGGTGCAGCTGGCCTGCCGGGCGGCTGCGGCTGACGGCGATCTGGGTCACCTCCGCCGTCAGGCCCCGGGCGGTCAGGGCCGCCACGGCAGCGGCCAGGGTCTCCAGGGCAATGGCAGAGATGCACACCCGGGCCCGGGGGTTCCGGGCCAGCACGGCGTCCAGAATAGGGTCCAAACTGCCCTTGGTGCCCCCCACAAAGACGGCGTCCGGGGCAGGCAGGGCCTCCAGGGCTTCCGGGGCCCGGCCCTCCACCAGGGTCAGGTTCCAGGCGGCGTGCCGGGCTTTGTTGGCCCGGACCAGTTCACAGGCTTCGGGGCTGCACTCCACGGCGTACACCCGGCCCTGGGCCGCTGCCAGGGCCAGCTCCACGCTGACACTGCCAGTGCCGGCCCCTATATCCCACACCGTGTCGGTGGGGGTAATGGCCAGCTTTGCCAGGGCCGCTGCCCGGACCTCCTGCTTGGTCATGGGCACCTGCCCCCGGGTAAAGGCTTCGTCGGGCAGGCCAGGGCAGCGGCCAGGGGCCGGGGCCGCCTGGTCCACCAGCAATACGCTGAGAGGGGCAAAGCTCCGGCCTGCCAGCTCCTGCACCGTGCCAAAGCGGAGATGCTCTGCCGGGGTGCCCAGGTTTTCGCCCACCAGGGCGTGGGCCTGGCCCAGCCCGGCTTCAGCCAGGGCGGCGCAGAGGGTGCCGGGGGTCTGGGTGCCTCCGGTCAAAAAGAACACCGTCCGGCTGCCCATGCAGGCCGCCGCCGGGTCGCAGGCTTTGCCGTGGGCCGACACCAGTTTCCAGTCCTGCCAGGGGCGGCCTACCGCCGCCGCCAGCAGCTGCACACTGGATACTCCCGGCAGCACCCGGCACTCCACCCCAAAGCTCCGCAGCAGGGGCAGCAGCTGGCTGGCACCGGAATAAAAGCCCGTGTCACCGCTGTAAAGCACCACGGCCCGGGAGCCCGGGGCCTCCAGCAGGGCCTCTAAGATCTGCTGGGGCTGGTAGAACGGCAGCTGCCGGGCCGTAAGCTGTCCGGGCAGCCCGGCCAGCAGCCGCTTGGCCCCAAAAATAAGGTCTGCCTCCTGCAAAAGCTGCTGGCTGCGGAGGCTCAGGCCCTCCCAGGCACCGCAGCCCATGCCCATCAGTGTGACCATCCTAAGACCTCCTGACAATCAGTGAACAGTTCTTCTTCCGTCTGGCCCACCTCCGGGGGGCGGCGCAGCACCAGCAGCTGAGTGCCGGTGTCGGCAGCGGCCTGGGCTTTTTGGGCAAAGCCCCCGGCGGCACCGCCGTCCTTGGTGACCAAAAACCGGATGCCCAGCTGCTCCAGCAGGGCTCGGTTCAGTGCGTAGGAAAAAGGCCCCTGGAGGGCCAGAATGTTTTTGTGGGGGATGCCCAGGGCCTCGCAGGCGGTGATGCCCTCCACCGTAGGCAGCACCCGGGGGTACAGCCGCTGGGGGTCCAGCTGCCCAAAGGCCCCCAGCTCCTTGGCCCCGGTGGCCAGCAAAATGGGGCCCTGGGTCTGGGCCAGAAAGGCCGCTGCCTGGGCCGCAGTGGAAAACACCAGGGTGCCCGGGGGCAGGGGGCTTTGGGGCCGCAGCAGCCGATGATAGGCCACCCCGGCAGCCTGGCAGGCGGTGCGGATGTTGCGGCTGGCGTCTACGGCGTAGGGGTGGGTGGCGTCTACGCAGAGGGCAGCCCCCTGCAGCAGCATTGCCATCTCCTGGGCCGTGAGCCGCCCACAGTGCACCGTGACCCCGGGGGTCTGGCCCTGCTCCTCCGCCCCCAGAGGGGTGGCGACGCAGACCGTCACCTGGGCCCCCAGGGCTGCCAGCCGCTGGGAAAAGCGGCGGCCCTCGGTGGTGCCGCTGAATACCACCACCCTCATGGCCGATACCCCCGGGGCGTCACCATGCGGCCCCCCAGGGCCTGGGTGTGGGCGTTGCCGATGAACACGGTGGTAAACATATCCACCGGGGCGGTCTCCAGCTGGGCCAGGGTCAGCACCTGGGCAGATTGGCCCTGCCGCCCGATGCACCGGGCCAGGCCGCAGACCGTATCCGGGGCCTTGCCTGCCTCCAGCAGCACCCGGACCGCCTTGGCCAGGTAGTCCGGGCGGCCCTTGGAGGCCGGGTTATACAGGGCCATGCAAAAATCCCCTTGGGCGGCGGCAGCCAGCCGCTTTTGGATCACAGCCCAGGGGGTGAGCCGGTCCGACAGGGAGATGACGCAAAAATCGTGGCCCAGGGGGGCCCCCAGCAGGGCACCGCCGCTGAGGGCCGCAGACAGCCCCGGCACCACCTCCACTGCTACTTCCGGGTACTGGGGGGCCAGCTCCAGCAGGGGGCTGGCCATGCCGTAGACCCCGGCGTCGCCGCTGCACACCAGGGCCACAGCTTTGCCGGACTGGGCGGCTTCCAGGGCCCAGCGGCAGCGGTCCAGCTCCTGGGTCATGCCGCTGCCGTGGTATTCCTGGCAGGGGAACTCCTGCCGGATCAGGTCCAGGTACAGCTGGTAGCCGCAGATGGCGTCTGCACTTTCCAGCACCTGGGCAGCCTGCTGGGTCATGTAAAAGGGGTCACCGGGGCCAAGGCCCACCACATACACGATCTTTTGGGGTCGGGTGATCTCAAATTCCATAGGGTCCATCTTCCTGCCACCTCCAGTTAAGGGCCAGGGGCCGCAGTGCCAGCGCAAAGGTGACACCGTCCCCAGCCTGTTTTGAAATATAAAGGGGGCCTTTGGCGCAGAGCACCGCCGCCCGTTCACACACGTTGTCCACCCCGGTAACGGTCTTTACAAAGGCCGAGGGGGTAAAGCTGCCGGGGGCCTTTTGCAGAGCTCCGGCAGAATAAAATTCCACAGGCCAGCCGTGGGCCCGGCAAAAGGCCAGCAGCCCGGCCTCCTGCTGCTTCAGGTCGATGCTGGCCGCTGCGGTGATGCAGGCCGGGGCAAGGCTCTGCCGGGCACAAAAGGCGGCAAAGGCAGCCTCCAGGGCCTGGGCAGAGGTGCCCCGGCGGCAGCCGATGCCCAGCACCCCCACCGGGGGCACCAGATGCAGGGCCTCCCCGGCAGGGCAGAGGGTCAGGGCAAAGTCTGCCTGGGCCGGGTCCTGGGCCGGCGCCACCCCGGCCGGCAATGGCCCGGATACCGGGAACTGGCTGGCAAACTGCACCTGCTGCCCGGCCAGCAGCCTGGAACTCACAGCCTTGATGCGGTGGGGCTCCAGCACCCGGAGCCCCTGGCACCGGGCCCAGCTGTCCACGGCAAACAAGTGGTGGCTGTCGGTGGCGGTGGTGATCACCGCCACGGCACCGCACCGGGCCGCCAGGGCCCGGGCCAGGTCGTTGGCCCCACCCAGGTGCCCCGAGAGGATGGGCACCGCAAACTGGCCGCATTCGTCCACCACCACCACCGCCGGGTCGGTGGCCTTGCTGCGGCAGTGGGGGGCAATGGCCCGGACAGCGATGCCCACGGCCCCTACAAAGATCAAGGCCTCCTGCCGGGCAAACTGCTCTGCCGTCCACTGGGCTAGGGTTTGGCCCCCTTGGCCGCACCGGGTCACAGTGCCGGGCACCGCTGCGGCCAGCTGCCGGGCCAGGGCAAGGCCGGTGTCCGTAAAGGCCAGGTAGGCCCGGCTCATACCGGCTCCCCTTTGCGGAACCCGGTGGTAAAGGCCGGGTGATACAGCTGGCTGCGCTGGTAGGGGCTGTTGAGGAAGTCTCCCACCACCATCAGAGCGGTCTTGGTAATGCCGGCCTCCCGGGTGCTCTGGGCCAGGGTGCCTACGGTGCACCGGAGGATGGCCTGTTCCGGCCAGGTGGCCTTATACACCACGGCAGCCGGGGTATCGGCAGTATAGGCTCCCCCGGCCAGCAGGGCCTGCTGGACCTGGTCCACCAGGCCAATGGACAAAAAGATCACCATGGTGGCTCCGTGGGCGGCCAGGGCTGCCAGCTGCTCCCGGGCAGGCACCGGGGTGCGGCCCTCCATCCGGGTAATGATCACCGTCTGGCTCACACCCGGCAGGGTGTACTCGGCGTTAAGGGCCGCAGCGGCACCGCAAAAGCTGGACACCCCGGGGGTGTCGTCGTAGGGGATGCCCCGGGCCTCCAGGGCGTCCATCTGCTCCCGGATGGCTCCGTAAAGGCAGGGGTCCCCGGTGTGGAGCCGTACCGTCTGGCCCCCGGCGGCCTCGGCGGCAGCCATGGCCTCCAGCACCTGTTCCAGGGTCATCTGGGCACTGTTATAAATGCGGCAGCCGGGCTTTGCCAGCCCCAGCAGGGCAGGGTTCACCAGGCTCCCGGCGTAGATGATGCAGTCGGCGGCCTGCAGCAGGGCAGCCCCCCGTTGGGTGATCAAGTCCGGCGCACCGGGGCCGGCCCCTACAAAATGTACCATATCAAAGCTCCTTCCATTCCTGCAGCAGCCTGGCGGCCTCCGGGCTTTGGCCCAGGGGCCCGTGCTGGTTGGAGAACAGCACCGCCCCCACCCGGAAGGCCCCGGCAGCCCGGCGGTCCAGATGCAGCTGGATGGCCTGCAACAGGCTGTCCAGCACCGGGGCCTGGAGCCCGGCCTGGGCCAGCAGCTCCAGGCAGGCGTCGGTGGTGGCGGCGTCGTATAAGGCCCGGCACAGGGCCGGGGCACCGCCGCAAAGGGCGGCATGGGTGCAGAACAGCTCCGTGCGGCAGTCGGCCATCCGGGAGTGGGTGTTCATGATGCCGCCGGCCAGCTTGCACAGCTTGCCGATGTGGCCCACCAAAAGCACCTGCTCAAACCCGGCGGCTGCTGCCATATCCAACGTATCCCCGATAAAATTGGAGGTCTTGACCACCGGGATGGAACCAAACTCCGAGTAGGCGGCGTGGAGGTAGTCCAGGCCGTAGTTGCCCGGGGCCAGGATCAGCCGCCGGGGGCTGCCACAGGCCAGGGCCGCCTGGTGCATCTCCAGCTGGATGGTGTCCAGGATGGCCTGCTGGCTCATGGGTTCCACGATGCCGCTGGTGCCTAAGATGGACAGGCCCCCCTCCACCCCCATGTGGGGGTTGAAGGTCCGCTGGGCCACCTCCCGGCCCCCGGGGATGGACAGGGTGACGGCAAAGCCCCCGGTGTAGCAGGCGGCCTCGGCCTCCCGGCCCAGGGCCTGGGCGATCATCTGCCGGGGCACGTGGTTGATGGCGGCAGACCCTACCGGCTGGTCCAGCCCCGGTTTTGTGACCCGGCCCACCCCGGGCCCGGCCTCCAGGGCCACCCCGGGGCAGTGGGGCCGCAGCTCCACCTGGGCCACAATGGGCAGCCCGGTGGTCACGTCCACGTCGTCGCCGCCGTCCTTTTCAATGGCGCACTCAGCTCCCTGAGGGGTCCGGCGGCAGAACAGGGGGGCTACCTCCACCACCAGGCCCTTAGGGGTCCGCAGGGCCACAGAGGCCGGGGCGGTGCCCGTCAGCAGCAGCCGGGCGGCCCCGGCAGCCGCCAGGGCGGCACAGGTGCCGGTGGTGTAGCCGCAGCGCAGCTGCTTTTGCCCACAGCGGATGCTGTGCTGGAAGGCAGGCTTTGGCTCCCCGGGGCCAAAAAGGCTGTCAGCCTGAGCCTGGCTCAGGCCGTACAGGTCCCGGAGGTTGTCCGGGGCAAAGGCCTGGGCAGGGGGCAGCACCCCGGACACATGGTCCGGGAACACGCAGACCACCCGGTCCGCCACCTTTTGGGCCATGTCCAGCTCGTGGAGGGTCACCACCACCGCCAGGCCCTGGTCGTGGGCCAGAGCCTGCAAAATGGTCAGCAGCTCCACCTTGCCCTTGATGTCCAAAAAGGAGGTGGGCTCGTCCAGCAGCAGCACCCGGGGCTGTTGGCAGATGGCCCGGGCCAGCAGGATCCGCTGCCGCTGGCCGTCGCTGAGGGTGGTAAAATCCCGGTCTGCCAGGGCGGCGGCCCCTACGGTCTCCAGGGCCTGGGCCACGGCCCGGCGGTCGGCGTCTGTCAAGATGCCCAGCCGCCCGGTGTAAGGGGTGCGCCCGGCGGCTGCAAACTCAAAGCAGGTGGTCAGCTCGGTGCGGCGGCTGTGGGGCAGCATCAGGGCCAGCTTTTTGGCCCGGTCCGGTCCGGGGCAGGCCGCCAGGTCCCGGCCCTCCAGCAGCACAGCCCCCTCCAGGGGGTCCAGCTGCCCGGCCAGGGTCTTGAGCAGGGTGGATTTTCCGGCACCGTTGGGGCCGATGAGCACCAAAATTTCTCCGGCTCTGGCCTCCAGGCGGATCTGCCGGGCCAGAGGGCGGCGGTAGCCCATGGCCAGGTCCCGGGTCTGGCAAAGAATCTCTTTCATAAGGCCTCCCGGCTGCGGCGCAGCAGCAGCCCCAGCACCACCGGGGCCCCGAACACGGCGGTAACTGCACTGATGGATAGTTCGGTGGGGGCAAACAGGCTCCGGGCCAATAGGTCACACAGCAGGCAGAAGGCGGCACCTCCCAGGCAGCAGCCCGGCAGCACCACCAGGGGCCGGGCCGTGCCCAGCAGCTGTTTGACCAGGTGGGGCACAGCGATGCCCACAAAGGAGATGGGCCCGGCAAAGGCGGTGACACAAGCCGCCAGCAGGCTGGAAAGCAGCACCAACCCCCGGGAAAAGCTCTTTACGTCCACCCCTACGCTGCGGGCATAGGCCTCTCCCATCTGGTAGGCTGCCATGGGCTTTGCCAGGCAAAAGGCAGCCCCCAGGGCTGGCAGCACCACCAGGGCGGCGGCCTGCACATTGCCCCAGCTCACGCCGGAAAAGCTGCCCTGGGACCAGTTGTGGAGGTTGACGATGCTGGAATCCTGGGCAAAGGCCACCACGAACTCCGTGACGGCGGAGCAGATGTAACCGATCATGACACCGCAGATCACCAGGATGCTCATGCGCTGCACCCGCCGGGCTGCTGCCAGCACAAAGGCCATGGCAGCCATGGCCCCGGCAAAGGCGGCTAAGATCAGGGTAAAGGAGCTGGTCCGCAGGCCCTGGTTCAAAAAGACCACCATCACCAGGGCCACCGCCAGCTTGGCACCGCTGGAGATGCCCATGACAAAAGGCCCGGCAATGGGGTTGGCAAAAAAGGTCTGCAGCAGGTACCCGGCGGCAGAAAGGGCCGCCCCCAGCAGCACCACCATCACCGCCCGGGGCAGCCGCAGCTGGGTGAGGATGCCCACAGCCAGGGCATCCTGGCCCCGGCCTGTGAGGGCGGCAGCCACTGCCCGGGGGGTAAGGGCCACGCTGCCCCAGAACAGGTTGGCGGCAAACAATGCCCCCAGGGCCAGGGCTAGCAGAGCGTAAGAAAAGCAAATGCGATGTTTGGGGGTCATAGGGCGCATCCTCAATAGTCAAAAAAGGCAGTGTTACGGCACCGGGGTCAGCATCTGGAGCCCGGCAGGGTGGGGCTGGGTGAACACCTGGTGCAGCTCGGTGATAAACTGGGCCAGCTCCATGCTTTGCTGGAACAGGCCGGGGCTGGTGCACCACACCTGGCCCTGCTGTACTGCCCGGAAATCCGCCAGCATGGGGCACTTGGCCACCAGCTCCTGGGCAGAGGCCACGGTGCCCTCAATGGTGCTGTTGTAGATCAGCACATCGGCGTCCCGGGCCCCGGCGTAAAAGTCCTCTAAGGGCAGGTTGATGGTGGAAAGGTTGCTGCCGCCGTCGGTCAGGTGGGCAAACACATAGCTGCCCCCGGCCATCTCGATCATCTGGGCAATGTAATCGCCGCCCTTCCGCACGGTGGCCAGGCCGCTGGCAGTCAGGGAGAAAAAAGCGCAGCACTTGCCGGAGGCAGGCAGGTCCAGCAGGGGAGCGATCTGCTCCACCTGGGCCTGGAACACCTGCTGGGCCAGATCCTCTTTGCCCAGCAGGATGCCGTAGAGCTTGATCCACTCCATCCGGCCCAGGGGGCTGCTCTCGTAGCTGGAACGCTCCACCAGCACCGGGATGCCAAACCGCTCCAGCTGCTCCTTTACCTCCGGGGTGTGCCAGATCATGGTGCTTTCCAGGGCCAGGCCGCAGCCGGTGTTCAGGATGCGCTCGTAGTCCGGGGCACTGTACTTTCCGGCGTAGGCGATGCGGCCCTCCTCCATGGCCTGGGCGGCCTGGGGCAGATACCAGCCGGAGCTCCGGGTGCCGGAAAGGGCAATGCTGTCCAGCCCCTCCAGGGCCAGAAAAAGGTCCATGGCAGAGGTGGCCACCAGGTAGATGTTCCGGATGGGCTGCTGCAGCAGGGTGGCCCCCTCCGGCACCGGGTCCGGGGCAGGGACGCCCTCCGGCACCACCAGGAACCGGGCGTCGTCAGCCGGCAGGGTGATAAGGGTGCAGCCGTCGGCATAGCGTGCGGCGGTAAACTGCTGGGCGTAGTCCAGGGTCAGGGGCTCCGGGGTGCCAAGGCTGCTGGCAGCCTCCGGCCCAGAGGCCGGGGCCCCACAGCCTGCCAGAGCCAGGGCAGGGCCCAGGGCCAAAAACTGTTTGCGTGTCAGGCGGATAGGCATAGCAGCGTTCCTTTTTTAAGCCTCAATCCTCCAGGGTGAAGGTGAGGGTGTATTCGATCTCGTGGGGCTTGCTCATGGCCACCGTGTCGGCCACCATGGTAAGGGGAGTGCCCAGGGCCGCCACCGGTACCTCAAAGGTGGAGTTGCCCTCGGTGTTGGTGGGCAGGTACTTCTGGCCCTCCACCAGCATATAGTCGTAGTTGGGGCTGCTCCACTGGAGGGTGGCGGTCATCTTGCCGTCGGCCACCGTCAGGGCCGCAGGGCTGGTGACGCTGGCCCGGCCGGAGCCCCCGGCCAGGGCAACATTGACGGTGTACTGGCCGTCGGCAGGGGTGTCGGCGGCAGCGGTGTCCAGAGGCTGGGCGTTCTTTACCTGCACCATGTGGTCATACCACTTGCCCTTGGTGCCCAGCAGTGCCAGGGGGAACTCCTGGTCCAGGGCCTCCACCGGGATATCGTAGCCGTAGACCTCCTCGCTGGTGCCATCGGCGTAGGTGACGGTGTCCACCGTGGGGATCAGCCACTGGGTCTTGTTAGCCTCAGCGTCAGCAGCCAGGCCCGGGTACAGGTTCACGATCTTTTTGGAGGCCAGGCTCACATGGAAGGTCATGACCCCGTCCTTCACCGTCAGGGTGCCCTTGCCGTCGCAGGCTTCGCTGGCGTGGAACATCCCACTGTCGGTGTCAAACTGGGCGGTGTACACGCCGTCCGGCAGGGCGGCGGTGGTCTCGGCAGCAGCCGAGGAGACCGCAGAGGCGGCTTGGGAGGCGGCAGAAGAAGCAGGCTGGGCGGAACCGGCCCCACAGCCGGTCAGGCAGGCAGTCAGCAGCAGGGCAGTGGCGGACAAAGCAAAAAACTGGTTGCAGCGCATAGATCAGATACCTCGTTGTATGTTTTGTTACGGTTCAGATGTTGGGGGGCCTTGGCTCCTCCTGCGGAGCGGCGGCCCATAAAAATTGCCCGAAAAGATCTCTCCCTTCGGGCAAGGCTAGGCAGGGATATCAGCCCTTCAGGCTATCCAGAGCGGCCTGGGTGTGGGCAACGTACAGCTGCTGGATGGCAAGGATCCGGCCCAGACCTGCGATCTGGCAGTTCACCTGCTCAAAGGCACCGGAGGCCTGGAACTGGCTGGCCCAGCTGTCGGCGTCCTCGCCGGCCATGTCGTTATTGGCGTGGTCGCCGCCTACCACCATCAGGGGCCGCAGCACCACCTTGGTGTACCCGGCGGCCTTTACGGCCTCCATCACAGCCTCGCAAGAGGTGTCCTCCGGCTCGCCCTCTACGGTGCCGATGAACACGTTCTGGTAGCCCAGGGTGTCCATGGTGGTCTGCATCTGGCTGTAGCTCACCTTAGCGGTGTGGCTGGTGCCATGGCCCATGAACACAAAGGCCACGCCGTCGGCGGCAGCAGCTTCCAGGCTGTCGTAACCGGCATCGGCCACGGCAGCGGCGGTAATGGCCTGGGCCACATCCTGCTTGTCCTGGTTGATGACGGTGGCGTCGGCACCTACCTCACCCAGCAGGGGTTCTGCCACAGCCAGGGTGTCGAACTTGTCCCGGTACTGGTCCAGCATCTCGTTCATCTCGTCGTACTCAGCACCGTGCATCAGGTGGGTGGGCTGCACCACCAGGTTCTTGACCCCGTTGGCCACTGCACGGTCCAAAGCCTGCTGCATATTGTCGATCTTTTCGCCGTCCCGGGCCTGCACATGGTTGATGATGATCTGGGCCGTAAAGGCACGGCGCACGCTCCAATCCGGGTATGCGGTCTGGAGGGCGTCCTCTACGCCCTTGATGTCCTCAGCACGGCTGTCGTTGAAGGAGGTGCCAAAGGACACCACCAGCAGCTCGTTTTCCCCCATGTCATCGGCGTTCCGGGGGTCGTCCAGGCTGGCGTCGCCGGTGTCCCGGCCAAAGTAATCCGGGTCGGCTTCTTCGCCTTCCACCAGGGCCTTCTGGGCGTCGGTCAGGGCGTCCCAGGCCTCCTTGGCGGCCTGGCACTGGGCGTCGGTGTCGTCGGTGCGCTGCTGCACATAGATGGCGTCGATCAGGTCGGCTACGTTCTGAGCAGCCAGCAGGTCGGCGTCCTGACTGTCTGCCTGGCTGGCAGAGCCGGAGGTGGCAGCAGTGCTGGCAGAGCTGGCGGCACCGCCGCAGCCCGTGAGCACCCCGGCACACAGGGCCAGAGCAGTAAGGGCCGCAGCCGTTTTGCGGAGAGTGATTCGCTTCATAGTTTTGTTCCTTTCCCGTTGGGTGAATATTCTGGCCTGAACAGAAGGGTACAGGAAAGAAGGGCCTGACAAAACAAAAACCGGGTCTTTTTGCTTGCGGAAAGGCAAAACAAAAAGACCCGGCAATGGATGCAGGTTTTTTGGTACAACCAATTCCTCGTGATCTGGGGCCAAAGCCCCGGTACCAACAGCAGGCAGGTTTCCTGGCTGAAAGATCATTGCCCTCCGCCGCCTTCCCAGAGCCAGATGGCTCCAGTGGCCGGTGCCCGAAGCACCCGGGCGGAGAACTCCCTTATCACAGTGACGAGATCGCGTGGGATCGTACCCCCACTTCCCTTTTAACGCCCCGGCCGCAAAAAGCGGCAGGGCGCACCTGCTGTTTTCTGTTCAGTTCAGCACCGAGTATAGCACAGCAAAGGCCAAAACGCAATAGAAACTGCCGGGGCCTCACGGGAATCAATTTTCCGAATGAAGGCTTCCCCCGGTCGGGGGAAGCTGTCACCGCAGGTGACTGATGAGGGCGCAGGACAGTGGCATCTTGCCATAAATACCCCTCATCCGTCTGCTCACTGCGTTCGCAGCCACCTTCCCCCCAAGGGGTGAAGGCTTTTACTTAGAGTCAAACTGCAAAAGTTGATTTCCACGCCGGGGCCTTACAGCCGCAGCAGGCTGGCCTGGGCGTGGTTGGCCAGGGCGGCGGCGATAAAGCCCTTGAACAGGGGGTGGGCACGGTTGGGGCGGCTCTTGAACTCCGGATGGAACTGAGCCCCCAGGTAGAAGGCCCGGCCCGGCAGCTCCACCGTCTCCACCAGGCGGCCGTCGGGGCTGGTGCCGGAGATCACCAGGCCTGCCTGTTCCATCTGCTGACGGTAGTCGTTGTTGAACTCGTACCGATGGCGGTGCCGCTCCCAGATCTGGCTCTCACCGTAGCACTGGGCCATCTTGGTGCCGGGCACCACCTGGCAGGGGTACTTGCCCAGCCGCATGGTGCCGCCCTTGGGGATGTTGCCCTGCTGGTCCGGCATCAGGCAGATGACGTTGTGGGCCCCATCGGGGGCAAACTCGCTGGAGTTGGCGTCGGCGTAGCCCAGCACCCCCCGGGCAAACTCCATTACCAGGATCTGCATGCCCAGGCAGATGCCAAAGTAGGGCATATCCTGCTCCCGGGCGTACTGGGCCGCCTGGATCATGCCCTCGATGCCCCGGTCCCCAAAGCCGCCGGGCACGATGATGCCGTCCACGTCGGCAAAGGCCTCTCGGCAGGCAGTCTGGTCCGTCAGGTCCTCGCTTTCCACCCACTTGATCTCCACCTGGGTGTCGTTTTCAAACCCGGCGTGATACAGGCTCTCCATCACCGACAGATAGGCGTCGTGGAGCTTTACATACTTGCCCACCAGAGCAATGGTGCAGGTCTTGCTCCGGGTGGCGATCCGGGAAACCACCTGTTTCCACTCGGTCAGGTCTGCCGGGGGCACCTGGAGATGGAGCTTCTGCACCACCACATCGTCCAGACCATTGGTGTGCAGCATCAGCGGGCACTGGTACAGGCTGGGCATGGTCAGGTTCTCGATGACGCACTCCGGCTTCACGTTGCAGAAGGTGCTGATCTTGCGGCGGATGTCGCTGCCCACGCTGCCGTCGGCGCGCAGGATGATGATGTCCGGGTTGACGCCCATGCCCTGCAGCTCCTTGACCGAGTGCTGGGCAGGCTTGGACTTGTACTCGTTGGAGCCGGAGATGTAGGGCACCAGCACCACATGGATGAAGCAGCAGTTGTCACGGCCCTGCTCCAGGCCCACCTGCCGGATGGCCTCCAGGAAGGGCTGGCTCTCGATGTCGCCGGTGGTGCCGCCGATCTCGGTAATGACCACATCGGCCCCGGTGGAGGAAGCCATGTTGTAGATGTAGCTCTTGATCTCGTTGGTGATGTGGGGGATGATCTGGACGGTCTGGCCCAGATAGGCACCCTGACGCTCCTTGTTCAGCACGTTCCAGTACACCTTGCCGGTGGTCAGGTTGGAGTACTTGTTCAGGTTCTCGTCGATGAAGCGCTCATAGTGGCCCAGGTCCAGGTCGGTCTCGGTGCCGTCGTCGGTGACGAACACCTCCCCGTGCTGCAAAGGGCTCATGGTGCCCGGGTCCACGTTCACATAAGGGTCCAGCTTCTGGCTGGCCACCTTCAGGCCCCGGCACTTCAGCAGACGCCCCAGAGAGGCTGCCGTAATGCCCTTGCCCAGGCCAGAGACCACGCCTCCGGTCACAAAAATAAACTTTGCCATAAAAAAACACCGTCCTCTATTCTTTTTAATGATCTTTCCCGAATCTCGATTCAATCTTCCGGCTCCGCATAGTCCTCCAGGATCTGCTGGGCCACCTCTGCCCGGTCCCGGCGGCTGTCCATGGCCAGCTTTTCGATGCGGCGATGGGCCTGGGCCTCCGTAAGATGTTCATGCTCCACCAGGCAGCACTTGGCCCGGCTCACCAGCCGCACCTGAGCGATCTTTTCCTGCAGCCGGGCATTTTCCTGCCGGGCCCGCTGCAGCCGATGGTTGCTGGCGGCGGCCATGTGGATGCACTGTAAAAATAAGGTATTGCTGAAGGGTTTGCTCAGCAGCAGCACCCCCTGTTGATTCAATGGGTCCAACAGCTGCTGGTCCTGGGGGGCCTTTACCAGCAGCACCACCCCGGCGTCGGTCTGCTCCACCGCCGTGATGCACAGCTCGTGGCCAAACTCATCGGGCAGGGGAGCGTTGACCACGATGAGCTCAAAATCTGCTTCGGTCATCCGCCGCCGGGCTTCGGCACCGCTGGGGATGATCGCAGGCCGGCTGTAGCCCAGCTCCGTAAGCCTTGCAGAAAGGTACTGGTTGGAGCTGGCCCCGGCACTTACGATGAGCGCACGTCCCATTTCTTTCGCTCCTTTCTTCTGACAGCCCTATGGGGGTCAGATGGCGTTGAAGTAATGGATGCGCTCGTACTCCACCGGGTCGGCGGCGGCAGCCAGGGCCCGGCACCGCTCCAGTTCCTGGGCAAAGTAACGGGAGGCCAGCTGCTGGGGCAGCACTGCCGCCAAAAAGGGGCTGTCCTGGGCCAGCTGCACCGCCTGCTCCAGGGTGGCAGGCAGGGTGGTCAGCCCCAGCCCGTCGGCCTCTGCGGGGTCAAAGAGGTTCTTGTTCACCGGGGGCTGCAAAACCATGCGGTTCCGGATGCCGTCCAGGCCGGCGGCCAGCACCAGGCCGATGGCCAGGTAGGGGTTGCAGGCCGGGTCCGGGCTCCGCAGTTCCATGCGGCAGCTGTCTCCCTTCACCATAGGGATCCGCACCAGCTGGCTGCGGTTCTGGCGGCTCCAGCTCACATACCGGGGGGCCTCGTCACAGCCAAACCGCCGGTAGCTGTTGGGCAGGGGATTGGTGAACACGGTGAGCTCCCGGCTGTGGGTCAGCACCCCAGCCATAAAGCTGCCGGCAACGCTGTCGGGGGCAATGTCTCCCTCAAAGAGGTTCTGGCCGTCCCGGTACAAAGAAAGGTTGATGTGGAGGCCGCTGCCTGCCTGGTCCGGCAGGGGCTTGGGCAGAAAGCTGGCGTGGAGGCCGTTCCGCATAGCCAGGGCCCGGACGATCTGCTTGAACAGCATCACATGGTCGGCGGCCTTCAGGGGCCCGGTGTGGTGGCAGTCGATCTCGTTCTGGCCGTGGCCGCTTTCGTGGTGGCTGTGCTGGGGGCTCATGCCCATCTGCTCCATGGTCAGGCAGATCTCCCGGCGGATGTTCTCCCCGGCGTCCAGAGGGGCCACGTCAAAATAGCCGCCAAAGTCGATGGGCACCCGGGTGGGGCGGCCCCGGTCGTCCTGCTCAAAAAGGTAGAACTCGCACTCGGTGCCTACGTTGCAGGTAAGGCCCAGCTGCCGGAACTGTCGGTCCACCTGCCGCAAAAAGCCCCGGCAGTTGCCCCCAAAGGGTGCCCCGTCGGGCGTTTCCACATTGCAGAAGAACTGCATCACCCGGCCCTCCGTGGGCCGCCAGGGCAGGATGGTCATGGTGGAAAGGTCCGGCCGCAGCACAAGGTCGCTTTCCTCCACGTTCATAAACCCGGCAATGGAGCTGCCGTCAAAGCAGACCCCTTCCTCCAGGGCCTTGGGCAGGTCCCCGGCCAGCACAGCGATGTTTTTTTGGGTGCCAAAGATATCGCAGAAGGCAAACCGCACAAATTTGACGTTGTTGTCCTCCACAAAATCCAGAATGTCCTGTTGGGCAGAATAACTCATAAAAACCCCCTTCATAACAAAAACGCCTGAAGGCCTGCCCTCAGAATGGGAGCAGGTCTTCAGGCTGGTGTAAGAAATAGGAAAAGGAGAATGTCGTTTTTTGCTCCGCAGCCTACGGATGCTGTTCAGTTACGCTGCTGTGAAAAGATCAGACGTAGTAGAGCATCTTGCTGTAGCTGGGCAGGGGCCAGTAATCCTCGCCGCACAGGGTCTCGGCGTCGTCGGCAGCGGCACGCAGGGTGTTCATCAGGGGGATCACGTTATCCCGGAAGGCGTCGGCCTTCAGGGCCTCGGTGGGCAGGACCTTGGCGGCGTCCACAGCATCCTGCAGGGCGTCGATGGTGTCGCTCATGGCGTCGGCATCCACAGACAGCTTTTCCAGGGTCTTGGTCTCGCTGCGGACGCTGATCTTTTCGCTGACGGCCAGCTTGGAGGCGGCGGTGTTGGCAACCTCGCTCATGTAGGCGTTGACGGCAGGCAGCAGCTGCTTGCGAGCCATCTCCAGCATGGTCAGGGCCTCGATGTTGATGACCTTGGAGTAGTGCTCCAGCTCCACCTCGTAGCGGCTGTGCATCTCCACCTTGGTCAGCACCCCGAACTCTTCCATCAGGGCAATGTTCTTGGGGTCGATGAGGGCCGGCAGAGCAGCAGGGGTGTTCTTCTTGTTGGGCAGACCGCGTTTGGCAGCCTCGGCCTCCCACTCGGCGGTGTAGCCGTTGCCGTTGAAGATGACCCGGCGGTGGTCCCGGATGGTGCGCTTGACCAGAGCGATGGCGGCACTGGTAAAGTCCTCAGCACCCTCCAGCTCGTCGGCGTAGCCCTTCAGTTCCTTGGCCACGGCGGTGTTCAGGATGGTATCGCAGTCGCTGAGGTTCTGAGAAGAACCGGGCATCCGGAACTCGAACTTGTTGCCGGTAAAGGCAAAGGGAGAGGTACGGTTACGGTCGGTGGTGTCCTTGCTGAACTTGGGCAGCACGTCCACGCCCAGATCCATCTTCATCTTGGTGGGGCCGGCATAGGGGGAATCAGAGGCAATGGCGTCGATGACAGCCTCCAGCTCCTCGCCCACAAAGATGGAGATGATGGCCGGAGGTGCCTCGTTTGCACCCAGACGGTGATCGTTGCCGGGGGTGGCCACAGAGGTCCGCAGCAGGTCGGCGTACTCGTCCACAGCCTTGATGACGGCTGCCAGGAAGATCAGGAACTGCAGGTTCTCCATGGGGGTGTCGCCGGGATCCAGCAGGTTTTCCTCGGTGGTGGACAGGGACCAGTTGTTGTGCTTGCCGCTGCCGTTCACGCCTTCAAAGGGCTTCTCGTGCTGCAGGCACACCAGACCATACTTAGGAGCGATCTTCTTCATCATCTCCATGGTCAGCAGGTTGTGGTCGATGGCCACGTTGGTGGTATCGTAGATGGGGGCCAGCTCATGCTGGCAGGGGGCTACCTCGTTGTGCTTGGTCTTGGCAGGCACGCCCAGCTTCCACAGCTCCTCGTCCAGTTCCTTCATGAACTCAGACACCTCGGGGCGGATGACGCCGAAGTAGTGCTCCTCCAGCTCCTGGCCCTTGGCAGAGGGAGCACCGAACAGGGTGCGGCCGGTGAGGATCAGGTCCTGCCGGGCCTCGTAGTCCTCCTTCTTGACCAGGAAGTACTCCTGCTCCGGGCCCACGGTGGTGGAAACGTAGTCCACGTCCTTGCCGAACAGCTTCAGGATGCGGACAGCCTGGCCGGACAGGGCGTTCATGGAACGCAGCAGGGGGGTCTTTTTGTCCAGGGCCTCGCCGGTGTAGCTGACAAAAGCGGTGGGGATGCACAGCACGTCATCCTTCACAAAAGCGTAGCTGGTGGGGTCCCAGGCGGTGTAGCCCCGGGCCTCGCAGGTGGCACGGAGGCCGCCGGAGGGGAAGGAGGAAGCGTCGGGCTCGCCCCGGACCAGCTCCTTGCCGGAGAACTCCATGATGGCGGTGCCGTCCCCCACAGGGCTCACAAAGCCATCGTGCTTTTCACTGGTGATGCCGGTGAGGGGCTGGAACCAGTGGGTGTAGTGGGTGGCACCCAGCTCCATGGCCCAACGCTTCATGACGCTGGCCACCACGTTGGCTACCTCAATATCCAGGGGCGAACCCTTGTGCAGGGTGTTCTTCAGGCTCTTATAGGTTGCGCTGGGCAGACGCTCTTTCATAACGTGCTCGTTAAAGACTTTGCTGCCGTAGATCTCCATAACATTTGCTGCCATAAATCCTACTCCTTACATGTCTTAGTTGGCTTTCCCTTATGCTTAACAAAAACGGCGCTGCGAGTCAGGAGGTGACCCACAGCGCCGTTGCTGTCTATGGTTTGATTATAGCCTCCCGGGCTCCAAAAGGCAATTGACAAAACTGACGATTCTGTACAAACAGCCTCTCGTATTTTTGGAACAACCGCACTTGGTATGACTTTTGAACCTTTAAACCGGAACAGAACGATTTGGAATTGCCTCCGCTGACGAGTTGCGGCCCCAGCGTCTGCGGCGGCCCTTGGGCGGGCCTTGCATCCTGCTGGCCGCTGCCCCAACCTCGCCTCCCTGTTTCCGCCGCAGGCGGCGGTCGGCTCCGTTGCACTCTGGCAATATCAGCGGAAATAATATTTTTAAATTTGCAGTTCCGGCAGGCCTGCGGGCCCGCCGGAACTGTTTTTTCACGGGGGGAGTCGTTACGGACAATTGCATTTGCAAAACCTAGGCTTATCCGTTGCGTGACAGCCGCAGATGCTACTACCCGCTACGACCCCTTTTGTGAAAATGCGTTTGGAGCGGCCCGCAGGCCGCGACAAACGCCACTATAAAAATAATATTTCCTTTAAATATGCCCAGAGCGAAGCGGAGGGCATTTTAAATGGTCAGATCACCTGGAACAAAAAGAACTTCAGGTAGTTGGTCTCCGGCACCCCCCACAGGATGGGGTGGTCCGGGGCCTGCTGCTTCACCTCGATCTGCCGCAGCTGCCGGTGGGCGTCCTTGGCGGCAGACCGGAGCATCTTGATAAACAGCTCCTCGGTGGCAAAGTGGGAGCAGCTGGCAGTGGCCAGGTAGCCGCCCCGGGGCAGCAGCTTCATGGCCCGGTAGTTGATCTCCTTGTAGCCACGCATGGCGTTGTCCACCGTGCGCCGGGCCTTGGTAAAGGCGGGCGGGTCCAGGATGATAAAGTCGTAGGGGTGGCCCTCCTTTTCCAGCCGGGGCAGCAGCTGGAAGGTGTCCTCACACAAAAAGTCCATGTTGTCAAGGCCGTTGCGCTGGGCATTGCGCTGGGCCATGGCAATGGCGTCGGCGCTGATGTCGGCAGCGGTGACCCGGGCGGCCCCTCCGGCGGCAGCGTTCAGGGCAAAGCTGCCGGTGTGGGTAAAGCAGTCCAGCACCGTGTGGCCTGCTGCCAGCCGTGCCACAGCCCGGCGGTTGTACTTCTGGTCCAGGAAGAACCCGGTTTTTTGGCCGTTTTCAAAGTCCACATGGTAGTAAACGCCGTTCTCGCAGATCTCGGTCTGGGTGCTTTCCGGGTGGGTCTCGCCGGGCAGGTCGAACCAGCCCTTGTTCTGCTCCAGGCCTTCCTTGGCCCGCAGGGCCTCGTCGTTTCGCTCATAGATGCCCCGGATGGTCTGGCCGTCGGCCCGCAGCACCTCGGCCAGCAGAGGGAACAGCATCGGCTTCAGCTTTTCCATGCCCACGCTGAGGGTCTGGGTCACCAGGATGTCGTTGAACCGGTCCACCGTCAGCCCCGGGAACTGGTCGGCCTCGCCAAAGATCACCCGGCAGGCGGTCAGGTCTGCAGGCTCCAGCACCGTTTTGCGGTAGGCCCAGGCGTACTCCACCCGGCGGCGCCAGAAGGCGGTGTCAAAGGTATCGTTGGCGTTGCGGGAGATCAGCCGCACCCGGATCTTGCTGTGGAGGGACACAAAGCCGGTGCCCAGGTAGGAGCCCTTGGTGCTGACCACATCGGCCAGGGTGCCGTTTTCCGGCTCCTGGTCCGGGCTCTGGAGGATGTCGTTCTCGTACACCCAGGGGTGCCCGGCCACTAAGTTGGCCTCAGCGTGTTTGTTGACGGTGTAAACGGGGTAGCTGCGTTCTTTCATATCGTATCTCCTGCATGGGCTGGCCCGGGGGCGCAGCGTGGAATGGCCCTTTTTCAAATCTACCCTTTATCATATCATAAAATCATGGTATGATAAATACAAAATGCAAAAAACCATGGGAATCAATTTCTGCAGTTTGCCCCGAGCGAAAGCCTTCACCCCTTGGGGGGAAGGTGGCTGCGAACGCAGTGAGCAGACGGATGAGGGGTATTTATGGCCAAATACTGCTGCTCTGCGCCCTCATCAGTCACCTTCGGTGACAGCTTCCCCCGGCCGGGGGAAGCCTTTATTCGGCAAATTGATTCTCATACCAAAACACAGGAAAGAAGGAACCATTATGGAGATCGAACGCAAATGGATGGTCCAGGGCTGGCCCCAGGGCCTGCCCTTGGTGGAGGAGTTTTCCATGCGGCAGGGCTACATCAGTGTGCGGCCTACGGTCCGCATCCGGCAGGAGGCCCTTACCGGAGGCGACACCCGGTGGGTGCTGTGCTTTAAAAGCCAGGGGGGCCTGGCCCGGGAGGAGATCGAACGGGACATCGACCAGGACCTGTTTGACCAGCTGGAACAAAAGATCATTGCCAAGCCCCTGATCTGCAAGCTCCGGCGCACCTACCGCCTGGCCGACGGCAGCCACCTGGAGGTGAACCATGTGGACCAGGGCCTGCCTACGGAGTTCTGGTACGCCGAGGTGGAGTACCCCACGGTGGAGGCCGCCCGGGCCTGGCAGCCTGCCGCCTGGGGCCTGGCAGCCTACCTGGACCAGGAAGTCACAGACCAGCCCGGCCAGAGCATGGGTGCCTACTGGCTGCAGACCAGAGGGTGAGGCCATGAAAAAAGCTCGCTTTAGCCTGGAACTGCAATATAACTCTCCAGTGATCCTTACCTTTTTTCTGGCCTCCCTGGTGGTGCTGCTGCTGGATGATGTGACCGGAGGCTGGACCACCCTCCACCTGTTCTGCGTCTACCGCTCCTCTCTCCGGGACCCCTTGTTCTATGTGCGGCTCCTGGGCCATGTGCTGGGCCACGCCGGGTGGGACCACTTTTTAAACAATATGCTGCTGTTGTTGGTGGTGGGCCCTCCCATGGAGGAAAAATACGGCAGCGTCCCCCTGCTGAAGGGCATTGTGCTGACGGCCCTGGTCACCGGTGTGCTGCAATGCGTGCTGTTCCCGGGCACCGGGCTGCTGGGGGCCTCGGGCATCGTGTTCATGCTCATCATGCTGTCCTCCCTGGCCGGGTTCTCCGGAGGCATCCCGGTGACCATGCTGTTGGTGGCGGCACTGTACTTTGGCCAGCAGGTCTACGATATCCTGTTCGTCCACGACGATGTGGCCAACTTTATGCATATCGTAGGAGGCATCTGCGGCACCGCCTTTGGCTACTATAGTGCCCTGCACCGCCGCCCTCGCCGTCGGTAATGCTTTTTGCTGCCGTTTTTTCTCGACAAAATCCACTCTTGACAATCCCTGCCAGCTTTGCTACAATAAGTGCACAGCTGCAGGGTTAGCTCATCCGGTAGAGCGACTGCTTCCCAAGCAGTAGGCGGCGGGTTCGAGTCCCGTATCCTGCTCCAGATGCAAACGGCGGAACGTGTTTTGGCACGCTCCGCCGTTTTTGTTTTGCCTTTTAGCTGGTCTCCGGGGCCTCGGGCCGGGCCCCTACGGCCTTTTTCAGCCGCCGCAGGCTGGTGTCCAGGGCCGCTGTTCCCAAAAAGTCCTGGCCCGAGGGCTGCTTCCGGTCTACCCGGCGGTTCCGTCCAGCCCCCACAGGGTGGGTCAGCTGGTATTCCTCCACCGACTTGCAGCCCTGGGTCTCGGCCTCTGCCAGGGCTCTGCGAGCGTAGGCCCAACTGTGGCCTCCCAGGTCCATGCACTTGGTGAGGATGGTCTGCACCAACTCCGGGCCCAGCCGCTGAACATAGCCCTCCAGCTCTGCCTGGCCCAGATCGCTGAGCTTGCAGACCCGGGATTCAAACTCTCTGACGATCCTCTCGGTCGTCGTCGTCAATACACAGTCGTTCTCTCTAGACGACGACTGTACTTTGTCCTTTGTACTTTGGACTTTGACCTTTGTACTTTGGTTCTTGTGGGTTTCGTTGGGTTTTGCAGAAAACCCATGGGTTTCGCTGGGTTTCCGGGGTCGCCCACCACGAGCTCCGTTTTCCCGTTGGGTCTGGACCTTTCGCTGATAGGTCTTGATGTTCTCGTCCAAAAAGGGCCGCAGGGTCTCAAAGGCCATTTTTTCCAGGGGCACCAGGTCCTCCGGCTCCCGGCCCTGCTCCACATACCACCGCATCCCAGAGAACACGGTCTTGTACTGTTCCGGGGGCAGCAGGTCCAGCACCACAAATTTATCAAAGGGGACCATCAGGGCTTTGGGTCGGATCTCGTCCTCCATAGTCCACCTCCTTCCGTGTCGGGGGCCGCTATACACTGTCCCCAGTGGCTCATAAGAGCTTGTGGGTCTAACATCGTCATTCCTCCTTGTCATCGGGTGGGGCAGGGCCCTTTTGGGCCGGACCCTGCACAAAAATCTCCTTGCAGAAAGGCCGGTTGCCTGTAAAACCTGGGCACTTTTGCAAGTTCGTGCCCATAGAATAGCACCCTCTGAGGGAAATTTGAAGTGTGTGCTTTTTTGCCGCTGCCCCGGCCAACAAAAAAAGCACGGTGCAAGATGCATCGTGCTGAAAAACCCAGATGATTTGTGCAATTATCGTGCCGGGGTCTGTTGTTTTTTCAATTTTTCCGGGTGGTCTCTGTAAGGTCCAGCACCGGGAGGAAGGGGTCGAACACTAAGCCCTGGATGCCGTCGGCCAGGAGCAGCCGCTTTTGCTGGGCGGCCAGGGGCACCACGGTGCAGCTGGCCAGCAGCTGGCCCTCACACTGGCTCAGCAGCTGGCAGCGGCTGGAACCGGTGGTCTGGGCACTTTCTGCCAGCAGCTGGTCCAGCAGACGGTCGGTGTAGCCGGTAAGGCTGCCTCCCTGGGTGCTGAACTGCCCCAGCATCTGGTACACGCTGCCCCCCTGGGCCTGGATGGGAGCCAGAGCAATGGTGTATTGGCCGCTGGCCAAACGCTGGTCAAACTCCTCCTGGGGCACCTCCTCCACCGAGAAGAACAGGGAGCAGTCCCGCTGCCAGGCACCGTTGATCTGCTCCACCACCTCCGTCAGGCCGGAGCCCTGGGGCAGCAGCAGGGTCACCCCCTGAAAGTCCGAGCTGGCCATGCCCTGCCGGGCTGCCAGATACAGGGCCTTGGGGTCCTGGATGGCAGGCAGCTGGCTGCCTGCGGCGGCCCGGTAGTCCAGGCCGTCCACCGTAAGCCCTGTGGGCACCAGGCCCTTTACCGGCTGGAACAGGCCGCTGTCCGGCAGCTGGATGCTTTCCAGGGCAATGCCTGTCAGGGCCTGCCGCAGGGGCAGGCTGGCAAACACCGAATCCTCCGTGCTGCGGAACAGCAGGGCCCAGGTGGTGTCGGCGTAGTCCACGCTCCGCAGGCTGGTAGCCTGGCCGCTGTCGTCCAGGGCGGCAGAGCACTTTTCGTCAGCAATGAGCTGGGCGGCAGTTTTGCCGCTGCCGCTGGTGTCCTGCACCAAGCGCAGGTTGTTGATGAGGGGGGCAGCAGCGTCCCGGCGCAAAAACAGACCGTTGGCGGTCCAATTATAGATGTAAAAGCTGCCGCTGGCCAGGGTGGCGGCGGTGGTAAGGCCGTAGGTGCCCCGGGTGCTCTCAAAAAAGGCCTGGTTGCAGGGGGCGGCCCCCGGCAGGGTCAGCTTGGCCAAAAAGTTCTCGTCAGGCGTACTGAGGGTGAACACCACTTTAAGGTCCCCGGCCGCCGATACTCCCAAGGTGCTGGGGTCTGCGGTGCCCTCCAGCACCGCAGTGCTGTTGGCCAGGGCTGCAAACTCCACAGCGTAGGCGGAGCCGGTCTGGGGGTCGAAGATCCGCCGGAAGGCGTATACAAAGTCCTGGGCGGTAAGGGGGTATTCCGTGGCGGCCCCCTTGGCCCCGGTGTAGGTCAGGCCGCTTTTTAAGGTAAAGGTGTAGGTCAGGCCGTCGGGGGACACCGTCCACGCCTCACACAGGTCCGGCACCAGCTGGCCGTCGGCATTCCGGCGCACCAGGGTGCCGTACAGGTTCTGGCAGGCGATCAGGTCCTGGGGGCTGGAGGCCACCTGAGGGTCCAGGTTGGCCGGGATGTCCTCCACGAACCAGGTAAAGCTGTTGGTGCCGGAGCTGTCGGAGCATCCGGTAAGAGCAAAAAGAAACGCGGCGGCCAGGACCGCTGCGATGATCCGTACATAGTGCTTCAAAAGGGGAGACCTCGTTCCGTTGTGATGGGTGCAGAAAAGCCAAAAACTGCTCTGCAACGACAAGTGTAGCAGAAACCACCAGGAAAAACAATTGCCTTTTTGTGAATTTACCGGGCTTTTTGGTGTCAAGTGACGGGTTTTCGTTGCCAAGTGCAGGCAAATGGACTATAATGGTACAGCAAGACCACTCCCGTGGGGGCCTTTGCCTACACGGTTCCATAAGATATTGGTATCAAGGAGGATGCGTTTTTATGCAAAAAGATCAGCAGAAGCTGGCAGAGCTTATCAAGGGCAAAAAGGTAGCCTTTATCGGGGCTGGCGTGAGCCACAAGACCCTGATCAAAGAGTTTGTGGAGCTGGGGGCCCAGGTGACCCTCTGCGACCAGAAAAAGAGCGTGGAGGACTTTGGAGACTACGCCGACACCATCCGGCAGCTGGGCATCCGGCTGAGCCTGGGGGAAAACTACCTGGAGGGCTTCAAGGGCCAGGACATCATCATGCGGACCCCGGGCTTTGTGGGGTATTTTGAAAAGCCTCTGCAGGACGCCATGGCCGCAGGCACCATGGTCACCAGCGAGGTGGAGCTGTTCTTTGACCTGTGCCCCTGCCAGATCGTGGCAGTGACCGGCTCTGACGGCAAGACCACCACCACCACCCTCATCGCCAAGTTCTACGAGGCCGCAGGCCGCCGGGTCCATCTGGGTGGCAACATCGGTGCCGCCCTGCTGCCCATGCTGCCGGAGGTGCGCCCCGACGACGTGGCCGTGGTGGAGCTGTCCAGCTTCCAGCTCATCAGTATGCACAGCAGCCCGGACATTGCGGTGGTCACCAACGTGACCCCCAACCACCTGGACCACCACAAGGATATGCAGGAGTACATCGACGCCAAGCGCAACATCCTGCTGTACCAGAAGCAGCCCTGCCGGGCAGTGCTGGGGTACGAGAACCCCATCAGCCGCTCCATGGAGGCAGACTGCAAGGGCAAGCAGGTGTGGTTCACCCGGCTCCACGACACCGACAACGGTGCCTTTTTGCGGCAGGACGGCATGCTGTGCATGGCAGAGGACGGGGTGGTGACCCCCTTCCTGGCCCAGAAGGACGTCAAGCTCCGGGGCCTCCATAACATCGAGAACCTGCTGGCTGCTGCCGCCGCCGTCTGGGGCCAGGTGCCTGTGGAGGCCATCCGGCAGGTGGGCAGCACCTTTACCGGGGTGGAGCACCGCATTGAGCCGGTGCGGACCCTGGATGGGGTGCTGTACTACAACGATTCCATCGGCACCAGCCCCACCCGGACCATTGCCGGGCTGCGGAGCTTTGACCAAAAGGTTATCCTCATTGCCGGCGGCTACGACAAGCACATCCCCTACGAGCCCCTGGCTCCGGAGGTGGTGGCCCATGTCAAGAACCTGATCCTGATGGGTGCCACCGGCCCTCGCATTGAAAAGGCTGTCCGGGAGGACCCGGGCTTTGACGCCGCCGCCCTGCCTATCCAGCACGCCGACACCATGCAGCACGCCGTGGAGCTGGCCCGGGCCTGCGCCAAGGCTGGGGATATCGTGATCCTTTCCCCGGCCAGTGCCTCCTTTGACCTGTACCCCAACTTTGAGGTCCGGGGCCAGGAGTTCAAAAAGATCGTCCGGGCCCTCCAGTGATCGCTCAGGTCAACACCCCACAGCGCAGGGCCCGGTTCCGCCGGGCCTGCCGGGGCCGCTGGGTGCTGGACGCCCTGCTGCCCCTGGACCAGAGCATCTTTGGCCCCAGCCAGCCCGGGCGGTTTTTTGCCGGGCCCACCCTGGCTTTGGAGCTCAACGGCTCCACCGCCTGGGCCGCAGGCAGCGCAAACCCCCAGGAGCTGGCCAGTTTTCTGGCCTTTTGCGGCTGCACCAGCCTGGTGCTGCCGGGGGACAGCCTGCCGCCGGAGGGGTGGCGCAAAGCCGAGACCCTGACGGTGTTCAGCCTGGCCCCCGGCAGGGCCTTGCCGCTGCCCCAGGTGGACCCGGCCCTGTGGGCCCAGCTGACCCTGGACCGGGAGCCCTCCGCCCTGGCGGTGGCCCGGGCCCTTTACCCGGCAGACCCCTCCCGGCAGGAGGACTGCTACTCGGAGCTGTGCTCCAAGCGCAGCCGGGGCCGGGCTATGGTGTGGGCCCTGGACCGGGGCGGCCAGACGGTGTGCACCGTAGGGGCCTATGCCCGGTACAACGGCCAGGCCTACATGGCCTGCGGCCAGACCCTGGAGGCCCTGCGAGGCCAGAAGCTGGGGGGTAGGCTCATTGTGGAAATGGCCAACGCCCTGGCCGGGGCAGGGGAGCAGCCCGTGTTCCTCTGTGGGCCGGAACGGGTCCGGTTTTATACCCGGCTGGGCTTTACAAAGCTTGCGGAGTATGCAAGATATGAACCCTCTCAGTCACCGCCTGACGGCGGCGACAGCTCCCCCGAAAGGGGGAGCTTTTGACAGAACGATAAAGCTGCCCTCTTGATGACAAAAAGCTCGCCCTTCGGGAGAGCTGGCATTGCGAAGCAATGACTGAGAGGGTTAAGATCATGGGAAGGAACCAAATAAACGAAAATGTCAATTTTAAACCACTTTTTTGATTATAAACCCGAGGTGCTGGCTCTGGACGAACAGGCCATGGAGCTGTGCCAGCCCTATTTCCGCCACATGGAGGAGATCCGGGACTTTAACCAGCTGAAGATGCTCCGGGCCTTTGCCGACACCCAGATGTCCTCCACGGATATGCTGGGCACCACCGGCTACGGCCTGTGGGACACCGGCCGGGCCAAGCTGGAGCAGATCTTTGCCCAGGTGATGGGGGCAGAGGATGCCCTGGTCCGCAGCCAGTTCCAGAGCGGCACCCACACCCTGGCAGTGGCCCTGTTCGGCCTGCTGCACACCGGCGACACCCTGCTGGCTGCCACCGGGCGGCCCTACGACACCCTGGAAGGGGTCATTGGCCTGGACGGCAAGGGCAAGGGTACCGGCACCCTGATGGATTACGGCGTAAACTATGACGAAGCCCCCCTGAAGCCGGACTTTACCCCGGACTACGACCTGATCGCCCAAAAGGCCCCGGGGGCCAAGGTGTGCCACATCCAGCGCAGCCGGGGCTATTTGCAGCGCAACGCCTTTGACCTGGACACCATCCGCAAGATCGCTGATACCGCCCGGGCCGCAAACCCGGAGATCATCATCTTTGTGGACAACTGCTACGGCGAGTTCACCCAGACCCAGGAGCCCTGCCAGGTGGGAGCCGACCTGGTGGTGGGCAGCCTGATCAAGAACCCCGGCGGCGGCATTGCCCCCACCGGCGGCTACATTGCAGGCCGCAAGGATCTGGTGGAGCTGTGCGCCTACCGCCTCAACGCCCCGGGCCTGGGCAAGGAGCTGGGCTGCACCCTGGAAACTCCCCGGGATATGTACCTGGGCTTCTACTACGCCCCCGGCGTGGTGTGCGAGGCCATCAAGACCGCCATCTACGCCCAGTGTATGCTGGAGCTGCTGGGCAAGCAGCCGGTGCCCCGGTACTGTGAGGACCACAACGACATCGTCACCTGCTTTGACGCAGGCACCGCCGATGCCCTCATTGGCTTCTGCCAGGGCATCCAGGCCGCCAGCCCTGTGGACAGCTACGCTGCCCCGGAACCCAGCCCGGAACCGGGCTACACCGATGAGGTGGTCATGGCCAGCGGCAGCTTTACCCAGGGCAGTACCATCGAGCTGTCCTGCGACGGCCCCCTCCGGGAGCCCTACACCTGCTACCTGCAGGGCGGCCTGAACTTTGCCGCCAGCCGGGCAGGGGTGCTGCTGGCTATCCAGAAGGCCTATTTTAAAGACTAAAAATACCAAAGCCCTGGGCTGCCGGAATGGCAATGCCCAGGGCTTTTTGCGCCCTTTGGGGGCGGCAGACAAAAAAGCAGCACTGTGGGGCCTCCCACAGTGCTGTTCCCTTTATAATAACTCTTTCCCTCTATACACAAAAACTCAGCACACCACCCGGTGCTCTGCGGCAGGCATGGGGGCAGGCACCGAGGGGTGCATCCCCTCCCGGTAATCCAGGTCGCCCTGGTCCAGGCCCCGCAGCAGTACCTCGGCGGTGGCAATGTTGGTGGCAATGGGTACGCCGTGCATATCGCACAGCCGCAGCAGGTTCTGCTCGATGAGGCTGGAAGCCTCGGCCCGCAGGGGATCCCGGAAAAACAGCACCAGGTCCACTTCGTCGCAGGCTACCTGAGAGGTGATCTGCTGCACACCGCCCAACTTCCCGGAGAGGTAACAATGAACAGGCAGGCCTGTGGTCTGGGCTAACATCCGACCGGTGGTACCGGTGGCAATGACAGTGTTTTTAGAAAGGATGGCAGTGTAGGCGGTGCAGAACTGCAAAGCGAGCTCTTTGCGAGAATCGTGTGCAAGAATGGCGATAGTCATCGTGCTCTCTCCTTTTTTCTCATTATAGTAGGTGTGTGCGGCGTGTCGCTGTTCTCCTGGAGTGTGCAGTTCCAAGAGGTCCGACAAGTAACCGTGAAATCGATATCAATCCTTCCACTATAGTTTTATCGCAGAGAAAAGGGCCTGTCAAGTAAAATATTGCCGTTTTTGCAAGAAAAAAGGAGAAAGTATTACTTTATCTTTGGCGAAAACAGAGAACAGATGGATACAATCATCCATACCTAGTCACGATTGATACAAAAAAATTGAAAGAATTTTCAGTTCCTGTACGCCATGCAAAAACATTCCATGGAAAACGAAAAAAAGTGCAGGCCGATGTCGGACATTCGGCCTGCACAGGGAAAAACCTTTTCAGTTCAGAAAAGCGATGGCTCAGCGGATCTGTCCGCTGCCGTGAATGATATATTTGTAGCTGCACAGCTCTGCCAGACCCATGGGGCCCCGGGCGTGGAGCTTCTGGGTGGAGATGCCCATTTCGCAGCCCAGGCCGAACTCGCCGCCGTCCGTAAACCGGGTGGAGCAGTTCACATACACAGCAGCACTGTCCACGGCGGCGGTGAACTTAGCAGCGTGGCCGTCGTTCTGGGTAAGGATGGCTTCGCTGTGGCCGGTGGAGTGGGCGGCAATGTGGGCAATGGCCTGGTCCACGTCGTCCACCACCTTGACAGCCAGGATATAATCCAAAAACTCGGTGTCAAAGTCCTCCGGCCCTGCCGGGGTGCCGGGGGCAAAGGCGGCGGCCCGGGGGTCCAGCCGCAGTTCCACCGGGTGCAGGCCCCGGGCAGTGCGGTCCGGCCCCAGACGCTGGGCCAGCCGGGGCAAAAACTCTGCTGCCACGGCCTGGTGCACCAGGCACACCTCCTCGGCGTTGCAGACGCTGGGGCGGCTGGCCTTGGCGTTCTCGATGATGTCCAGGGCCATGTCCAGGTCGGCGGTGTCGTCCACATACACGTGGCAGATGCCGGTGCCGGTCTGGATGCAGGGCACCTTGGCGTTTTCCACACAGGCCCGGATCAGCCCGGCACCGCCCCGGGGGATCAGCAGGTCCACATAGCCCACGGCGGTCATCAGGGCGTTGGCAGAGGTGTGGGTGGTGTCCTCAATGAGGCTCACGGCAGCCTCCGGCAGGCCGTTTTCTGCCAGGCCCCGGCGCAGGGCCTCCACGATGGCGTTGGCACTGCGCCAAGCCTCCTTGCCGCAGCGCAGCACACAGGCGTTGCCGCTCTTGACGGCCAGGGCAGCGGCGTCACTGGTAACATTGGGGCGGCTCTCGTAGATGATGGCAATAACGCCCATGGGCACGGCGGTCTTTTCGATCACCAGGCCGTTGGGCCGCTCCACCCGGGCCAGCACCCGGCCCACCGGGTCCGGCAGGGCTGCCACTTCCAGAATGCCCTTGGCCATGGCCCCGATGCGCTCCTGGGTCAGGGCCAGACGGTCCAGCATCACCTCGCTGATCTGGCCCTTTGCAGCGGCCATATCCTCGGCGTTGGCGGCCAGAATGGCCTGCATACATTCCGGGTGGCACAGCTGATCTGCCATGGCCCAAAGCGCCTGCTTACGGGTCTGGCTGTCGGCCAGGGCCACAGCGGTCTTTGCGCTGCGGGCGGCTTCCAGGATCTCTTGTGTGGTCATGTGCGGTCCTCCTGCTTGTGTCCTTTAAAGCGAGTGCCCACAGGCTGCCCGGCGGCGATCTCGTACAGCAGCTCAGGGTGTGCGCCGTTGGCAATGACCATGTCGGCACCGCTGCCGGTGACCATGCCTGCGGCTCGCAGCTTGGTGGCCATGCCGCCGGTGCCCAGGGCCGAGCCTGCGCCGTCAGCCAGGGCCAGCACCTCCGGGGTGATCTGGTCCACCACCGGGATCAGAGCAGCATCCGGGTGGGTGTGGGGGTTGGCGGTGTACAGGCCGTCGATGTCGCTCAGCAGCACCAGCAGGTCTGCGTGGGCGCAGCAGGCCACAATGGCCGCCAGGGTGTCGTTGTCACCGATGGAGGTGATCTCGTCGGTGGCCACCGTGTCGTTTTCGTTGATGATGGGCAGGGCCCCCAGCTCCAGCAGCCGGTTCAGCGTGGTCTGAAAGTTCACCCGACGCTCTGTGTGCTCCACGTCCACCCCGGTAAGCAGGATCTGTGCCACCGTGTGGTCGTAGGCACTGAACAGCCGGTCGTAGGTGTACATCAGCTCGCACTGGCCCACAGCAGCGCAGGCCTGCTTGCTGGCGGTGTCGGTGGGCCGTGCAGGCAGCGACAGCTTGCCCACGCCCATGCCGATGGCACCGGAGGACACCAGGATCATCTCGTGGCCCTCATTTTTCAGATCACTCAGCACCTTTACCAGCTGCTCGGCGTGGCGGATGTTCAGCCGCCCCGTGGGGTAAGCCAGCGTGGAGGTACCTACCTTCACAACGATTCGCATGGTGTATTCAACCCTTTCCCATTTCCTTTGTTTTGTCGTATGCGGCCAGCACGGCGTCCATCACGGCACCACGCAGGCCCTTTTCTTCCAGCACCCGGACCCCCTGGATGGTGCTGCCGCCGGGGCTGCACACCGCATCCTTCAGCACACCGGGGTGGCTGCCGCTTTCCAGCACCAGCTTGGCACTGCCCAGCACCATCTGAGCGGCATACTCCTGGGCCTTGGCCCGGGGCAGCCCACAGGCCACGCCGCCGTCGGCCAGAGCCTCAATGAACTGGTACACCCAGGCAGGGCCGCAGCCGGATACGCAGCTGGCAGCGTCCATCATGCCTTCTGCCACAGCGTCCAGCCGCCCTGCCGGGGCCATCAGGCGGCAAAAAGCCTCCTCCTCCTCAGCCGTCACGTTGCTGGAGCAATACTGGATCATGCCGGCCCCCACAGAGGCCGGGGTGTTGGGCATCATGCGGATCACCGGGTAATCCTCCCCGGCCATCTCCTGGATCCGGGCAATGGACAGCCCGGCAGCCATGCTGCACAGCACAAAGCGGTCCGGTCGCTCCGCCAGGATAAACTTCAAGGGCTCCAGCAGAGACTCCATCATCTGGGGTTTTACCGCCAGAAAGATCAGCTGGCACTCCGAGGCTACCTCAGCATTGGTAGCAGTCTTACAGCCCAGCTCCCGGGCCAATGCCTGGGCCTTGGCGGCGGTGCGGTTGGCCAGATATACCTGTTTAGGGTCTGCAGCCTTGCACACGGCCCGTGCAATGGCACCGCCCATGTTGCCGCAGCCCAAAAAACCGATGGTTTCCATCATATAGATCATACCCTCCCTGTGGCAGGCGGTTCCTGCCTGCAACCATTGTAAGCATCCGGGGCGGTAAAATCAAGGCCCTTGCCGCTTTTTTGCCCCCAACCCCCCTCCTGCCGGGGCCGGAATGTTGGTTTTTTATGGCAGCCAGCCCCAAATGATATGGAACATTTCCACAAAACCCCGGGTCGCATCCCCGGAAAAGGGCAGGGCTGTGCACAAAAAGTTCAAGAGTTGTCCAAAAACTAGCCTTGAAATCTGGTAGGCTATTGCGGTAAAATGAGTTCAACCAGTTTTTGCGATGATTTCACCATAGAGGGCAGGGCCAGCCCCTGCCGGAAAGGATGGTTTTTGTGTCCCAGACGACAAAACGGGCCCTGGAGGCCTCGCTGAAAAAGCTGCTGCTCCAGAAGCCTTTGAATAAGATCACCATCAACGACATTACCGAGGACTGCGGCGTGAACCGCATGACCTTCTACTACCATTTTAAAGATATCTACGACCTGGTGGACTGGATCCTTGCAGAGGATGCCGCCAAGGCGATGGAAGGCCGCCGGAGCTTTGAAACGTGGAACGAGGCCTATCTGGATATCCTGCACCAGCTGCAAGACAATAAGACCCTTGTGCTCAACGTCTACCGGTCGGTAGGCCGGGAGCAGGTGGAACAGTACCTTTATAAACTGCTGGACCCTATGCTCCGGGAGTTTGCGGACCGGGAATGCCAGGACATCACCGTTCAGGACGCCGACCGCCAGTTCGTGGTGGATTTTTACAAGTACGCCCTGGTGGGCATGGTGCTGGAGTGGATCCGCCGGGATATGAAGGCGGACCCCACTGTAATGACCAGCCGCCTCAGTGCCATGATCCACGGAGACTTCCGCCGGGCCTTGTGCCGCCTGGCCAGCAACCGACCCCTGCAGGAGCAGGACGAAACATAATGACCGGGGCCCGGCAAAAATGCCCGGGTTTTTATCAAAGAACACGCTGTGATGGGTTTTCCATCACGGCGTGTTTTCTGCTTATGGCCTGGGAAAGGGGGCTGTGATACCATAGCGTCAAGAGAAAAGGATGATCCAAAGAACCAGTTTGGAGGAAAAATTATGAATAGTTCGTTTGCAAGTCTGACCCATAAAATGCAGCGTGCTGCCGTCAGTAAGATGGTGGACGTGCTGTTCTCTCACATGGAAAATGACCGGGAAAAGACCATCGGTCAGGTAGTGGACCTGTCTAAGCAGTTCTACGGCGACTCCTTCAGCGAGGAGGCCTACCAGCAGGCCAAGAACATCCTGTCGGACCCCGACAGCAAGTGGTCCAAGCTCATCAACTGCGTGCTGGACCAGACCGACCCCCATGTGGCCCGCACCACTGCCCTGAACCTGGGCTACGAGGCCTTTTTCCGGGGCACCAAGACCATCCGGGAAAACCGTGTCAAATACCAGTGCAACATCCCTTGGCTGATCCTGTTTGACCCCACCTCCGCCTGCAATATGCACTGCGTGGGCTGCTGGGCCGGCGAGTACGGCCACAAGAACAACCTGAGCTTTGAGGACATGGACAAGATCGTCACCCAGGGCAAGGAGCTGGGGGTGTACCTGTATATGCTCACCGGCGGCGAGCCCCTGGTGCGGAAGAAGGACGTGCTGAAGCTGGCTGAAAAGCACAACGACGTGCAGTTTGCCATCTACACCAACTCCACCCTCATTGACGAGCCCTTCTGCCAGGAAGTGCAGCGTCTGGGCAACATCGCCTTTATGCTGTCCATTGAGGGCACCCCCGAGACCAACGACGCCCGCCGGGGCCAGGGCCACTACGCCGCCGTCATGCACGCCATGGACCTGCTGAAGAAATACGGCATTCTCTTTGGCACCTCTATCTGCTACACCAGCCAGAACATCGAGGCGGTTACCAACGACCAGTTCATGCGGTTCCTGTGCGACAAGGGGGCCCACTTCGGCTTCTACTTCCACTATATGCCGGTGGGCAACGAGGCTGCCCCGGAGCTGATGCCCACCCCGGAACAGCGCAAGTACATGATCGACCGCATCCGGTACCTGCGCTCTGAGGACTGCGACATCCCCTTCTACCCCATGGACTTCCAGAACGACGGCGAGTTCGTGGGCGGCTGCATTGCCGGCGGCCGCAACTACTTCCACATCAACTCTGCCGGTGACGCAGAGCCCTGTGTGTTCATCCACTACTCCAACGCCAACATCCATGACCAGTCCATCCTGGAGATCCTCCACAGCCCCCTGTTCATGGCTTACCACAACGGCCAGCCCTTCAACAAGAACCACCTGCGTCCCTGCCCCATGCTGGAAAACCCGGAGCTGCTGGAAAAGATGGTCCACGAGACCGGTGCCCACAGCACCGACCTCCAGTCCCCGGAGACCGTGGAGCACCTGTGCGAGAAGTGCAAGAGCTACGCCGCCAACTGGCAGCCCACCGCTGACGAGGTCTGGTCTCACCACAAGGTCCGGGAGAGTCGGTACGAGAACTACAAGGACTGGAAGCCCGGTCAGCCCATTGAAAAGTAACAGGCAGGTATATCATAATCCATAGATAGCAAAGGCCCCGTGCAGAAATGCACGGGGCCTTTGCTGTTGTGGTTGCGGCTGCAAAACAAAAGCCCCGTGCCGAGAGGGCACGGGGCAGGGGAGAAGTTACTGTTTTTTGGGCTGGGCGTCTGCAGCCGGAGCCGGGTCCTCCGGGTCCCCGAACTGGTCGTGGTAAGCGTTTACCAGCTCCAGTTCCTGGTTGTGCTCCAGGCCGTGGAACACCAGCTTTTTGATCACGTCATAGATGACCGCAAACAGGGGCACGCCTACGATCATACCGGCAAAGCCCCACAGGCCGCCAAACAGCAGGATGGCAAACAGCACCCAGAAGCTGGAAAGGCCGGTGGTGTTGCCCAGGATCTTGGGTCCGATGATGTTGCCGTCCAGCTGCTGCAAAACCAGCACGAACAGCACGAACCACAAGGCCTTGATGGGGTTCTGGATCAGGATCAGCAACGTAGCCGGAACGGCACCGATAAAGGGCCCAAAGAAGGGGATCACGTTGGTGACACCGATGATCACCGATATCAGCAGGGCACTGGGGAACTTGAAGATCAGGCAGCCGATATAGCACAGCAGGCCGATGATGGCAGAATCCAGGATCTTGCCGTTGATAAAGCCCCCGAACATCCGGTCGGCGTACTTCAGCTCCTCGGTGATCAGGCTGGCCCACCGGGGCTTTACCACGCTGTACAGCACCAGTTTGCCCTGCTGCACGAACCGCTTGCGGCTGGCCAGCATATACACGGCCACGATGATGCCGATGACCAGGTTCTTCAGCACCACCACCACATTCAGCACCCCCAGGGCTGCGCCGCTGAGGATGTTCTGCATGGAGGGCAGCAGCTTGGTCTTGACCAGGGTGTCGATGCTGGTGCTGACGGTGTCGTAGGCAGAGTTCAGCAGATCCATGATCTGGGCGTTCTGCTCAAAGAACTCCACATGGTTGGCCCACTGGACAAACTTGGCAAAGTTCCGCTGGGCCGTGTAGTACAGGGTGGTGACACTGGTGATCAGCTGGGGCACGATCATCATAAACAGGGCGTACACCAGCAGCAGCCCGAACAGGATGGTAAGGGCCACCGAAAGGGCGTTGATGAGGCCCTTCATCTTTCCCGGGATGAACCGCTGCAAAAGCCCCTCGATGGTATTGCACACCGGCTTCAGCAGATAGGCGATGACGGCACCGTAGATAAAGGGCATCAGGATGCCTGTCAGGGTGGAGATGGCGTCCCCAAAGCCGTCAAAGCGGTAGATCAGAAAGAAGAAGATGATGCTGAGAGAGATGGCCCCAAACCCGGCTAGCATCCCGTAAAGATAGGGTTTGATGTGCGGTTTTTTGTCGATCATGGCAAGCTCCATTCCCGTCGGGGGCTGCAGGATGCCCTTCGACGCTTATCAGATTTTATTGCTTCTGCGCCAGATGTGCAGCTTGTCTGCTTCCTGGATCAGCTGCTCCCGGAAGTCCGGGTGTGCCACGCTGATCAGAGCCTCGGCCTTTTCCCAGGAGGTCAGGCCCTTCAGGTTCACACAGCCGTACTCGGTGCACAGGTAGTGCACATTGGCGCGGGTATCGGTAATAATGCTGCCGTTCTCCAGGGTGGGGCGGATGCGGCTCTCCAGCTGACCGGTCTTTTTATTAAAGAAGGTGGAGGACAGGCAGATAAAGCTCTTGCCGCCCTTAGAAAGGTAAGCACCCAGCACAAAGTCCAGCTGGCCGCCTGCGCCGGAAATGTGCTTCACACCGGCACTCTCGGCGTTCACCTGGCCAAACAGGTCGATGTCCACAGCGTTGTTGATGGAGATAAAGTTGTCCAGGGCAGAGATGCTGCGGATGTCGTTGGTGTAATCCACCGGGGCAGACATACACTCCGGGTTGTCGTTGAGGTAGTCGTACATCTTCTGGGTGCCGGCACCAAAGGCGTAGACCTGGCGGCCCTTATCCAGCTGCTTGCAGCTGCCATTAATCTTGCCGGCCTTGGCAATGTCCACAAAGGCATCCACATACATCTCAGTATGGACGCCCAGGTCCTTCAGGTCGCTCTGGGCGATGAGGCCGCCAATGGCGTTGGGCATACCGCCGATGCCCAGCTGCAGGCAGGCACCGTTGGGGATCTGGGGCACGATGAGGTTGGCCACCTTCAGGTCCACCTCAGTGGCAGCACCGGCGGCAGCCATCTGGCCGATGGGAGGGTTGGTGCCTTCCACGATGCCGGTGACCTGGGAGATGTGCACACAGTTCTCCATGCCGCCCAGGCACCGGGGCATATTGGTGTTGACCTCTACGATGATCTTTTTGGCCTTTTCGCACACAGCACCCAGGTGGGATGCGCTGGGGCCAAAGTTAAAGTAGCCGTGCTGGTCCATGGGGGTCACCTGGAACACCGCCACGTCCACAGGGTCCTGGCTCTCCCGGTAGTAACGGGGCAGCTCCGAGTAGCGGATGGGGGAGTAGAAGGAAAAGCCCTGGGCAATGGCCTTGCGCTCAATGCCGCCCATGTGCCAGCTGTTCCAGGTCATGTGGGCAGC